>NZ_JBNPTX010000014.1:0-222443 GCF_051167875.1 Bradyrhizobium sp. HKCCYLRH3097
GTGGGCTACTCCACCAAGTCGAGCGTGACCTCGGCGGCTCTGACCGGCGCGACCGCCACCGACCTGCTCGGCTCCAGCTCGACGGCTGTGACCGGCTCGGTCGTGAACAACGACAATACCTCGAGCGCGGTGGCGATCACCGGCTCGACCAAGCTGTCGGGCACGGCAGGCACCGCGTCGAACAACCTCGCCTCCGGCATCACCTCCGGTGAGACGCTGGTCGTCAACGGCACCACCTTCACCTTCATCACCGGCACGTCCTCGACGGGCACCAGCATCGGCATCGGCGACAGCGTCAGCAACCTGCTGTCGGCGATCCAGACCCAGACCGGCGTCACCGCGTCGATCACGGCGGGTGCGATCACCTTGACGCCGCCGGCGGCGGGATTGACGCTCTCGGGCAGCACCGGCACCTTGGGCAAGCTCGGGCTGACTGCTGTCGGCGACGGCTTGTCAGGTCAGACCTTGACGATCGGCGCGACAGGGGGAGGCACGGCGACGAGTGTCACGTTCGGTCTAGGGACAGGGCAGGTCAAGTCGCTGAACGATCTCAACACCAAGCTCGCGGCCAACAACCTGCAAGCCTCGATCGATACCACCGGCAAGATCTCGATCACCACGACCAACGACGCGGCTTCGGCCACGATCGGTGCGATCGGCGGTACGTCGGCTGCATCCAGCCAGGCCTTCAACGGTCTGACCGCGGCGGCTCCGGTGGCGGATGCGACCGCGCAGACGCAGCGCGCGAGCTTGGTCTCGCAGTACAACAACGTGCTGGCGCAGATCAACACCACCGCGGCCGACGCCTCGTTCAACGGTGTCAACCTGCTGAACGGCGATACGCTGAAGCTGACCTTCAACGAGAACGGCAAGTCAACGCTCTCGATCACCGGTGTGACCTTCAACACTGGCGGTCTTGGCCTGTCGAACCTCACCTCGGGCACCGACTTCCTCGACAACAACTCGGCGAACAAGGTGATCACCCTGTTGAACTCGGCGAGCTCGACGCTGCGGTCGGAAGCCTCCACGCTGGGTTCGAACCTGTCGGTGGTGCAGATCCGTCAGGACTTCAACAAGAACCTGATCAACGTGCTGCAGACCGGCTCGTCGAACCTGACGCTGGCCGACACCAACGAGGAAGCGGCCAACAGCCAGGCGCTGTCGACCCGTCAGTCGATCGCGGTGTCCGCGCTGTCGCTCGCCAACCAGTCGCAGGCGAGCGTGCTGCAGCTGCTGCGCTGATCCACAAGCATCGCATCTCGACGACCAAGGCGGCGGGGGAAACCCCGCCGCTTTTTTTCGCCTGGTTTGGCCGTCCGGCCCGTATCAATACTGGTCTGGAACCGGAGGCGAGCGGAGCCAAGGATCGCAACCAGTCGTTAAGCAAGAAATTTAAAGTGCCATTAACCATGTTTTAAAAGTGGGTGGACTAGAACCCCCTGGTGAATAACTAGGAAGGTTTCACACACATGTCCGGTATCGTTCTCTCGGCTTCGGTTCGCCAAAACCTGCTGGCGCTGCAAAACACCGCATCGCTGCTGGCCACGACTCAAAACAACCTGGCCACCGGCAACAAGGTCAACACGGCGCTCGATAACCCCACCGAATTCTTCACCTCGCAATCGCTCAACAACCGCGCGAGCGACATTGCGAATCTGCTCGACAGCATCGGCAACGGTGTCCAGGTTCTCCAGGCTGCGAATACCGGTCTCACCTCACTTCAGAAGCTTGTCGACAGCGCCAAATCGATCGCAAGCCAAGTGCTTCAGGCGCCGACGGGATACACCACCAAGTCGAGCGTGACCTCCGCGGTCATCTCCGGGGCGACGGCGAACAACCTGCTCGGCAGCTCCTCAAACAATTTCGTGACCGGCAGCACGGTCAACAACGACAACCTCAGCTCGGCCGTTGCGATCACCGGATCCACCAGGCTGTCGGGTACGGCGAGCTCGACCTCGAACGACCTGGCGAGCAGCGTCACCACCGGCGATACGCTCGTGGTCAACGGTGTCGTGTTCACCTTCGTGGCCGGCTCGGTCTCGGCCGGTACCAATATCGGCGTCGGCGACACCGTCAGCAACCTCCTGGCTGCCATCGATTCGGTGACCGGAGCCACCGCAACGCCGTCCACGGTGGCGGCGGGCAAGATCCAGCTGGCGACAGGCACGGCGCAGGATCTGACAGTATCGGGCACGGCCCTGGCCAAGCTCGGATTGACCGCCGGCACGACCACACGAAATCCGCCAGCCTTGACAGGACAGACGCTGACAATTGCCTCGACAGGGGGCGGCGTCGCGACGAACATAACGTTCGGCACAGGTGCTTCGCAGATCTCGACGCTGGCACAGCTCAATACGGCGCTCGCGGCTAACAACCTGCAGGCCAGCCTGAGCACGACGGGCCAGCTTACGATCCTCACCACCAACGAAGCGGCATCGTCGACGATCGGCGCGGTCGCCGGCTCTTCGACCGCGGCCAGCATGGCCTTCAACGGCGTGACGGCCTCGACCCCGGTGGCCGACACCAACTCTCAGACGACGCGTGCCGGCCTGATCGCGCAGTACAACAACGTCCTGGCGCAGATCAACACCACGGCGCAAGACGCCTCGTTCAACGGCATCAACCTGCTCAACGGCGACACGCTCAAGTTGGTGTTCAACGAGACCGGACGGTCCACGCTGAACATCACCGGCGTGACCTTCAACAGCACCGGTCTCGGCCTGTCGGCGCTGGTGGTCGGAAGCGACTTCCTCGACAGCAACTCGGCCAACAAGGTGCTCACGACCTTGAACAGTGCATCGACCGCGATCCGCTCTGAAGCGTCGTCGCTCGGTTCGAACCTCTCGATCGTGCAGATCCGTCAGGACTTCAACAAGAACCTGATTAACGTGCTGCAGACCGGCTCGTCGAACTTGACCTTGGCCGACACCAACGAAGAGGCTGCCAACAGCCAGGCGCTGTCGACCCGTCAGTCGATCGCGGTCTCCGCGCTCGCGCTGGCCAATCAGTCGCAGGCGAGCGTGCTGCAGCTGCTGCGCTGACGCGCGAACGTACCGGAATAACATCTCATCGAAGCGGCGGGCTATGCCCGCCGCTTCTGCGTTAGGCTATGCCGAGCGTGCCGGTATTGGTCTCCGTTCGATGTCGGGGCAGTGAGTGAGCTCTGTGAGAATGCCGTTGTTCGTGTAGTTCGCGCCGCTCGGGCGGGATGAACAACGTACGATCTTCGTCCGGACATTTTGAATCACTGCGTTCGCAAGAAATTAAGAGGTGCACCAAACAAAGCGATTTGCGGTGCTCCGTGACGCTACGAAACAAATTCCGCTAACGGCCGCTAACCATATTTTAAAGGCACACAAAGTACAAAACCTGAGCAGTTTGGTCGTGTCCCTGCGTCAGTCCGGAGTAGTTGATGTCATATGCCGCTCAAGCCTATGCCCGCACGTCGCAGACGACGGCATCACCACGGGAGATCGAAGCTCAGGCTCTGTTGAAAGCGGCACGGCAGCTGCAGGAAGTCCAGGCCAATTGGAACGGCCCTGATCGCAACATGTACAAGGCTCTGCTCTTCAATCGTCGCTTGTGGACGATCTTCATGAGCGCGATGGAGGCGGACGACAATCCGAATCCGCTCGACATCCGCCAGAACATCGCAAATATCGGCGTGTTCGTGATGAAGCAGACGATCGAGATGCAGATGGACCCGGATCCGGCGAAGCTCAAGTCGCTGATCGACATCAACTGCCACATCGCCGCGGGGTTGTCCGGGCGGAGCTGACCGTCGGGGGCAGGGCGGGAGGCGCGTCGTCGTGACCGATATCACCAGCATCCTGTCCGCGTCCTACAAGTCGAACCTGCTCAGTACGGCGCGAAGCAACGGCAGATTCGTGGCCGTCTATCCGACGCTCTATATCGGGGCGGCTGGAGCGGAAGACATGCCAAGGGGAAGTCGTTCCCGGTCTCATGCGTTCAGGATCGGCGATACGAAGTTCACGCCGACCGGCAACGGCAAGGCCCAGATCAAGAACGTGGTCAT
The DNA here is from genome assembly GCF_051167875.1 of Bradyrhizobium sp. HKCCYLRH3097. Taxonomy (NCBI): domain Bacteria; kingdom Pseudomonadati; phylum Pseudomonadota; class Alphaproteobacteria; order Hyphomicrobiales; family Nitrobacteraceae; genus Bradyrhizobium; species Bradyrhizobium sp. HKCCYLRH3097. Next base: position 4,037 of record NZ_JBNPTX010000014.1, read on the forward strand.
CGACGCCGCCTCGGGCCAGACCTATCTCGACACCGCCTACGCGCTACGGAGCCGTTGATCCGGCAAAGCTGCCCGGCTCGATACGGCAACGCCGCCCGGTGGGGCGGCGTGCGGGCGGCGGAATGAAGCGGCCCGGTTCCGCGGGGGCTCAGGCAGTGCGATCGGTCGCCACGACGCGCGGCACGTCCGCCTTCTGCATATCCTTCTGCAGGTCGAGCGTGTTGAAGTAGGCCCGGCGGCGCAGCACGGCCTCATCTGGATATTGGGTCACGACCTGGTCGGTCTTGCGGTTGACCACCTGGAACACCAGAGCGGCAGCGGCGCGATCGTAATAGGCTTGGCGTGACACGGACAGATCGTTTGCGATGTTGACCGGGATGTCGTTGCGCACGGGGACGCCGGGCTCGGCCGCGGTCACGGTCTGGCTGGGAGGAAGGTCCGTCGGAACAGCGCTCACCACCGCCTGGCTCGACGGCGGAATTATCGGAACGGACGCAGGCGTCCCTACCGGTCTTACGCTGAAATCGGAACTCATGGCAGCCTCCTCATGGCCATCGAGTCAATTCCCAACCCATCCCGCTTGCAACTATGCCGATGACCAATCAACGTTATGTTAGGAAATAGGATGAACACCGCGTTGTGATTCGCGCCGGCCTTTTAAGCTTATCCGAGCGTTAAACGGCGGCGGCCGCGCGGCCCTCGAGGCGGCGCGGCGCTGCGATGCAGATGGGGGCTGGCGGTGAGGCTCAGAGCGTCCGGCTGACGGCGAGCGGGGTGAGGTGCCGTGCGCCCGGGGCGGCGCGGCGGCCGCCGGCGGTATAGGTGCTGGGGATGTTCTTGCGCTGAACCTCGGCATTGACGCCGCGCACGATCTTTTCCGAGATCGCGTGCGCCGTCGCCAGCACGGTCAGGTTCACCTGCAGCATGGCGCGAAAGGTGTCGTGGTGACGATGCAGGGTGGCGAGCAGCTCCGGCGCGGTCTGCTTCATGAAATTCTGGCTCGCCTTGAGGCGGCCCACGGTCGTGACGTAGTGGCGGGACAGCTCGGTCTTCTTGGGGCCGTACGCCATGCCTTCGCGCAGCTTGCCGGCGCGGACCAGTTCGGTCTCCTGCTCGATGACCGCGATCAGCTCGCTCATGACGCTCACCATCTCGTCGGCGAGCGCGCGTGCCTCTGCGGCGCTGGTGGCGGCCGTGTAGGTCGTCTTCTTCGCTTGTCCCTGTGCGGTCATTTCATAACTCCCTTCGGCGTGAGCGTTTGCCGCCCACGCGCTCGTCACGCGAACATCTACGCTTTGCCGTTGGCGCCGGAGCTGCTGCCGGCCTGTTGCAGGATGAGAGTGCGGAAGACGTCGTTTGAGATGCCGACGCCGCCGGCCTTGGCGAAGTTCTTGGAATATTGCTCCGTCAGCATCGAGCGCCAGACGCCGGTGCCCGGCGTGTCGCCGAACGGACCTTCGCCCTTCACGCCGCTGGTCATCTGCGAGAACATGCTGTTGAGGAACATGGCTTCGAAGTCGGTTGCCGTCGCCTTGGCCCTGGCCTGTGCCTTGGGCGAGACCTTGGTCAGAGCCGCCGCGAGATCGAGATCGGTGCGCGGCGCGGTGACGGCCGCGGCCGTCGGCATGCTGAGAGCGACGCGGCCATGATAGGAGTCGATGAAGGACGTCGCCATCACATCACCTCGATGTCGGCTTCGATCGCGCCGGCCGCCTTGATGGCCTGCAGGATGCTGATCAGGTCGCGGGGGCCGATGCCGAGGCCGTTGAGGCCGTCGACCAGTTGCTGCAATGACACGCCGTCCCTGACGACCGCGAACTTCTTGCCTTCCTCGGTGACGCCGACGCTGGTGCGCGGCGTGACCACGGTGCGGCCGCGCGACAGCGGATTGGGCTGGCTGACCTGCGGACTTTCGGAGATCGTGACGGTGAGGTTGCCCTGGGCCACGGCGACGGTCGCCACACGCACGTCGCGACCCATCACGATGATGCCGGAGCGCTCGTCGATGACGATCTTGGCGGCGAGATCCGGGTCGACCTGCAGCTGCTCGATCTCGGTCAGCAGGGCGACGACGTTGCCCTTGAACTCCGGCGGGATGCTCAGCTGCACCGTCGACGGATCGATCGGCTCGGCAGTCTTGACGCCGAGGAAATCATTGACCGCGGCCGCGATGCGCTTGGCGGTGGTGAAGTCGGCGTTGCGCAGCGCAAGCCGCACGTTCGGCAGCCGGTTCAGCGCGAACTCGATCTCGCGCTCGATGATGGCGCCGTTGGCGATGCGGCCGACCGTCGGCACGCCGCGCACGATCTTGGCGGCCTCGCCCTCGGCCTGGAAACCGGAGATCGCGAGCGAGCCCTGCGCCACCGCATAGACGTTGCCGTCGGCGCCGAGCAGCGGGGTGACGAGCAGGGTGCCGCCCTGCAGGTTCTTGGCGTCGCCGAGCGCGGAGACCGTCACGTCCATGCGCGTGCCTTGCGTGGCGAATGGCGGCAGGTTTCCGGTGACCATGACAGCGGCGACGTTGCCGGTGCGGATGGTGGCGCCGCGGATGTTGACGCCCATGCGCTCGAGCATCGCCTGCAGCGACTGCTTGGTGAACGGAATGTTGTTCAGCGTATCGCCGGTGCCGTTGAGGCCGACCACGAGGCCGTAGCCGATCAGCTGGTTCTGGCGCACGCCCTCGATATTGGCGAGATCCTTGATCCGCGAGGTCGCATTCGCAGACATGACGGTAGATGCCAGCGCCAGCACCGCGGCGCAGGCGACCTGAAACAGGCGCGTAGTTCGGACGCGTCGCATCCTATGCTCCCCTCGAACTCTTCAAGTGATCACTCGGCCACTCCCATGACCGCATGATCGGCATTAACTATGCGAGGGCCGTGCCACAGCGATGCTCCGGGCTAACTCATTGAAAGAGTGTGAAATCGACTCGAAGCTTTGTCGCGGTCCAGGGTTACTCCGGGGGAACGAAGCTGCCGCCCCGGCAGAATTTGCCGGGCCGTTTACGCACCGTTAACCACGGCGGAGCCAATCTCCCGCTCGACACGCGAAGCTTGCGGGAGCCATCGATGCGCATCTACGGACCGAACGGCACGACCCTGGGCTCGTCGACCAGCTCCACGCGGAAGACCTCGTCCAGCGGCTTCAAGCTGCCTGACGTCGGCACCACGCAGGACACGCGCGCGACCCTCGCGCCGAAGCAGACGGCGAACATCGATGCGCTGCTGGCGCTGCAGGGCATCGAGGAGGAGCCGGCGGAGCGCCGCAAGCGCTCGGTCCAGCGCGGCAAGCGCGCGCTCGACGTGCTCGATGATCTCAAGCTGACGCTGCTGTCCGGCAAGCTCGACACTGCGATGGCGCTGCGGCTTCGCGATGCCGCGGCCGACCTGAAGCAGACCTCGGGCGACCCGGGACTGGATGCGATCCTCTCCGAGATCGAGCTGCGCGTCGAGGTCGAGCTCGCCAAGGCCGGGCGGGGCTGAGACGCATCGCGCGTTTCAAGCCGCCTTCGACGGCTGCTGCGCGTCGTAGCGGCGCTGCGCGGCGGTGACCTCCTTGAGATGACGCTCGGCCCAGTCGCGCAGCGGATCGACCGCGGCGGCGAGCGTCAGCCCGAGCGGCGTGATCGAATATTCGACGGTGACCGGGACGGTCGCGATCGCGCGCCGCCGCACCAGGCCGTCGCGCTCCAGGCTCTTCAGCACCTGGGACAGCATCTTCTGCGAAATCCCTTCGATCGACCGCCGCAACTGATTGAAGCGCAAGGGTTCGTTGCGCAGCAGGATCAGGATCAGCACGGCCCATTTGTCGCCGACGCGATCCAGGATCTGTCGCGTTGGGCAGTCGGCCGAATAGACGTTCGCGGCTCTCATCGGTTACTCCGGCGTGACCAGGTGATCTTAAAGTGCGCTCTTAACACCAGCATTCGTTCCGCTATCTAGTCACTATCGGATACCGAGGCGGCTTCGTCCAGACCTCGGATCCGACCTCGTGATCTCGAACATAGGAGTTTCCCCATGAAGATCGCCGTCGCCGGCGCCTCCGGCCGTGCCGGGTCCCGCATCACCGCCGAGCTGGCCAGCCGCGGCCACCAGGTCACCGGCATTGCCCGCAACCCGGACAAGATCGAGAAGCACGCCAACGTCACGGCGGTGCGGGGGGACGCCAACGACCGCGCCGCGCTGGCGAAACTCTGGGCCGGCCATGACGTCGCGATCAGCGCGATCCATTTCTCGGCCAGCGATGTCGAGACCCTGATCGGGGCGGCCAAGGACTCCGGCGTATCGCGTTACCTCGTGGTCGGCGGCGCCGGCTCGCTCGAGGTCGCGCCGGGTGTGCGGCTGGTGACGACGCCCGGCTTTCCGGCCGCCTACAAGGCCGAAGCGGAGAAGGGCGCCGCGTTCCTCGACCGCCTGCGCCAGGAGAAGGAGCTCGATTGGACCTTCCTGTCGCCCTCTGCGATGATCGATTTCGGCCCCCGGACGGGCAAGTTCCGGCTCGGAACGGATCAGCTGCTGGTCGATGCCGACGGCAAGAGCTTCGTCACCTTCGAGGACTTCGCGGTCGCGATGGCCGACGAAATCGAGCGTCCAGCCCACCGGCGGGCCCGTTTCACGGTCGGTTACTGACGCCGTCCACGGCGTCCCGCCGGCTGGGGCCGAATTTGCCTGTGCAACGGCCCGAACGGCGGGGCGCCCGTGCCGATGGAAATATTGTCTGTCACATGAGGCCGCTATATAACGCGGCCGCGAACGGGCGTATTCCGTCCGCCGGTGCCGAAACCGGCGCCAGCACGTACAGATGGGCTGACCTTGGAAAAGTTGAAGAACTACAAACCTTCCGAAAAAGAGCCTTTCATGAACGAACGCCAGCGCGACTATTTCCGCGCCAAGCTGCTGGCATGGAAGGAGGAGATCCTGCGCGAATCGAAGCTCACCCTGCAGGCTCTGCAGGAGGAGAACGTGAACCATCCGGACCTCGCCGACCGCGCGTCGTCGGAGACCGATCGGGCGATCGAGCTTCGCGCCCGTGACCGCCAGCGCAAGCTGATCTCCAAGATCGACGCGGCGCTCCAGCGCATCGAGGACAACACCTACGGTTATTGCGAGGAGACCGGCGAGCCGATTTCGCTGAAGCGGCTCGAGGCCCGTCCCATTGCGACGCTGTCGGTGGAGGCGCAGGAACGCCACGAGAAGCGTGAAAAGGTCTATCGCGACGAGTAGGTCGCGACATTGACCTGAACGAGCGGGGATTGCGGCCGCTTGCCGGGTGCGGCCGCAGCGTCTGTTGCTGAGACGGCGCCGGTGTGCGCGAGGTCGAGTGTCTCGTCACCTGAGCGGTCTGCGGGCCGGCGATGCCGGCACGACCGCGAGCGCTGTTGGTTTTCCAAGCGTCCGGAACTTTTTCGCGTCTGCTGAATTATCGGCGGTTCCATCTCGGAACGCCGCGGGGAATCATGGGCGAGCCGGACATAGCCAGGGGCGCGCTGGCAACGATGCAGCGTTCCTATGGCGCCTTGAGCATCAAGGGGCGCCTCCTTCTCCTGGCCGGCATTCTGTTCCTGCCCTGCGTCGGGCTGATCGCCTATGTCATCGTATCGATGGCGCAATCCGCCGACGCCTCGATCCGGCGCGGCCTGTCCTATGCCGCGCAGACGATCTCCGGTGCCGTCGACGCCGAATTGCGGCGTTACATCGCGCTCGCCGAGGTGCTGGGCAAGTCTCCGGATCTCAGTGCCGCCGATCTCAGCAACTTCGAGGCGGAGGCGCGCCGCGTCGGTGCGGTCAGCGGCGAAGGCTGGATCATCGTGTCGGACGCGAGCGGCCGCATCCTGCTCAACACCGGGGCGACGCCGGGTAAGCCGCTCGGCGAGCGCGCGCCCGAAGGCTGGGGCTCGCAGGAGCGCGCTTTTCAGTCCGGAAGGCCGTCGATCTCCGACATCTTCACCGGTCCCAATTCCGGCGCGTGGGTGGCGACCGTCGATGTCCCCGTCTTCAGGGACGGCAAGCCGTTCCGCTGCCTTTCGATTGCCATGCCAGCCGCGAACTACACCCGGCTGCTGGCCCAGCAGCAGCTGCCGGCCGACTGGCTGGTCGGCATCATGGACGGCCAGGGCCGCTACATTTCGCGCATCCCGAAGAACGCGACCTCGACCGGGCAGCCGGCGTCGGCCGGATGGCGGGCGACTGCCAAGGCTGAGGGGATCGCGGAGTTTCCGTCGATCGAGGGCGATCGGATCATCAACGCCAATGCGCGTCCCCAACTGAGCGACTGGACTGTCGGGGTCGGCATCAAGCAGGCGGCTTTCGCCCAGGCGATCTCCTCGACGGTCCAGACCGCAACCATCGTGGCGACGACGATCTGTGCCCTGGCGCTGCTGCTGGCGGCCGGCATCGGCCGAAGCATCGCCCGGCCGCTCGAAAGCATCGCCGTCAAGCGCGCCATCCCCGGCGAGGCCGCGCCCTCCGATCCCCCGGAGGTCCGGGCGCTCAACGCCCGACTAGCTGCGGCCGAAAAGGCGCAGGCGGAGAGTGCACGCGTCATCCAGGAGAATTTCGGGATGCTCGCCCAAGCCAGGGACGATGCGTCGCGCACGGCCGGGCAGCTCAAACTCGCCGCGAAATACGGACGGCTTGGCACCTTTACCTGGGACGGCAGATCCGGCGCCAGCCACTGGTCCGATGAGATCGAAGAGCTCTATGGACTTGCGCCGGGCACGTTCCCCGGGACCTATGACGCCTGGCTGGCGCTGGTGCATCCCGAGGACCAGGCGCGTGCCGACCGGGACAACAAGCAGGCGCTGACAACCGGGGAGCTCGATTCGGAATGGCGGGTGCCGCTGCCCGACGGCTCGATCCGCTGGATCGAGGCGCGCGCCCGCATGTTGGGCGGCGAGGGCGGCGGCGATCCGTACATGATCGGCGTCAACATCGACGTCACGGCCGCGAAGGAAGCCGACCGCAAGCGCGAGCTGCTCGTGCATGAGCTGGCACATCGCGTCAAGAACAGCCTTGCCGTGGTGCAATCGCTGGCGCATCAGCTGCTGCCGCGGCACGACGCCAAGGTCCGCGATTTCACGTCGCGCCTGCATGCGCTGGCGACGGCGCACACGAGCCTTGCCGAGAACGACTGGCAGGGCGCCGATCTCGCCGCCCTCATCAGGAGTCAGGTCGTGCCGTTCGCCAGCACACCGGATCAACTCGCCACCAGCGGCCCCGCCATCCTGGTTCCGGTCGAGCTGACGACGCAGCTGGCTCTCGTCATCCACGAGATGGCCTGCAACGCCAGCAAATATGGCGCGCTCACCACGCCCGACGGCCACGTCGATGTCAGCTGGTCGTTGGCGCAGGACGCGCTGCATGTTCGCTGGCAGGAAAGCGGCGGCCCGCCGGCAACGGAGCCGCCAGTGGTCGGCTTCGGCAGCCGGCTGCTGACCCGCACGGTCAGGCATCTGCAGCGGACGTTTGCCGAGAGCGGGCTGACCTGCCAGTTCGAGTTGCCCTGGCTCAAGACGCCTGGCGAGAGTTCGGTGGCCGCAACGGAGGCGAGCTGAGCGCCGGCGCGCGAAACGCTGCGCGGCTGGTCCCGACATGGCCTCGCCCGAAGTCCAAGCGAGGCGGGCGTCGACAAGGCGCGGCGTCTGCGCGGCTGGAGTTCGCGCTCCAACGAGGACGCGATCGTCGCCACTGCGGAAAGTCTGCTCGAACTCGGCATCGTGAAACGTGAAATCGGTTGAACGAGCCGCTTGCGCTGCGGCCGCGCCGTCTCAAATTGTTGATGAAGCTGAGATGGGAGCCCAAAACTCGTTTATAAACAATCCGTTCACCATAGATCCTGCGATGCCGGTTCGGACCGCGGGCCAAGGGAGTTGAAGGGCCATGGGAGCAGACGAGATACTTTCCGCTGCGCGACTGATCGTAGATGCCCGCAAGCAACGGGCGCCCTTGGGGGCTCTGCCGCCTCAGCTTCAGCCGAAGGATGAAGCTGCCGGCTATGAGATCCAGCGCGAAGTCCATTGGCTGCTCGCCGAACAGGCCGGTGACTTCGCCGGCTACAAGATCGGCTGCACCAGCAAGGTGATGCAGGACTATCTTGGCATTCCGCATCCCTGTTCCGGCGGAGTGTTCGCGTCCGGTATTCACCAGACAGGTGTCGAACTGCGCACGGCCGACTTCGTCCGCGTGGGCGTCGAATGCGAGATCGCCGTGCGGCTCAAGCACGACCTGCTGCCGTTGGACGCGCCGTTCACCATGGATCGTGTCGTCGAGGCGATCGGCGACTGTCACGCGGCGATCGAGATCGTCGACGACCGTTATGTGCAATGGCAGACGCTGGGCGCGCCGACGCTCGTCGCCGACGATTTCTTTGCTGCCGGCTGTGTCCTCGGCCCTGCGCTCCCACGCGCTGCCGTAGCGGACTTGGCCGCGGTGCAGGGCCGTGCCATCGTCAACGGCACCTTGGTCGGCGAGGGCACTGGCGCGGATGTGCTGGGACATCCTGTCCATGCGCTGGCCTGGCTTGCCAATCATCTCGCCGCCAGTGGTGACGGGCTCGAGGCCGGGCAGTTCGTCCTGACCGGCAGCCTGGTCAAGACGATCTGGCTCAAGGCCGGCGACCGGGTAAGGATGGAGCTGGACGGCCTCGGTGTGGTCGAGGCGACGTTCGGGTGAGCCGAGGTAGGGCCGGAACGTCTTGAGCTGGGGTCCGTCAGCTCGGGTGTGACAGCCAAAACGAACGCGGCCTCCGGCAGGGGAGCTACCGGAGGCCGCGTATACATCACCCGCCGCGCCTAGGTTCGCATTGGGCAATGTGGGAGCTCGTTTTCAGAGAAGGGCGGCGGCTGCGGGGGTCATGCGCCGTGACCCATATCGCGCTCGGCCATCCCTTGTCCGACCCTCTCGCGCGGGGAGGGATTTCGGTCGTGTGTCCTGGTCCTCGTTTCGATTTGCGCCTTGCGAGGTCATCGCATGGGCGGCTTCCTGAGCGACCGGGCGGGCTCCGCCCGGTCATTGATGCTGAGGTTTGCCTCAGAACGGCAGCAGGATATCCATCACCTGCTGGCCGTAGCGCGGCTGCTGGACGTCGGAGATCTGGCCGCGGCCGCCGTAGGAGATGCGGGCCTGGGCGATCTTGGTGGAGTCGATGGTGTTGTCGCTCTGGATGTCCTCGGGCCGCACGATGCCGGCCACGATCAGCTCGCGGATCTCGTAGTTGACCCGGATCTCCTGCTTGCCTTCGACGACGAGGTTGCCGTTCGGCAGCACCTGCGTCACGACCGCGGCGACGCTGGTGGTCAAGGACTCCGACCGCTGGATCGTGCCCTTGCCGTCCGAGGACGAGGTGCCGTCGGCAGTCAGGATGCGGCCGGGCAGCACCTTCTGCGCCTGCACGCCGAGCGTCTTCGCGCCGATGAAGTCGGTGATGCCCGAATCCTCCTTGTTGGTGCGGCTGCGCTGGGTCTCGTTGGCGAAATTAGCCTTGTCGGAGATGCTGACCGTGACGGTCAGGAGGTCGCCGACCTGACGGGCGCGCTGGTCCTTGAAGAAGGCGCGCGAGCCGTTGCGCCACAGCGAGTTCGGCGCGTAGGACACGGTTTCAGGCTTCGGCATCGGCATCTGCACCGGCTTGTAGCCCGGCTGCGTGGTCGGATTGTCGATCTCCGTCAGCTTCGGCCGCTCGCCAATCTGGCTGAGACGGTCGATCGAGGAGCATCCGCCGGCGATCGACAGCACCGCGAAGGAAACCGAGATCAGCGCGACCCGGCGCAGGCTCGAGACGCCCCGATCATCAAACTTGAACTTCGACATGAAACTTACTCGGCTTTCGGGGTGGCGGAGGTGGGAAGGCGGCTGGCGACGGCGACGGGTGCGGCGATGTCGGCTTCGGAGGTCTGCGCCGGCTTGGCGACGGCGATGTCGACGGAGACCTGCCCGCGACCCGAAACGCGACCGGTCACGGTGCGCTTGGACTGCAGATTGAGCACGCTGACGACGTCGCCTTCGGTGCCCGACTCCAGCGCCTTGCCGCGCGTGGTGAGATAGATGCCGGCGGTCTGGAAGATCAGCGTGACCGCCTGGTCGCGCTGCACGAGGTCGGGCTTGGCGAGGTCGGTGGTCTTCAGCGCCTGGCCCGCGCGCGCCGGGCGGCGCATCTGCATGCCCACCGCGAGCTCGCGCGTGGCGGGGTCGCCGCCGCCGAGCTCGGCGCGCGGCCGCCGCTCGGTCTGCAGGTCGCCTGAGCGGATCATCTCGTTGCGGTCGATGTTGCGGGTCAGCACCACGGCCTCGACGGTTTCGATCGCCGTGCCGGTGTAGCGCAGCTTGGTCGGGCTCGCGCCATTGGCATGGCCGAGCTCCAAGGTGATGTCGAAGCGGCCGCTGCGCGGGTCGAACCGGACGCTGGTCGGCGCCAGCGTGCCCGACGTCGAGGCCTCGAATTTGAGGTCCTGCACCGGCTGGTCGAAGCTGATGCTGAGGTTGGCGGCATCGCCAAGTCCGTTGCGGTGATCGAGCGCCTGGGCCACCGTCGTGCTGATCTCCTTGGCGTCGACGGCGCGCGCCAGCCGCGTGACCGCGACCTCCTTGATGTCGCGGACCTCGACGCCGATCACCTGGTGGGTGCGCAGGGTCGCGATCACCTGCGCGGCCGGCAGCACGCCGGTCGTGCCGAGGTCGGGCGCGCGGTAGACGGCGATGTTGGCCGCGACGCCCGCATTGTCGATCAGGTCGCCGACGCGAACGATGTCGCCGGTGACGTTCACGGTGGAGCGCAGCACGGGCGCCTTGATCTGGTCGTCGGCCTCGCCGGCCAGCGCCGATAGCGCAGTCGAGGCGAGCAGGGCGGCCGCAAGAACGAAGGGACGGACGGTACGGGTCATGACGGTGATCTCCCTTCGAACCTCAGCGGAACAGCGCAGTGGTCGACTGCAGCATCTGGTCCGCGGCCGAGATGACCTTGGCGTTCATCTCGTAGGCGCGCTGCGCGGCGATCAGCTCGCTCATCTCGCTGACGACGTCGACATTGGCCTGCTCCAGGCTGCCCTGGGTGATGCTGCCGAGACCGTCCTGGTTGGCGACGCCGTCCTGCGGCGGCCCGGAGGAGGGGGTGTCGGTGAACTGGTTGTTGCCGACCGGCTGCAGGCCGGCCTTGTTGATGAAGCGGGTGACCTGGAGCTGGCCGATGATGTTCGAGGTGGTCGAGCCCGGCAGCGTCACCGAGACCTGGCCCTGCGCGTTGACGGTGATGCCCGAGGCGTTCTGCGGGATCGTGATGGTCGGCTGCACCGGGTTGCCCTGGGCGGTAACGATGCGGCCCTGATTGTCCATCTGGAAGGTGCCGTCGCGGGTGTACTGGAAGGTGCCGTCGGGCATCAGCACCTTGAAGAAGCCCTCGCCAGAGATCGCGAGGTCGAGATCGTTGCCGGTCTGCGACAGAGTGCCCTGCGTCATCGAGCGCGGCGTGCCGACGGTCTTGACGCCGCCGCCGATGTCGATGCCGACGGGCAGGATCGTGCCCTGGTCCGACGACTGCGCGCCGACGCGGCGCATGTGCTCGTAGATCAGGTCCTGGAACGCCACCGTCTGCTTCTTGAAGCCGGTGGTGCGCAGGTTGGCGATGTTGTTGGAGATCACCTGAACGTTGAGTTCCTGTGCCGCCATTCCGGTCGCAGCGGTGTGAAGCGCCTGCATGTCACGTCTCCTTCAAGATCTGTCAGGCCGGAACGTCGGCGAGTTTCTCGATCGCGTTCTTGCGCAGGTCGCTCTGGACCTGGAGCATGTTGGCGACCTGGGTGTAGGCGCGCATCACTTCGACCATCTTGCTCATCTCGCCGACCGCGCTGACGTTCGACTTCTCGATGTAGCCCTGCTGCACGGTCGACTTGGTGTCCTGCTGCGGGATGGCGCCGCCGGCGGCGGCGTAGAGGTTGTTGCCCTGCTTCTGCGCGGCCTGCGGATCGGCGAAGTTGACAATGCGCAGCTTGCCGCGGATCGAGTCGGTGCGGTTGACGCCCTCGACCACCGTCACGGTGCCGTCGGGCGAGATGTTGATGTCGTGGTCGGTCGGCTGAAACACGATCGGACCGCCGGTGCCGAGCACGAGGTCACCGGCGGCGGTGACGAGCTGGCCGAGATTGTTCATGTGCAGATTGCCGTCGCGGGTGTAGCGCTCGCCGGCCGCGGTCTGCACCGTCAGGAAGCCGTCGCCCGTGACGGCGACGTCGAGCGCGTTGCCGGTGCGCTGCATCGAGCCCTGCGAGAAGTCGCGATAGGTGCCGCGGTCCTGGACATAGGACACCCTGCGGGCGGCGCCCGGAAAATTGTCTTCGTGCGCGCCGGAGGAGAGATACTCCTCGAACAGCTGCTGATCGGCCTTGAAGCCGTTGGTGTTGACGTTGGCGACGTTGTTGGCAACGACGTCGAGTTGCCGCTCCAGCACCATCTGTCGCGACAATCCGATGAGAAGCGCGTTCTCCACCGGTCGATCTCCCCTCTTAACGAATCCCGTTCGCGGCACCTCTCCCAAGGCGGTCTCGACCGGGTCTTCAACGAACCGTTCAGCTCTCCCAAGCCGGCGGGTTCGCAAGGGGTACAGCGAAAGCCGTGCCACTATGAAAATCGTATTCTTATCAATGAATTAGAGTTTCGATGGCGTCCGAAACGCCCGGCAATAACGTCTCGCTAACCATAATTGCCCGGCAAGATTTTCCCACCGCCTCGGCAAAAGAAAGCTTCCGTTAACCATTGTTACCGTAGCGTTCACTCAACAAAGCGCAGATGCGCTGGGAGCGTTGGTTTCGCGTCATTAAGCTTTCTGGCGGCATCGGCTCGATTTTCCGGAAGGATCCGAAAGCTATGGCCGAGAACGACGCCGGAGCAGGCGAAGGCGAGGAGCAAGCAGGCTCGCCGAAGAGCAAGCTCAAGCTGATCATCATGGTCGTCGGCGCGCTGGCGCTGCTCGGCGTCGGTGGTGCGGCCTATTTCTTCTTCTTCAGCCACAAGAACGACGAGCATCACGCCGAGGCGGCGCCGCCGCCGAAGCCGCCGGCCTTCGTCGAGGTGCCGGACCTTCTCGTCAACCTGGTCGGCAATCCCGGTGACCGCGTCCAATATCTGAAAGTGAAGATCGTGCTCGAGGTGAAGGAGGAGAAGCAGGTCGAGTCGATCAAGCCGACGCTGCCGCGCGTCACCGACATCTTCCAGACGTACTTGCGCGAGCTCCGGCCGAGCGACCTCAACGGCTCGGCGGGCCTGTTCCGGCTCAAGGAGGAGCTCACCAAGCGGGTCAACGTCGCGCTGGCGCCCAACCAGGTCAACGCGGTGTTGTTCAAGGAAATCGTGGTCCAGTAAGGCAAAGAAGCTCAACGATCATGGCGGGCAACGATCAAGTCGACCAGGATGCGATAGCCGCGCAATGGGAAGCCTCGCTCGACTCGGAGGATCCCACAGAGGCCGCGGAAGCCGCAGCAGCCAATGAACTCACCGAATCGATGGCCCTGCAATGGGCCGCGATGGTCGAGGACGGCAGCCGCGATTTCGGCGCCACCAAGAACGGCGGCGAGCGGGTGCTGTCGCAGGAGGAGATCGACAATCTCCTCGGCTTCACCGCCGGCGAGGTCAGTCTCGACGACCATTCCGGCATTCGCGCGATCATCGATTCGGCGATGGTCTCCTACGAGCGTCTGCCGATGCTCGAAATCGTCTTCGACCGCCTGGTGCGGCTGATGACGACGTCCTTGCGCAACTTCACCTCCGACAACGTCGAGGTCTCGCTCGATCGCATCACCTCGGTGCGCTTCGGCGACTACATGAACTCGATCCCGCTGCCCGCCGTGCTCAGCGTGTTCAAGGCGGAGGAGTGGGAGAATTTCGGGCTCGCCACCGTCGACTCGACCCTGATCTATTCGATCATCGACGTGCTGCTCGGCGGCCGCCGCGGCAACACCCAGCTCCGCGTCGAGGGTCGCCCCTACACGACGATCGAGACCAACCTGGTCAAGCGCCTGATCGAGGTGGTGCTGAGCGATGCCGAGCAGGCGTTCCGGCCGCTGTCGCCGGTGCGCTTTACCATCGACCGGCTCGAGACCAATCCGCGTTTCGCCGCGATCAGCCGGCCCGCCAATGCCGCGATCCTGGTGAAGCTGCGGATCGACATGGAAGATCGCGGCGGCAACATCGAGCTGCTGCTGCCCTACGCGACGATCGAGCCGATCCGGCCGGTGCTGTTGCAGATGTTCATGGGTGAGAAGTTCGGCCGCGATCCCGTCTGGGAAGGCCACTTCGCCACCGAGATCGCCAAGGCCGAGATCGCCGTCGACGCCGTGCTCTACGAGGCCGACGTGCCGCTGAAGCAGCTCATGAAGCTGAAGGTCGGCGACACCCTGCCGCTCGACATCCGTCCCGATGCGCTGGTCGCGGTCCGCTGCGGCAGCACCATGCTGACGGAGGGGCGGATGGGGCGGGTCGGCGACCGCGTCGCGATCCGTGTCACCAAGAATTTGCGCAAGCCGAATACGACGCTTGCGATGTTCGAAGGCGCAGAAGGCCAGAACAAGTTGATGGAGGCCCAATGAACCACTCCCTCGGATTGATCATCGAAAGCCTGGTGGCGGTCCTTCTCGTGCTGACCATCGGCTATTGCATGCTGCTGAATTCCAGGCTCAAGCGGCTGAAGGCGGACGAGCATTCGCTCAAGGCCGTGATCGCGGAGCTGATCACCGCGACCGAGATCGCCGAGCGGGCGATCGGCGGCCTCAAGCTCGCGGTGCGCGACGTCAACGACAATCTCGGCAATCAGCTCGCCGCCGCGACGCAGATGTCCGACCAGTTGCGCAAGCAGCTCGCCGAGAGCGACGGCGTGGTGCGCCGGCTGTCGCGCATCGCCAGCGCCGCGCGACCCATCACCTCGCCTGAAGCCGCGCCGGAGCCGGCCCCTGCGCCTGCGCCGGTGCCGGCGATCACGACCGAGCCGGTGCGCGTCTCCAGTGCCAAGGCGGTTGCCGCCGCGGCCCAGGCATTCTCCGAACGTCGAAGGACTGGTGGCCTTGCCGCATGAATGCGTTTCGTAACATCCGCGTCATTCCCGTCGTCCTGATCGCGGTGGCCTGCCTTGCGGTCCTGAAGGTGGCCGGCCTCGTGATCGATGGCGGCTACGTTTTCGACTATGACCCTCACCCGACCAAGCGGTCCTGGGCCCAGGAGAACCTGGGCTATCCCGGCCGCGAGGACAACGACATCGTCACCGGCTCCACGCACGGCGCGCCGAAGGAGAAGAAGGAGGAGGCGCCCAAGCCCGCCGCTCCCGACACCAAGCCCGAGGGCGTGGTGATCAAGCCCGAGGAGAACCAGCAGCAGGTGTCGCCGGCGGAGAAGGCGATCCTCGAGCGGCTGCAGTCGCGTCGCCAGGAGCTCGACGCGCGCGCGCGCGAGATCGACATCCGCGAGAGCCTGCTGCGCGCCGCCGAGCAGCGCATCCAGTCCAAGACCGAGGAGATGAAGGCGATCGAGGGCCGCATCTCCGGCGCGCAGGCCGCCAAGACCGAGGCCGACAACGCCCGCTTCAAGAGCATCGTCACGATGTACGAGGGCATGAAGCCGAAGGATGCCGCCAAGGTGTTCGACCGGCTCGAGATGTCGGTGCTGATCGAGATCGCCTCGCAGATCGCCCCGCGCAAGATGTCGGACATTCTCGGTCTGATGACGCCGGAGGCCGCCGAGCGGCTCACCGTCGAGCTCGCGCGCCGGGCCGGCGCCGACAGGCCCGAGACCAGCGCCGAGCTGCCGAAGATCGAGGGCAAGATCGTGCCTGTGAAGAGCAATTGAGCCGCATGTTTAATGCGCCCTTAAACGCCGGCACCTAGATTTCCGGCGTGGCGGGGCAGGCGTATCCGTCAAGTTGCGGATGTCGAACCGGAAGCTTGTGACCATGGCGCGCACGACTCCCATTGGATTGCGGTCGAAGGCCCGCGCACGGGCGCGCGCCGGCCTTGCCCTGCTGTCGGCCATCGTCATTGGTCTGGTGCTGTCCACGGTCGCGGCAGGCGCTGCGCCGGTGCCGGGCGAGGCGAGCCTGTCGGCTCAGGACGGCTATGCGCGGCTGGTGCTGAAATTCGCCGAGGACGTCAGCGCCGACGTCACCACCGCCGGCTCGATTCTGCTGATCAGGTTCGATCGCGCCGCCACCGTTCCGATCGACCGCTGGGTGGATGCTGCGCCCGACTATATCTCATCGGCCCGCGGCGACCCCGACGGCTCGGCGCTGCGGTTGTCGCTGTCGCGCAAGGTCCGCGTCAACACCATGACCGCGGGCGAACGCGTCTTCATCGACCTGTTGCCCGACAGCTGGACCGGCCCGCCGCCGCCGCTGCCGGCCGAGGTCGTGCGCGAGCTCGCCGAGCGCGCGCGCGCCGCCGAGAAGGCGCTGCGGCTGCAGCGCGCCGAGGCGGAATCGAAGAAGCGGCCGCCGATCCGCGTGCGCGCGCTGGTGCAGCCGACCTTCGTGCGCTTCGTGTTCGAGATCCCCGACGGCGTCGGTATCTCCTCGGTGCTCAACGACCAGAAGCTGTCGCTGTTCTTCACCGCGCCGCTGTCCTTCGATCTCGCCGACGCCAAGCTCGTCGCGCCGCCGAACGTCGCCGCGATCAACCAGCGCATCGACGGCAGCAGGACCGTCGTCGAGCTCGGCCTGGTCGGCGAGGTCGACGTTCGCGCCTTCCGCGAGGAGAAGAACTACAACATCGACGTCGCCTATCAGCAGCCGGACAAGAAGGTCTCCGCAGTCTCCTCGGACACGCTGCCGGGCGCCAAGGCAGCCGCGGCCGACAAACCCAACGGCAGCAAACCCAATGGCGACAAGCCGAAGCAGGCTGCGCAGCCCGAGATCGTGCCGCCGACCTCCGACACCATCGCCAAGGAGATGAAGACGGAGGCCAAGCCGGCGCCTGCGGTCGCGGCGCCGGCCACCGAGCCCGCAGCCCAGCCGGCGCCGTCGGCAGCGGCTGTTGCCGCGCCCGCCGCCGCGAAGGCCGAAGCCGCGCCCGAGGCCGCCAAGCCTGAAGCTGCTGCGCCTGAAGCCGCCAGATCCGAACCAGCGAAGCCCGAGGCGATGAAGCCGGAGGCCGGCAAAGCCGAAGCCGCCAAGCCCGTCGAGACCAAGTCTGCCGAGACCAAGTCGGCCGAAACCAAGCCTGCCGAAACCAAGCCGGCCGAGAAGGCAGCCAATGGAGCCGCCACCCTGGAGGCCCTGCGCGACAGTGAGGGCCTGCGGCTCACCTTCGGCTTCGGCCAGGTCACGCCAGCGGCGCTGTTCCGCCGCGGCGATACGGTATGGATGGTGTTCGATTCGACCAAGCCCGTCGACGTCGAACCCATCCGCGCCAAGGGCGGCGCCATCATCGGCGAGGTCAACAGGATGTCGCTCGAGAACGGGCAGGCCATCCGGATCCGGCTCAACCGCCCGCAGATGCATTCGCTCGGCAGCGATGATGGCGGGCGCAGCTGGATGCTGTCGTTCGCCGACAAGGGCCAGGCCAATCAGCAGCCGCTGATGGTGATGCGCAACGTCACCGATCCCGCGCTTGCCAATGTGATGGTGCCGCTCGCCAATCCCGGAGCCGGCATGCTGCACCGGGTGACCGACCCGGATGCCGGCGACACGCTGCTGGTCGTGACGGCGCCGCCGCCGATCCGCGGCTTCATCAAGCGCCAGGATTTCGTCGATCTGTCGCTGCTCGATTCCATTCACGGCATCGCGGTGCGTCCGAATTCGGATGACGTGGCCGTCGAGATCGCGCCCGACAAGGTGATCCTGGGCCGGCCGGGCGGGCTGACGCTGTCGTCGATCGGCTTCTCGCCGGAGCGGGCGCCGACCGCTGTCAGGCCGATGTTCGACATCGACGAATGGCAGCAGAACCAGACCCAGCCGTTCGTGCCGCGCGAGGATCTCCTGATCAAGGCCGCGGCCAACGCCGAGCCGGAGCGGCGGGCGCAGGCGCGGCTGGCGCTGGCGCGCTTCTACATGGCGCGAGCGATGTATCCGGAAGCGCGCGGTGTCACCAATCTGATGATCTCCGACGCCGACCCGCGCACCGACGAGACCGCCATGCTGATGATCCACGCGGTGGCGAGCATCCTGATGGGCCGGCCGGACCAGGGGCTCAAGGATCTCGCCACGCCGTCGATCGGGAACAATTTCGACTCCCAGATGTGGAAGGGCCTCGCCTTCGCCCGGCAGGGCAAGTTCGCGGACGCGCGCGAGAAGCTGAAGAACGTCGAGTTCGCCATCGCCTCGCTGCCGCTCGACCTGCAGCGCGTCGTGATCGCTGACGCGATGAAGTCGGCGCTCGAGATCAAGGATTTCGCCGGCGCCGCGAAGCGGCGCGCCGAGCTCGACGTGATCGGCGTGCCCGCGGACATGAAGCCCGACATCGCCGTGCTGCGCGGCCGACTCGCCGAGGCGATGGCGCAGGAGAAGGATGCGCTCGACGACTATCGCTTCGCCGTCAATTCCGACGACCGCATGGCGGCCGCGGAGGCCAAGCTGCTCGAGATCAAGCTTCTGCAGAAGCGCGGCGAGATCAAGCCGCCCGACGCGTTGAAGGAGCTGGAGACCTTGCAGGTGATCTGGCGCGGCGACGCCATCGAGGTGCAGACGTTGCAGATGATGGCGCAGCTCTACGAGGAGGCCGGGCGCTACGCGGACTCGCTCGAGGCCGCTCGCCAGGCCACCCGCCTGATGCCCAACTCCGACTTGGCGCGGCAGGCCCAGGATGCAGCCTCCCGCCTGTTCTCGCAGTTGTTCCTGAGCGGCAAGGCCGACGAGCTTCCGCCGGTCGATGCGCTCAGCATCTTCTACGGGTTTCGCGAGCTGACTCCGATCGGCCGCCGCGGCGACGAGATGATCCGCAAGCTCGCCGACCGCCTGGTCGGCATCGATCTGCTCGATCAGGCCGCCGAGCTTCTGCAATACCAGGTCGACCACCGCCTCGAAGGTGCGGCGCGCGCCCAGGTCGCCGCGCGTCTCGCCATGGTCTACCTCACCAACCGCAAGCCGGACCGCGCCATCGAGGCGCTGCGCACCACCCGCATCGCCGATCTCTCGGGCGAGCTGCGCCAGCAGCGGCTGCTCTTGGAGGCGCGCGCCAACAGTGACATCGGTCGTTACGACCTCGGGCTGGACATCATCAGCAACATCGGCGGCCGCGAGGCGATCCGGCTGCGCTCCGACATCTACTGGGCGTCGCGGCGCTGGCGCGAGGCGTCCGAGCAGATCGAGCTCTACTACGGCGATCGCTGGCGCGATTTCCGCCCGCTCAATCCGGCGGAGCGCGGCGACATCCTGCGCGCCGTGGTCGGCTATGCGCTTGCCGACGACGCCATCGGCCTCGCCCGCTTCCGCGAGAAATATGCGCCGCTGATGACCGGCGAGGCGGACAAGATCGCGTTCGACGTCGCCAGCAAGCCGGCGAGCGGTTCCAGCGCCGAATTCGCGCAGATCGCGAAGATGGCCGCGAGTGTCGACACGCTCGACGGCTTCCTCCGCGACATGCGGGCGCGCTTCCCCGATGCCACCGGCAAAGGGCCGGACGGCGGCAAGGACGCCGCGAAGGCCCCGTCGGAAGCGACCGGCGCCTTGCCGCGCATCCAGGGCGTCAAGCAGGCGATCGCCGGCCGTTGATTTCGGCGCCACACGCAGAGCCGGAGAGCCACCAGATGAGCCGACCAGGCCGAAGCCGAGCTCATCGCGATACTGTCCGCAATCCGCCCGACGCGCGTCCAGACGAAAGCTCGAGACTGCCTTGCGACGCCGGTGGAGCGGCCATTGTCTCGTTCGTTCAGTCAGAGCGATGTGGCGCAAGTGCTTCGATGATGCGGCAGTCGGCAACGGTGCCGTGCTTGCAGCGCCCGATGACATCGGCAAGCTCGTCGCGCAGCGCCACGAGGTCCGCGATCTTGCGTTCGATCTCTGCCAGGTGTTGGCCGGCGATGACGTCGACCGCGTCGCACGAGCGGTCTCGCTGATCGGCGAGGTCCAGCAGGTCACGGACCTGGTCGATGGAGAAGCCCAAGTCGCGGGCACGCCGGATGAAGCTCAGTCGCCCCAGTTGGTCGTTGTCATAGGCTCGGTAATTGCCCTCGGTTCTCGCCGGAAGAGGTAGCAGGCCGATCCGCTCATAATAGCGGATCGTTTCGACCTTGGTGCCGGTCCGCTTCGCGAGGTCTCCGATGGTCAGTCGTGACATGGCTTGACCCTATAGTGGCTACAGGGTCCATATAGGACGTCGCATCATCTTGTAAGAGGCGACGATATGCCTGGTTGTCATGACGACTGCTGTTCCTCTTCCCCTCCGAGGGAACTGGACAGCCCCCGCTGGCGTCGTGCGCTCTGGATTGCGTTGGCTATCAACGGAGCCATGTTTTTGACGGAGATCGCAGCAGGCGTGGCGGCCGGGTCGGCCTCGCTGCAGGCGGACGCGATCGACTTCCTCGGTGATACGGCCAACTATGCGATCAGCCTCGGAGTGGCGGGACTGGCGCTGAGCTGGCGAGCGCGCGCCGCCCTTCTGAAGGGCTGGTCGCTCGTCCTGCTTGGCGTCCTTGTCCTTGCCTCCACTGTCTGGCACGCAATGACCGGCACCCTCCCGGAGGCGAAGGCGATGGGGATCGTCGGCATGCTCGCCCTTGTCGCCAATGCGGGCGTGGCCCTCATGCTCTACCGCTTCCGGATCGGCGACGCGAATATGAGGTCGGTCTGGATCTGCTCCCGGAACGATGCGATCGGCAACGTCGCCGTACTCGCGGCCGCAGCCGGTGTGTTCGGCACCGGCACGGCATGGCCGGATCTCATTGTGGCGGCGATCATGGCCGCGCTTGGTTCGAGCGGTGGCTGGCACATCATACAGCGAGCTCGCATCGAGTTGCGCGGCTCCCCCACATCGCGCCCCATCGCAAGCCCAATCCGGGCGAACTGATCGAGGGCACGTGTCAATGGAAAGTCACGACCGACTGCCTTTCGCTCACACCGAGAGGTGAAACCTACCCGCCGTAGCTCTGCACCAGGCTGCCGGCCACCAGCGACCAGCCGTCGACCAGCACGAAGAAGATCAGCTTGAACGGCAGCGACACCACGACCGGCGGCAGCATCATCATGCCCATCGACATCAGGACCGAGGCGACCACGAGGTCGATGATCAGGAAGGGCAGGAACAGCAGGAAACCGATCTCGAAGGCGCGTTTGAGCTCGGAGATCATGAAAGCCGGCACCAGGATGCGCAGCGACAGGTCGTCGGGCGTCGCCGGCGGCGGCTCGCCGGAGAGGTCCATGAACAGCTTCAGGTCCTTCTCGCGCACGTTCTTCTGCATGAAGCCGCGCAGCGGCACCGAGGCGCGCTGCAGCGCGTCCTCGACGCCGATCTGGTTCTCCACCAGGGGCCGGATGCCGTCATCATAGGATTTCTGCAGCACCGGGCCCATCACGAACGCCGTGAGGAACATCGCGAGCGCGATGATGACCGAGTTGGGCGGCGCGGTCGCTGTGCCCATCGCCGTGCGCAGCAGCGACAGCACGACGACGATGCGCGTGAACGACGTCATCATGATCAGGATCGACGGCGCGATCGACAACACCGTGAGCAGCGCGATCAGTTGGACCGCGCGTTCGGTGACGCCGCCACCGCCGGCGCCGAGATTGATGCTGATGTCCTGCGCAGCAGCACGTCCCGCCAGTAAACCGGCGGCAGTCAGAACAGCGGTGAAGACAACTCTACGCGGGGGAAGCAGCGATCTCACTGAGACGACTTCGGACGTCCGAGCAGCGAGGCCATCTCGTCCTCCAGATTCTCGAAGCTGGTCTTGACCGGCGCGGTTTGCGCCGCAGGCGGCTCGCTGCGCGCGGCCGCCCGGAGCGCCGGGGGACCCGAGACCGGAGCAGCCGACGGATCGGCTGATGGACGCCGCAGCGCGGCCTCGAGCCGTTGCGCCATCTCGGCCAGATTGGCTTCGGCGCTCGAATCGGCCGCTGCGGGCGGCGGGGCAGCCGGGGGCGGTGGCGGCGGCATCTGGGCCACCGGCGGCAGCGGCGGCGCCGCCGCGCGTTCGACGCGCTCGGCTGCGCGCTCAGCGCTCCGCACCGGCGGCAGCCGGGGCCCCTCGGAAGGGCGCGCCGCCTCGGCCTGACGCTGCGGCTCGGCGGGGCGCAACGGGCGCGGCATCACTGGTTCACCGCGGGCCACCCGCTCTGGGCGCGGCTCCAGGCGGGCTTCGTCTCCGCCGCGCGGTTCTCCACGGACGTCCGCCCGGAGGTCCTGGCGGGGATCGGGACGGCGCGGAGGGAGCGGTGGTTCCGGCGGAAATGCCGGTGCCGGCTCACGCCGCTCTGCGGCAGTCGGCGCCGTGCGGCGAACCTCATCGATGAACGACGGCCGCATCGGGCGCTGCGGCGGCTCCGGCATCTGCAACTCGGCATGCTCGGCGGCCTCGGTCTTCGGCTCGTTGTCGGCCCAGGACGGCGCATCCGGCAGCGGCGCGATGCGCGCCGCCGGCGGCTCGGCACTGATGCCCGGCCGC
The DNA here is from genome assembly GCF_051167875.1 of Bradyrhizobium sp. HKCCYLRH3097. NCBI lineage: Bacteria > Pseudomonadati > Pseudomonadota > Alphaproteobacteria > Hyphomicrobiales > Nitrobacteraceae > Bradyrhizobium > Bradyrhizobium sp. HKCCYLRH3097. The sequence continues at coordinate 26,596 of NZ_JBNPTX010000014.1, forward strand.
TGCGGCAATTGCTCGCGCGCCGGCATGGCGCGCACGATATTGGATTCGACCACGATGTCGGTCGGCCCGCCGATCATCAGAAGATGCTCTATGTTATCACGGCGCACGAGCACGAGACGGCGGCGGCCATCGACGGCGGCGGCATCGATCACGGCAAGCCGGGGCATGCGGCCGCGATTCGGGTTGGTGCCGAGACGATTGCCCGCGAATCGACGGACCAGCCAAGCGGCGAGGCCGATCAGCGCCAGCACCGCCACGAATGCAAAAAAGAACGTCAGTGCCTGCATCTCTGTCCCCGGCAAATACCGCGTCCTTTCGAAGTCTTTCGTCTGTCCAACGCATCGCCGGCAGCGAACGGAGCTTCAGAACCGGAACCAACCTGTTAACGCATGACGGCAGGAACTGCCGCTCCGCCTCTTAATAACCCATGAATCGGCCGGGCCAAAACGACTTCTTGGCGAGCCGCGCCGTCCCGGAATGATGCATCGGTCGGCTGGGACCCCGGCAGTTTCCTAAGAATTCGTCAAGACACCGGGATAGTCCCGGTGGGCATCGCACCCTTTCTTAACTCCCTGTTAACCATATGCACGGCAATTTCTACCTACCCAAACCGTCCGGTAGTCGGACACAACCGAGCAGCGCCATGTCCATCAACGATCTCCCCGTGTTGTCGGCGTTGCGGACCAAGATGCAATGGCATCAGGAGCGCCAGCGCGTGCTGTCCGAGAACGTGTCCAATTCGGATACGCCAAACTTCAAGCCGAAGGATCTGGTTGAGCCGAAGTTCGATTCAACCGGCCAGGCGGTCGGCGGCTTTGCGCCGCTGTCGCTGACCCGGACCAGCACCGCGCACATCGCCCCGTCGTCGGGCGAGAGCGCGAGCTTCGACCAGAACCGCAAGGTCGGATTTCAGACGAGGCCCGCCGGCAACGCGGTGAGCCTCGAAGAGGAGATGCTGAAGGTCTCCGCCAACCAGATGGACTACGCCGCGGCGACCTCGTTGTACGGCAAGAGCCTGCATCTGTTGAAGACGGCGATCGGCAAGGGCTGAGCTCGGGTTAAGGACAGAGACCGACAAGCATGGCAAACGACTCCAGCGATTTCCTCCGCTCGATGAGCATCGCGACCTCCGGCCTGCGTGCGCAGGCGGGACGTATGCGCGTCATTTCCGAGAACATCGCCAATGCCGATTCGACCGCTGCCAAGGCGGGCGGCGATCCGTATCGCCGCAAGGTCCCGACATTCACCTCGGCACTCGATCGTGCGCTCGACGCCAAGGTGGTGGCACTCGGCAAGGTGGTGCCCGATCAATCGTCGTTCCGCGTCAAATACGACCCCAGTAACCCGGCCGCGGACGCGTCCGGCAATGTCAAGTACCCCAACGTCAATCCGCTCATCGAGATGACCGACATGCGTGATGCGCAGCGGTCCTACGAGGCGAATTTGAACATCATCGGCGCCACGCGCCGCATGATCCAGCGCACGCTCGACATTCTGAAGACCTAGGACAGGAACGAAAGTCATGGCCTCCCCAATCTCCGCAGCGAATGCCTACGCGAATTCCGCGCGCGTGCTCGACACCGGCGGCTCGAGCGGTGCCTTCGGCAGCCTTGGGCGCGTGCGCGACGTGCTCGGTAGCGGCAACGGCGCCGACAAGGGTGGTCCGTCATTCAGCGCGGTGCTGAAGGACGCGATCGGCAGCGTGATGGAGGCCGGACGCAAGTCCGACAGTCAGGCGGTCGCGATGGCCGCGGGCAAGGCAAACGTCATGGATGTCGTCACGGCGGTCGCCGAAACCGACGTCGCGGTGTCGACGCTGGTGTCGGTGCGCGACCGCGTGATCCAGGCCTATGAAGACGTGATGAAGATGACGATCTAGGCGCAGCTCGTGACGCTTCAGGCCGCCACGTGCCTGATGCGCCCAGGGGATTTGCCGTCTGCCGCGACTGCGCGCGATGAGGCGGGTGCCGGACCGGAGCCGATTGACAGTGAGGAACGACAGGACATGACGGGAGCTGAAACGCTCGATGTGGCGCGCGATGCGATCTGGACCATCGTGCTGGTGTCGTCGCCGCTGATGGTGGTCGGCCTCGTGGTTGGCGTGGTCGTCTCGCTGTTCCAGGCGCTGACGCAGATCCAGGAGCAGACGCTGGTGTTCGTGCCGAAGATCATCGCGATCTTCGTGACGCTGCTGCTGGCGCTGCCGTTCATGGCCGATGCGCTGCATTCGCACATGATGCGGATCTCGTCGCGAATCATCGGCGGATGAGGCAATGTCCGGGGCGGCAGGGCAGGCCTGCGTGAGGGCGCTGCGAGCGGTCGTAAGGAGCAGTGCGGGGGGCGCTGCTGCTTTCGGTCGCGCGCGGGCAGCCTTTCGGGCAAGCTTTTCGCAGGCTGCCTCTTCGCAGGTTGCCTCGTCGGAGGCTGTCTCTTCAAAGACCGTCGTGCCGCACCAGCATGCGGTCGAAAGGGCCGTGACGGCGGACGATGCGCATCGATATATCCTTCCTTCCGGCGCTGGCCGCCGTGTTCATGCTGGCCTTCGCGCGCGTCGGCGCCATGGTGATGCTGTTGCCGGGCCTCGGCGAGGTCAACATCCCCGTCCGCATCAAGCTCGCGACCGCGCTGCTGCTCACGATGATCGTGCTGCCGCTGCACCGTCAGGCCTATCAGGTCGACCTGCAGGCGTTGTCGCCGCTCCTGGTGATGATGGTGCACGAGATCGTGATCGGCATCGTGCTCGGCGCGACGGCGCGGGTGACGCTGTCGGCGCTGCAGGTCGCGGGCTCCGTGATAGCGCAGCAGATGGGACTCGGCTTCGTCACCGCGGTGGATCCGACGCAGGGACAGCAGGGCGTCCTGATCGGCAACTTCCTCACCATGCTCGGCGTGACCCTGCTGTTCTCGACCGACAGCCATCACCTGGTGATCGCCGCGCTCAGCGACAGCTACAAGATCTTCGCGCCGGGCGAATTGATCCCGAGCGGCGACGTCGCCTCACTGGCGACCAAGGCGTTTGCCGCGGCGTTCAAGATCGGTCTGCAATTATCGGCGCCGTTCCTGGTGTTCGGCCTGGTCTTCAACATCGGGCTCGGCGTCTTGGCGCGGCTGATGCCGCAGATGCAGGTCTATTTCGTCGGCGCGCCGCTCTCGATCCTGATCGGCTTCCTGATCTTCGCGCTGGTCCTGACCGCGATGATGGGAACGTTTCTCGGCTATTTCGAAGGCGTCATGCACGAGATGATGCCGCGGTGAGGGGGCCGATCGATGTCCGATGAGGCCGATTCCGAAGACAAAACAGAAGACCCGACGCAAAAGCGGCTGGACCAGGCGCTCGAACGCGGCGACGTCGTCAAGAGCCAGGAGCTCAACACCTGGTTCGTGATCGCCTCCGCGACCTTGGTGATGTCGACCTTCTCGGGCTCGATCGGCACCGCGGTGCTGGTGCCGATGCGCAACCTGATCGCCAATTCCTGGATGATCCACACCGACGGCGCCGGCCTGCTGGCGCTGGCGCGCAGCCTGTCGTTCGCCGTGATCGCAGCCATCGGCGTGCCGATCCTGATGGTGATGCTGGCGGCGATCGCCGGCAACATGATGCAGCATCGCCTGGTCTGGTCGGGCGAGCCGATGAAGCCGAGCCTGAGCAAGATCTCGCCCCTGGCCGGCGGCAAGCGCCTGTTCGGCAAGCAGGCCGCGGCCAATTTCGCCAAGGGGCTGTTCAAGCTCGTGCTGCTCGGCACGGTCATGGTCATGATCCTGTGGCCGGAGCGGCTGCGCCTCGAATCGCTGCTGCATATGGACGTCAGCGAGCTGCTCGGCGTCACGATCTCGCTGACGACGCATCTGATGGGCTCGGTGGTCGCGCTGCTCGCCCTGGTCGCGATCGGCGACTACCTGTTCCAGTATCGGCAATGGTACGAGCGCCAGAAGATGTCGGTGCAGGAGATGAAGGAGGAGTTCAAGCAGTCGGAAGGCGACCCGCACGTCAAGGGACGCATCCGGCAGATCCGCCAGCAGCGCATGAAGAAGCGCATGATGGCCGCGGTTCCCAAGGCCTCCGTGATCATCACCAACCCGACCCACTACTCGGTCGCGCTGTCCTACGAGCGTGGCATGGCGGCGCCGGTCTGCGTCGCCAAGGGCGTCGACAACATCGCCTTCAAGATCCGGGAGGTCGCCAAGGCGCACGACATCCCGATCGTCGAGAACGTGCCGCTGGCGCGCGCGCTCTATGCCACCGTCGAGATCGACGAGGAGATCCCGGTGGAACATTATCATGCCGTCGCTGAGATCATCGGCTACGTGATGGGGCTGCGGCGCAACCTCTCGGGGCGCCCGCGATGACAACCGATTCGGTCCATGGACGGACCGCAAAATACGGATAAATCATGGAATATCGGCTTGACGGGCTTGCGCTTGACCCGTCGATTCAGGCAGGTGGAAGGGGGAGCCGCGCGAACAGGCTGGGGCTCCCAGCCGACAGGTCGCGTCCCCGAGCCATGAGCGCCGATTCCGACAACGATGGGTTACAGGATCAGGTGGGCCTGCCGGAGCGGCCGCGCCGCAGCGGCAGCATTCTGCTGATCCTGCTGGTGGCGTTCGGTCTCGTCGCGGTCGCGATCGCGTTGATGACGATCGGCCGCGCCCAGGCGCAGCCCTATATTCTCGGCCTGCTGTCGCTGCTCGCCACCGTCGGCCTGTTCAATCTGTTCGCGTTCGCCGCCGGCATCGTCCGCTTCGCCGACAAGGCGACCGACGATCCGGTGTTGGGCGCGATCGCCGATCACGCCTTCGATGGCCTCGCAGTGACCGATCCGCGCGGCCATGTCGTCTACGCCAACGCCGCCTATCTCAACATGACGGGAGCGGCGACCGCGCAGGAGGCGCGTCCCGTCGAGCGTGTCTTCATCGGCAATCCCGATGTCTCCGAAGCGGTGTTCCGCCTGCTCAAGGCGGCGCGCGAGGGCAAGCGGCAGCAGGAGGAGGTGCGCATCACCGCGGCCGAAGGCGCGCAGGGGCGCTGGCTGCGGATGCGCGTGCGCCCGCTCGGCCAGACCAAGCGCCACGCCCGCTACGCGGTGTGGTCGATCGCCGACATCACGCGGGATCGCGAGCGCCAGGAGGACGTGTTCCAGGAGCTGCAGCATGCGATCGAATATCTCGACCATGCGCCGTGCGGCTTCTTCTCGGTCAATCCGGAAGGCAGCCTCGTCTACGTCAATGCCACGCTAGCCAACTGGCTCGACTACGATCTCGCCGAGATCGGCTCGGGCGGCCTGAAGCTCGCCGACGTCGTCTCCGGCGACGGCGCGTCGCTGCTGACCTCGATCGTGGCGGTGCCCGGCGAGGTCCGCACCGAGGTGTTCGACATCGACCTGAAGATGCGCGGCGGCAAGACCATGCCGGCGCGGCTCTACCACAAGCTCGCCTTCGGCGCCGACGGCAAGCCGGGCGCCTCGCGCACCCTGGTCATCAGCCGCGCCCGCGACGAGCGCTCCGATCCGGAGCGCGCCGCCGAGGTGCGCTTCATGCGCTTCTTCGACCATACGCCGATGGCCATCGCCACCGTCGACCGCGGCGGCGCCGTGGTCAGGGCCAATGCGCGCTACGCCAAGCTGGCGCAGAGCGTCAGCGGCGACGTGGCCGCGGCGAAATCGATCTTCCGCACCGTCAGCCAGCGCGACCGGCACCTCCTGATCGCCGCGATCAACCAGGCCTCGGAAGGGCAGGCGGACATTCCGCCGGTCGAGGTGATGCTGGAGGGCGCGAAGGAGCGCTTCGGCCAGTTCTTCGTCACCGCCGTCGACGAGGACGAGCGCGAGACCGAGGCCGCGATCGTCTATCTGCTCGAGACCACCGAGCGCCGCGCGCTGGAGAACCAGATCAACCAGTCGCAGAAGATGGAGATGGTCGGCCAGCTCGCCGGCGGCATCGCCCACGACTTCAACAACGTGCTCTCGGCCATCATGATGGCCAACGACTTCCTGCTGAACGCGCACAAGCCGACCGACCCGTCGTTCCAGGACATCATGCAGATCAAGCAGAACGCGACCCGCGCCGCGACGCTGGTGCGCCAGCTGCTGGCGTTCTCGCGCCGCCAGACCCTGCGGCCGCAGGTGCTCGATCTCGGTGACGCACTGTCCGACCTGACGATGCTGTTGCGCCGGCTGATCGGCGAGAAGGTCAAGCTCGACCTGGTTCACGGCCGCGACCTGTGGCCGGTCAAGGTCGACGTCTCGCAGTTCGAGCAGGTGGTCGTGAATCTCGCGGTCAACGCCCGCGATGCGATGCCCGATGGCGGCAAGCTGTCGGTGCGCACCGCCAACGTCTCGGCCGACGAGGTCGCGCAGGCCGCCTACAAGGGCATGCCGGTGGCCGACTACGTCCGCATCGAGATCAGTGACACCGGAACCGGCATTCCGGCCGAGATCCGCGAGAAGATCTTCGAGCCGTTCTTCTCGACCAAGGAGGTCGGCAAGGGCACCGGTCTGGGACTGTCGACCGTCTACGGCATCATCAAGCAGACCGGCGGCTTCATCTACGTCGACAGCGAGGTCGGCAAGGGGACTTCGTTCCAGATCTTCCTGCCGCGGCACATCGTCGTGCCGGAGGTCCAGGCCGAGCCGCACGCGGCCAACGGCGCCGTCAAGGAGCCGGCCGTCGCGGAAGCGTCGAAGCCGCGCGCCGACCTGACCGGGCAGGGCACCATCCTGCTGGTCGAGGACGAGGAGGGCCTGCGGGCGCTGAACGCGCGCGGCCTGCGCTCACGCGGCTACAGCGTCATCGAGGCGTCGAACGGCGTCGAGGCGATGGAGGCGCTGGACGAGTGCGACGGCGTGCTCGATCTCGTGGTGTCCGACGTCGTGATGCCGGAGATGGACGGGCCGACGCTGCTCAAAGCGATGCGCGAGCGCAATCCGGAGATCAAGATCATCTTCGTCTCGGGCTATGCCGAGGATGCGTTCGAGAAGAGCCTGCCGGAGAACCAGCAGTTCGCGTTCCTGCCGAAGCCCTTCACGCTCAGCCAGCTCGTGGCGGCGGTCAAGGAAACCATGGCGCCGCAATAGGTTACCGGAGTTCCTTGGCAAATTCCTTGGCAAGCCGGCCGGGCGCGTTCATCCCGCGACCCCGCGCCGCAGCCGCGCGGCCTCGTGCCGCCTTCCCTTTTCGCGGGTTGTGCCCATCTTACAGGCATCCCCATTCCGGGGAGTTATGGGAAACACAGATGAGCTTCATGCAGCGCAAAAGCGGCCTCCTCAAGGCGATGGCCGTGGCCCTTTCACTGGCGCTGCCGACGGTGCTCGCCGTCTCGGCGGCCGACGCCCGGATCGGCGGCGGCTCCAGCTCGGGCTCCCGCGGCACGCGTACCTTCTCCGCGCCGCCTCCGACCGCGACCGCGCCGGGATCGGCGTCGCAGTTCAACCGCACCATCACCCAGCCGGGCCAGCCCGGCGGCTTCAACACGGCTGCGCCCGCGCGTGGCGGGCTGTTCGGCGGCCGCGCGGGCGGCCTGCTGGGCGGCCTCGCTGCCGGCTTCCTCGGCGCCGGCCTGTTCGGCATGCTGTTCGGCGGCGGGCTGTTCTCCGGGCTCGGCGGCTTCGCTTCGATCATCGGCCTGATCCTCCAGGTCCTGCTGGTGGTGTTCCTGGTGCGCATGGGGATGGCCTGGTGGCAGCGCCGCAACCAGCCGGCCTATGCCGCCGGCCCGGCGCCGACGCCCACCGACGGCCAGCCGAGCTTGCGGTCGGGCCTCAGCGGCCTTGGTGGTTTCGGCGGCTTCGGCGGTGGCAGCAACACGCCGCCGCTGCAGATCCTGCCGGCCGACTACGAGGCGTTCGAGCGGCTGCTCGGCGAGATCCAGTCCGCCTGGTCGAACGAGGATGTCGGCCGCCTGCGGCTGCTGTCGACGCCCGAGATGGCCTCGTATTTCGAGCGCGATCTCGAGCAGAACCAGGCCCGCGGGGTGGTCAACAAGGTCAGCGCCGTGAAGCTGCTGCAGGGTGACCTCGCCGAAGCCTGGCGCGAGAATGGCGCCGACTATGCCACGGTCGCGATGCGCTTCACCTTGGCCGACAAGACCATCGAGCGCGCCTCGGGTCGCGTGGTCGAGGGCTCCGACCAGCCGCAGGAGGTCACGGAGATCTGGACCTTCCTACGCCACGCCGGCGCCGATTGGCAGCTGTCGGGAATCCAGCAGGTCAGCTGAGCCTGACTTGAGATCCTCATCAGGCGCCGCGGAGCAATCCGCGGCGCTTTTGCTTGTCAACAATTCCCCCCCCGCGCGAGCCCGATGGCGGCTGTTCCCGGTCGATCGGACGAGCACCGGCGGTGGCAGGCTGCTATACTGCTTCGCGGCGAACGAACACCGCGTCCGTTACGTCGTCCGAGCCGAACGTGTGGGCGCATCACTGCGAGGATGGCCGATGCGTTACGAGCTCTACTACTGGCCCATGATCCAGGGCCGCGGCGAATATGTGCGTCTCGCGCTGGAGGAGGCGGGCGCCGCCTATCGCGACGTCGCGCGCGAGGACGGCATCGCTACGATGACGGCGATGATGGAGGCGGTCAGCGACACGCCGCCCTTCGCTCCGCCCTTCCTGAGAGCGGGCCGCCGCGTCATCGGCCAGACCGCCAACATCCTGCTGTTCCTCGGCAGCCGTCATGGGCTCGCGCCGAAGGCCGAAGCCGGCCAGCTCTGGGTGCATCAGCTGCAGCTCACCGTGACCGACTTCGTGGTCGAGATCCATGACACGCATCATCCGCTGGGGCCGACGCTGTACTACGAGGACCAGCGCGCGCCGGCCAGGAAGCGCACCGCCGAGTTCTGGAGCGAGCGGGTGCCGAAATTCCTCGGCTATTTCGAGCAGCTCCTATCGAAAAGCGGTGGCGCCTACGTCACCGGGCGCCGGCTCACTTATGTGGACCTGTCGCTGTTCCAGATCGTCGCCGGCCTGCGCTACGCGTTCCCGAAGCGCATGATGGCGTTCGAGCGCAACATCCCGAGCCTCATCGCGCTGCATGACCGCGTCGCCAGCAGGCCCAACATATCAGCCTATCTCGGCAGCGAGCGCCGCATCGCCTTCAACGAGGACGGCATCTTCCGCCACTACAAGGCGCTGGATGCGTGAGGCGAGGCTCCGCGGCGCCACCCGTTGACAATGTATAAGCATTGGCTTATACATTCCTTATGACCGTCGAAGCCCAGTTGACATCCGTCATGAAGACGCTTGCCGACCCGACGCGGCGAGCCGTGTTCGAGCGCATCGCGCGCGAGGGGGAGGTGGCGGCCACCGGCCTGGTGCAGGGCTCGCGGGTATCCCAGCCGGCGATCTCACAGCATCTCAAGGCGCTGCGCGACGCCGGGCTGGTCAGCGAACGGCGCGACGGCCGCCACAACTACTACAGCGTCGCGCCAAAAGGGCTGGTGCCGCTGGTCGACTGGCTCGGTCATTACCGCGCATTCTGGCATGAGCGCATTGCCGGCCTCGAGGCACTGTTGAAGGAGACCGAGTGATGGGTGAGGCGCATGCGATCGTGGTGGAGAAGCATCTGCCCCATTCGCCCGACAAGATCTGGCGCACGCTGACCACGAGCGACCTGATCGCGAAATGGTTGATGCCGAACGACTTCGTCGCGGCCACCGGTCATCGCTTCACCTTCCGCACCAAGCCGGTGGGCGACTGGGATGGCGTCGTTCATTGCGAGGTGCTCGCTTGTGAGCCGCCGCATCTGCTGAGCTATTCCTGGAAGGGCGGTTCGGACTCCAATCCGGCCTACGGCTTACGGCTCGACAGCGTCGTGACCTGGACGTTGACGGCGGCCGAGGGCGGCACGCATCTGCGGATGGTCCATGACGGCTTCGTCTTCCCGGGCAACAAGTTTCAGTTCGACATCATGGGACAGGGGTGGAGTCGTATCGGCGATGCCATCACACGTATAGCGGCGGATGCCTGAGGCGCCGCCGCTATACGAAGTTGGCCTGAGGGTGTGGGATCGTCAGGCGAGAATGTCGACGCGGGTGCCCTGGCCGGGCGGCAGCGGCGGACGCGAGGCCTGCTTCTCCGCGGCCGCCTCGTCGCCGGTCTTGGCGGGATTGACGGCCTGGCTCTGCTGCGTCTGGTTCCGCGCCTGCGTGTCTTGGGTCTGCGGCTTGGTCGTCTCGGTCGAGATCGGCGGCGGTGAGGGCGGCGGCGATGACGACGAAACGCTCGAAACGGACATTGTCCAGCTCCTCGCTTGGTGTTGCGACAAGCGTGGCCATCGCTCACGAAAACTTCGTCAATCAGATCGTTCGAATTGTCTGCAACTGTCGGTGGCGCGGCGAATAGTGAACGGGTCGCTGCTGTCGGTGCAGAAACGGCGGGCTGTAGCGTCACACCGGCCTATTGATCCTTGCTGCGGCTGATCGTGATCGAGGACTCGGTCTTGGTTCGGGCGCAGCGCATGTCGAGCCGGCGGTAGCGGCTGGCGACGTCGTCGCCGCGGAAGATCCCGAGCCGGCGGTAACAGCGTGTGACGCCGCGCTGCATGTCGTCCTTCGGCAAGGTGAACACGATCGCCGCCGCGCTCGCCATCAGCTCGATGAAGGCCGGCGTCGGCTTGCGCTCGGATTTTCCGAACAATTGATTGCTGACGTTCTTCGATGAGCAGCCGAGCGTGATCTCGCGCGCCTTGGGATGGGCGAGATAGACGGTGCCGGCCGCGGTCTGGCCGATCTTGATGCCGTCGATGCCGTTCTTCAATTCCTTGGCGAGGTCGTCGCAGCGATCCGCCCGCGCGGCCTGCGGCAGCAGCGCGCTGCTCAACGCAACGAGAAAAACAAAACCGGCCAAGCGGCCAAATGAGCAAAGCGATGACTGCATTCCAAATACCCCCGCGCCATTGAAGCCTGCGCGCGGAGGTCATGCAAGCGCGATGCGCCGCGGCCGCACAAGATCGTCGGCCGACGTGACCGCGTGTTGACGGGCCGCGGTCACCTGCCGGCGGCAGTGGCGCGATCGCTTCGTCAGAACCAGCAGCGGCCCGGATGCGACAGCGATACGCCGGCGGCGCGGCGCTCGCAGTCGTTGCCGTAGGTCTGGAAGTTGCAGCCGCACACCGGCATGTAGATGCGATTGCAGAACGTCGGCTTTCGGCGGCAGACACCCATCATGTCGAACCGGCCACACTGGCCGGCCGGGAATTCGCAATAAAGACCGGCATTGCAAGGGATGCCGGCAAATCCGCCGCACGCACGACCGGGACCGACCGCGCCGGCGCTGCCGGGGGCCATGGTGATCAGGGCAAGAGCAATTGTGATGGCAACGAAGAGACCTCGTTTCATGACGCCTCCAGGAAGAAAATGAATAGGTCAACAATCTAAGGTTACATAATTCGGCGACGGATCGCAATTGATCTCGCCGTACGACATTGCGCCGGTCGCGGCGTCATGTTGCGGCGACCTCGCGGGCCGTCTCGATCAGCAGGTCGAACGTCTCGTCGGGTGCGTGCTGCACGACATCGTGCCCGCACGCAAATGCGTGCACGCGCCACGCGGGATCGTTGCGCAGCCGCTCATATTGCGCGGTGAACGGCGTCGCGCTCCATCCGCTGGCGTAGACGAAGGTGCGCTGCAGAGCCGCCGGCGCCGGACTGTGGAGCTTCAGGGCCTGGATGAAGGTCCCGAGCGGATGCGGCCGGCGGCGCGGATCGGAGCCTTCGCGCGGCAGCGCCGTCAGCCCGTCATGCCCGGCACGTTCGATCACGAACCGGCGATACGCGTCACCGGCGAGATCCCACCATGACTGGCCGTTCTCGGGTGCGAAGGCATCGAGATAGATCAGTGCGGCGAGCCTTTCCGGCACGCGGTCGGCGACGCCGGTCGCGACCATGCCGCCATAGCTGTGCGCGCACAGGATGACCTCGGACAGGTCCTCGATCGTCAGCAGGTCAATGACGTCAGCGATGTGGGTGTCGAGATTGACGGCATGGGCGGCGCGGGCCGGTGTCTGCTCCAATCCACTCAAGGTCACCGCATAGGCGTCATGGCCGGCCTGCTGGAGCCTGGCCGAGAGCGCAGCGTACATCCAGCCGCCGTGCCAACCTCCTGGAATCAGGACAAAACTTGCCATGATCGTACCCCTCTGCCGCTGTGCCGAGACATGTCTTGCAAGGCTTCAGACGGGTAGCGTATCAGACCTGTCAAGACCGCTTTGGGCGGCCATTTCTAGAACCCCACGAGCTCGCCATGAACGCGCCCACCGCCTTTCCCGACCAGTCCAAGCCCGTCCCGCCCTACAAGCACACGCCGCTGTTTCCGCTCGGGCCGGACACCACGCCCTACAAGAAGATCACCACCGACGGCGTGCGGGTTGAGAAGGTCTTGGGCCGCGACATGCTGGTGGTGTCGCGGGAGGCGCTGCGGACCTTGTCGGAAGCCGCGTTCGGCGAGATCAACCACTTTCTGCGTCCCGGCCATCTGAAGCAGCTGCGCAGCATCCTGGAGGATCCGGAGGCCAGCCCGAACGACAAGTTCGTCGCGCTCGACTTCCTGAAGAACGCCAACATCTCCGCCGGCGGCGTGCTGCCGATGTGCCAGGATACCGGCACCGCGATCATCATGGGCAAGAAGGGCTGCAACGTCATCACCGATGGCGACGACGAGGCGGCGCTGTCGCAAGGCGCGCGCGACGCCTACTTGCGCCGGAACCTGCGCTACTCACAGGTCGCACCGCTGTCGATGTACGAGGAGAAGAACACCGCCAACAACATGCCGGCGCAGACCGAGATCTATGCCGAGGGCGAGGACGCCTACAAGTTCATGTTCATGGCCAAGGGCGGCGGCTCGGCCAACAAGAGTTTTCTGTTCCAGGCGACGCCCTCGGTGCTCACCAAGGACCGGCTGCTGGCGTTCCTGAAGGAGAAGATCCTGACGCTGGGCACCGCGGCGTGCCCGCCTTATCACCTCGCCATCGTGATCGGCGGCACCTCGGCCGAGCTGTGCATGAAGACGGTGAAGCTGGCGTCTGCGCGTTATCTCGACGCGCTGCCGACCCAGGGCTCCCCGGATGGCAATGCCTTCCGCGATCTCGAGATGGAGCAGGAAATCCACAAGATGACGCAGTCGCTCGGCGTCGGCGCGCAGTTCGGCGGCAAGTACTTTTGCCATGACGTCCGCGTCATCCGCATGCCGCGCCACGGCGCGTCGTTGCCGATCGGTCTCGGCGTGTCGTGCTCGGCCGACCGCCAGGTGCTCGGCAAGATCACCAGGGACGGCGTCTATCTCGAGGAGCTCGAGCATCATCCGGCGCAGTATCTGCCGGAGGTCGAGCAGGCGCTTGGCGGAGAGGTCGTGAAAATCGACTTGAACCAGCCGATGAAGGACATCCTTGCCACTCTGTCGAAGAACCCGATCAAGACCCGGCTGTCGCTGACCGGCACCATGATCGTCGCGCGCGATGCCGCGCATGCCAAGCTGCGCGAGCGTCTCGACCGCGGCGAGCCGCTGCCGGACTACTTCAAGAACCATCCGGTCTACTACGCCGGCCCCGCCAAGACCCCGGACGGCTACGCCTCCGGCGCGTTCGGCCCGACCACCGCGGGCCGCATGGATTCCTTCGTCGACCAGTTTCAGGCGGCCGGCGGCTCGATGGTGATGGTCGCCAAGGGCAACCGCGCGCCGGCGGTGCGCGAGGCCTGCAAGAAGCACGGCGGCTTCTATCTCGGCTCGATCGGCGGCGCCGCGGCCAACCTCGCCGAGCACTGCATCAAGAAGGTCGAGGTCGTCGAATATCCCGAGCTCGGCATGGAGGCCATCTGGCGCATCGAAGTGGTGGACTTCCCGGCCTTCATCATCATCGACGACAAGGGCAACGACTTCTTCAAGGAGCTGAACCTCGGCTGAGGTGAGCCGGGCGTGATGTTTGTTGCGGCGGCCGGGAGCGATCCCGCCCGTTGGTGTATGGGGGAGGCCCATCTCGCCTGAGCGCGTAGCGTGGCAACCGAATTCGCACGCCGACGGTGCGCTCCCCTCCCCCTTGCGGGGAGGGGTTGGGGGTGGGGGTCCACGAGTCGCGCTCTATCTGATGGGCGAGGAAACGCAGCGCGATGCGACCTCGCTCTCTCGATAGTTTGGTGGTTGATGTGTGTGCGCGCCCATAGCGTTCAGCGCCCGGAGACCCCCACCCCCGACCCCTCCCCGCAAGGGGGAGGGGAGCTCACTGCTGTTGTGGGGCCAGCTCGGCTCCGACTACCGTGGGACTCAGCGTGCGTTCGTGGCAAGAGGAGCACGATGCTGAACGAAGCAACTGGTAGTCTGATGTAATGCACGCCAACCGCATCATCGGTCTCGACGGCTTCTCCCGCGGCTGGGTCGCGGTGTCGATTGCAGGCGACCGGCGCGACATCGCCTTTCCCGCCGACGTTTCGACGGCACTATCGGCTCCTTTTACCCGCGCCGCGATCGACATCCCCATCGGCATGACCGACGGCGGCAACAGAACCTGCGACAAGCTCGCGCGCGACAAACTCGCGCCGCATCGCTCGCGCGTGTTCACCGGCGCGCGGCGCTGGCTGTGGGAGAACTACAAGGACCCAGATGAGGCCAATATCGAGGCGTCGCGGCGCGGGCAGACGCGCGCCTCGCGCCAGCTCTGGCATCTCGGCCGAAAGATCATGGAGGTCGACGCCTTCGTGCGCGCGCATCTCGATCGCGACATTCGCGAGGTGCATCCCGAGCTAGTGTTCCTTCGCCTCCACGGCGCGCCGTTGCCGTCGAAGAAGACGGATCATGGCGCCAGGCTGCGGCGCGACTTGTTAGTTTCTGCAGGCTTCGCCGCCATCGACGACTGGATGACTCGCGCCCGCATCGGCACCGGTGCCAAGCCCGACGACGTCCTCGACGCCTGCGCGGTCGCGCTGGCCGCTCGCGACTGCGCGGGCTGCGTACCGGAAGAAGCTGCGCCGCGCGACGCGCATGGCGTGCCGATGCAGATCTGGTTTTGAGGCGCGGCCCGGCCAAGTTTGTCCCACATCTGCTTCAGCGTGGAGGGCTGGCGTACATGGGGTAAGCGATCAACGGACGGGTTTCCGCTTATCCCTGCATAGGGCTAGGCCGTCGAGTTTCGAGATGCTGCTAGCGGAAATCGCGTGCGTTGAGCGGGTGCTTGTGGTTGGGCACCGGGCCGAATTCGCTGCGTGGTGCAAGAGGGAGCGTCTTTGTTGAGCACTGAACCATGTTCGTGCTGAGATTCAGGTCGCAGTCGTCATAATCCAACGTCACCCGCCGCTTGCAGCTGTTCTTCAGGCTGTACCAGTTGACCCCAGGAGCTTTCGGCCACGCCTTCTCTACCACGCACTGGCTTGGATCTGATTGTAGGGCCGAACTGACTGTCCGCGCCGGTCGAACTACGCTTGATGGTGGCTCGGCAACGGGCTTGGTAATGGGAGTTGCTGCCGGATTCGGCTGCGTTCTGTCCACGCCGAGAATGTCAGCGGTCACATTCTTCGCTGCAGAGCCAAGATCCCGGGAACGAGCGTTTGCCGGTACCGCTCCGATGCGGACAGCGGTAGCGGCCCCGCCATTCGTGGACATGGACTTTCCGTCCGGCTCGAGCGTGTAGTTCCATGTCCCCGCGCTGTTCGTATAGGTCAATACGTTTCCCGAGCAGGTCCACGTACCCTGGACACAAGCCGGGTGTTCGCTGCACAATGCTCTGCCGTCAGGGAGTAGCGTACCTCTGTTGCCACTGCCTGAGTGTCGCCAGTCACCGATAAACTTGGCTGCGCAACTCGATTGCGGAGCGGCCTCTGCCGCGGCGGTACCGGAAAGTAGTACCGAAAGAAGTAAGAGATATCTCATTGTAGTTCCAATGAAGCAGGTTGGACTATGATTACCCAATTCCTAGCTCGAATGTGAGTTAGGTGATCCAATCAGATTCCGATCGCGACCGCAACGATGACCGCTTGAGCCATTGCGGCAGCCGTAGCGATGGATATAGGAAGTCCCCGCCTCACGGTTGATGGCTTCGATGCCTGCCAGGGGTCGAAATACAAACAAGTGCGCACCGTTCCGCTGGTCGGACCTCAATGAGGGGGCGCGGCTTCCCTGACGGGCCATAGGCCAATGTTCGATCCGATTTCCAGGGGGAAGGTTCTAAAAAAAATAAATCGCTTGTGATTTTTCCGAAATCGTGATTTTATCTCGCCATCCCGCCTCACTGCGGAGGGGCGTTGCGCGCGATCGTCACGACACGCGAGGCGGGGAGGCGATGGCCGCGATGGAGCCGCAGCGTGTCTTCGGATACGCGGACGAACGGCTTGGCGCGGACGCGAAGTCGCAGCGTCCTGACACCCCGAAGCTGGTGTCACGTTCGTGCGGTGCTGAGCGCATCGCGCGGATCATGGTGGCCAACAAGCCGGCGCACCAGGGAGACTGCGTATAAGCGTGAAGCCATCGCGCAGGGAAGGCCGGGCGTTTCCGGCTGCACCTGTGGTACCTGCCGCCTGCATTTCTTTCGCAGGCGGGCCGCAGGCGTCAGCCGACGCCTGGCCTTCCCTGCGCCCTCTGCATTTGGCGAGGGACATGCCGATGCATCACTCGGGCCTTATCAGCCGCGAGGCTGCGTCCGCTTGTCCGGGCTGTTTGAGATGTGAAGCGGAACGAGCCGGACAAACGCTGCCGCAGGGTGGGCAAAGCGTCCGCCCGTGGGGCGGGTGCATGCCCACTGTCGATTGGCGCACTGCGGAGCTAATGGTGGGCACGGCGCGCGTGGGGCCGCCACGAAGCGGCAGCGGCGTGGCGTGCCTTTACCCACCCTTCAGAACGGTGATCAGCCCCGCGCGCCGGTGAACGGGAAGCTGCCCATGAAGCCGATGCCCATCTCGCCGGAGATGGTGTCGCCGGCGACCTTGCCCTTGAAATCCAGCGTCAGCGGCATCGGGCTGGTGATCGAGACCTTCCAGGCGACGTCGTCGCCGTTGACGGTGCCGTCGAAGATCTCGGCGGAATCGCCTTCCGCGGCCTGGGTCCCCGTCAGCGTCGCGCCCGAGCTCTTCAGGCTCAGGGTCGCGCTGCGCTCGCCCATGGGCGTGTTCAAGGTCAGATTCCAGTTGCCGTCCACAGCCATCGATCGTTCTCCTGGCATTGCGATTTTGCGGACCTCGAGGCAACGACCTCGAGGATGCGTTCGGCCGCCCCTATAGCGCATCTTTGCGCGTAAGCCCATTGCGGCGATCGGATGCAGCGATCAGGCCCGCGCCGCCCTGAGGCGGTTGGCGACCACGAAGCGGAAGGCCATGAACTGCAGCGCGAAGGCCGCGACCTTGGCGCCGCCCGCGACCACGGTGATGTAGAGCACCCACAGCTTGATGTCGCCGGTCATGGCGACCGCGATCGTGCCGAGACCGAGCGCGAACATCAGCGCCGCCCAGGCATAGCCGGCGATGGTGACGTATTCCGGAATGGTCTCCGACACGATCGGCGGCACGTAGCGCAGCATCCAGCCGCGCTTGAGCATGATCAGCCCGATGGCGAAATGGCCGATCGCGGGCTTGGCGAACATGAAGCGGGGGTCATTGGTCAGCAGCGTCACGCCGCCGAGCACGATGACGAGGCCGACGCTGGCATAGGCCATGAAGCTGAGGTTCACGCCCCTGATGCGCGCCCAGACCACCTGCACCACGGCGACGGCGACCGCGGCGGCGGTGGCCAGCACGACATCATCGGTTGCGATGTACAGGATGAAGAACACCGCGGCCGACAGGAAGTCGGCAATCAGCTTGGCAAACACGATTTTCACGCACGTCTCCTGCAGCAGACCCCGGTCACGAATCTTGGCCGGACATTGCGGCGGCAGTCTGCGCTGCCACGTCCTTTGTTCGGCGGTAGTCAGGATACCAGCGCGTGAAATAAAGTGCACTATTGCGGGCGGCAAAGGCGATGGCGAGGCCGGTCCAATAGGGCAGGCCCGGCACGTAGAGCGTCATCAGGTTGCCGACGATCATCAGCAGCGCCGATACGGTCCAGGCGCCGGTGATGACGTAATTGGCGCGCAGGAAGCCCGGAATCGCCGCGGTTTCCGGCGGTACGGCCTCGAGCGCATATTGCAGCGTGAACGGCGCGCGCAGCAGCATCGAGCCGAGCGACAGCGCGAAAATGCCGCAGTCGACCGCAAGACGCACCGCGGATGCGCTGAGGGTCGGATCGATGAGGCCGAGGTAGGCGGCTATGCTTGCGAACACGATCGCCGAGCCCAGGCCGAGAATCTTGATCGAGCGTCCCTTGACGACGTCGACCGCGACAACGATCAGGCACATCGCCGTGGCCACGGCCAGGCTGAGCGTGGCCGAGACCACCATCATCAGCGCCGCGTAGACGCCGTAGGGCGCAAGGATGAGGAAGATCGTCATAGAGCTCGCCCGGCCAATCTTTACACTGCCAAGATTAGTAGGATCCCGGCGGAACCGGGTCAAGCAAATCTTGACAATGTCAAAATTTTGTGAAGCAACATATTTAGCTAAGCTTTATCAATGACTTGCTTCGTTTGCGCCGACCCAATTGCCGTGGAAGCCATCGGGCACGCGGTGGCCGAGATGAACCAGGGCCACCGGACCGCCGCCGATGTCGGTGGCGTTGAACACGGCGAGGTCGCTGGTGTTGGAGCCGGCACGCCAGACCACGGTCAGCAGCCAGCCGTCGCCCTCGGCGGCATCGCGGCTGCGCGGCACGAATACCGGCTCGGACAGGGTGTCGCCGGCGGGCAGCAGATGCGTCGCGTGGCGCGTGCCGGCGCCGTCGACATGGACGAGGCCGGACAGCGCCCCGAACAGCGGGCCGTCCGGATTGGCGCAGGCGTACCAGCCATGGCCGCTCTTGAGCCCGGCGCGGCGGTCGTCGATGCGGGGGAATTCACCGGTGAGGTCGTCGAGATAGCTCTGGGTGAAACGGTCGGTGTTGCCGGCGAGATCGAAGCTCCAGCGGCACAGCCGCGCGACCGACTTGGCCGGATCGGTCGGACGTCCGTCGGGATGCGGAAACAGCGGCGCTTCCTCGAACTGCATGACGTCGGCAATGATCCGGCTGCCGTCCTCCCAGGCATTCATGATGTGGAAGACGTAGCAGGCGTCACCGCGAAACCAGACGATGTCCTTGATGTCGCCGCTGCGCTTCATCACACCGACATAGGCGCCCTTGTCGGGCTCCCAGGCATAAGGCGGCTTGCCGGACATTGCGCGCTCGATGCTGCCGGTGAGCGGCAGGATTGGAAACAGCACGTGATTGGCCGTGACGATGAAGTCGTGCACCATGCTGGCATAGGGCGCCTCGAAACGATTGAGACGCGTCAGCTTGCCGGCCGCATCGACCGTGCCGTAGGACAGCGCTGGCGTCAGCGGACCGGCGGCGTTGTAGCCGAAGAACAGCAATTCGCCGGTGACCGGATCGGTCTTCGGATGCGCGGTGAAGGCGCCGCGCAGGCGGCCGCCGAAATCGTGATAGCCGCGGGTGGCGAGCGTGCCGGGCTCGATCTCGGTCGGCAGATGCGCCTCTTCGAGCGCGAGCAGGCGGCCGGCATGGGCGATGATGTTGGTGTTGGCAACGCCGCCATCGGTGACCTCGGCTGGCGCGTCCGGCAGCCTGCGGCCGAAGCCGCCGAACAGCGCGCGCCCCGCGCGGCGCTCGGCCTCGAATTTCGGGGTGCGGATCCAGCGGTTGCGATAGGACGCGCGGCCGTTCTCCAGATGGAACGCGTGCAGCATGCCGTCGCCGACGAACCAGTGCGAACCCGGCGAGTCGAATTGCGGATTGGGGCCGTTGCGATAGAGCGTGCCGTTCAGCTCACGTGGCAGTTCGCCGGTGACTTTCAGGAACGGCGCGTCGCATTCGAACGGGATCGGCGCGATGTTGTCGCGCGGTGTGGGGCGCTGGCGGGCTGTGTCGTGCAACGGTCCGTTCATCGACTGTCCATTCATGGCGCTTCCTTCCCCTTGGATCCGGCTTTATCTTTACGATGTAAAGATAAGGCTACCGGCCGAGCGCCTGCAGGTCAAGGCTAATCTTTACGCTGTCAAAATTGCTTGTATAAGGAGAGGCATGACGAAGATCGAACAGGCAAGACTGAGCAGGCACCGGACGGCTACGGCGGTGGCCCGGACGCGGTCGCGCCGCGCGGTGAGCGCGGGCGAGCCGGCGGCGCCCTATCATCACGGCGCGCTGCGCGATGCGCTACTCGAAGCGGCCGAGCGCGTGCTGGAGCGCGACGGGCTGGCCGGACTCACCTTGCGCGCGGTGGCGCGCGAGGCCGGCGTGTCGCATGCGGCGCCGACGCATCATTTCGGCGATCTCACCGGGCTGGTCAGCGAGCTCGCGGCGATCGGCTTCACGCGGTTCAATGCGGCGATGAAAGCGGCCGGCGAGCAGCCCGGCACGCCGATCGAGCGGGCGATGGCGCGGGCCCGCGCCTATGTCGCCTACGCGCAGGCCAATCCCGGCATGTACGGACTGATGTTCCGCACCGAGCGTCTGGATTATTCGCGCCCTTCGCTGCACGAGGCCGCGGAAGCCTCGTTTGCCGGACTCGCGGGATCGGTCGCCGCGCGCAGCGAAGGCCCGGTCGGCGACGAGGAGTTGTCGCTCGATCAGTCGGCGGCAATCGCCCGCGCCTGGTCGCTGGTGCATGGCTACACGATGCTGCTGCTCGACGGCCGCCTTGCCGACATTCTGCGCCGTTCGCCACCGGGCACCACGGCCGAATCGCTGCTGGAGGCGATGCTCCGGGCCACCGTGCCGAAGCTGCCGCCGGGCGCGTAGTTCGACGCACCGGAAACCGGGTGGGGGATCGTGCGTTGGCAACGCATGGCACGAACCCCACGCGCTCCCTGGAGCAAGGCCAATCCGCGCAAGCGCGCCGGCAAGGCCTCCACCCGTCTCACCCCGGCCGAAAAGGCGGCGGCCAAGGCGCGCGCCCGTCGGGCCGGGCGGCGCTATCCCAACCTGGTCGACAATATGCGCGTCGCGGCCACGAAGGCGGCAAAGACCAAGACCAGCGGCCGCAAGCGGGCGGCGAAATCGAAGACCGGGAAGGGCGCATCGAAGACGGCGAGCAGGCGCACATCCGCCGTGCGCAAGACCGCAAAGTCCGGACGGAAGTCGGCGCGCTAATTGGGCGGCAACGCCAGATCGACGGCCCGGCCGCGCGTGCCGACGATCTTCACCCTGTCCTTGCCGCAGGCAAAGCCTCGCGCCGTCTGGTCAGCCGCCTGCCGCGCCAGCTCGTTGGCATTGGAGTTGGCGGCAGCGTCGACATAGGCGACATGACACACTGGTCCGGGCGGCAGCCGGGTCACCACCAGCATCGGCTTGTCCTTCGGCCCCTTGCTGCCTTGATCGTCGTTGTCGGCGATCTGCCAGCGCTGGATGATCGCGAACGGCTTGCCGTCAGCCAGCCTCCATTCGACAGCGTTGCCGGCGGAGTTGAACGGTCCGAACCAGGTCTGAGCAGCCGGCTCCTTGGCGGCCGCGCGGACATTGCGCCCCACAGACACGGTCTGGCGAAGATCGCCTTCGTTGACGAGCAGGATCAGGCCGTCCTTGCCAGGGCAGGTCTGAGTCGAGCTGTCATCCTCCTGCTTGCCGCCGATGGTGCGGCAGTCCTTGGCGGCGGCCGATGTATAGGCGCTGGCGATGGTCTCTGCAGCCGCCTGTCCGATCCACGCCGTGCAGAGCATCAATGCGACACTGATTCGTCGCGCCACGACGCGATGTGGGAGGAATTCGGACATGCGAGGGCCCCTGATGACCGGAATTCGTCCTGCGCAGGACGCTGCAAACTGGGGACGGCGCGAAACGGCGGCGGGAAACACCTGACATCGTCGCGAATTTATCCTAGAACGGCGGCCTCGCGAGGTCCATGTCTTCTCATCACTCATGCCTGTCATTCCGCAATCCAAACCCTATCGCATCGGCCGCTCCAAGACGGGGCTTGGTCTGTTCGCCACCCAGCCGATCAAGAAGGGTACCAAGATCATCCGCTATTTCGGTCCGCTCTTGGATTCGAAGAAGGCGGACGAGGACGCGATCGAGAACAAATATCTGTTCGAGCTCGACAAGCGCTGGACCATCGACGGCTCGATCCGAGAGAACGTCGCCCGCTACATCAATCATTCCTGCAAGCCGAACGCCGAGTCCGACGTCAAGCCGCGCAAGAAGAAGATCTTCATCCGGGCCATCAAGAACATCGAGCCCGGCGAGGAGATCAACTACGACTACGGCACGGACTACTTCAAAGCCTATCTGAAGCCGATCGGCTGCAAATGCGACGCCTGCGAGAAGAAGCGGGCCAAGAAGAAGGCCGAGGCGCGCGCCGAGCGGGCGCAGGTGAAGGCGAAGGACGTGCGCAAGGCCGAGAAGAAGGCGAAGAAAAAGGCCGGGAAGCTCGTCAAGGACAAGGCCAAGCAGCGGCCCAAGGCCAGAGCCCAATCGGGCGAGGCGGCTCGCGGCAAAGCCAAGACCCGGCGGCCGGCTGCCGGCAATCGTGGCAGGACCAAATCCACCCCGGCGAAGACGCAGACCAGCCGCGCCAAGGCGGCCTGATCCGATCGGCTCGTGTCCGGATCTCTCAGGACGGCTTCCCGAAGGCCAGCGTCGTCCAGGTGACGCCGGCCGCCCGGTTCTCCGCGCCGAGCGACTCGCCGTGCCGGTTGAGCTTGAGCGTCAGCCCGAGCTGCCGCGCGGGCTCGACGATCGTCTCGGCCGCGATCTCGAACATCCGGCGGCCCGGCGGCACCGGACCATGCCGCAACGTCATGATCAGCAGTCCGCCGGGAGCAATCCGCACCGCGATGTTGGGAAGCGCGCGTCGCCGCTGTGCCTCATCGAGATGCATCAGGACGGCGGTCAGCATGACGAGGTCGAACTGCTCGCCACGAGCGGCCAGTGCGGCGAGCTCCGGAAGGCTGTCGTCGATCCAGGTGATCGCCGGCGAGGCATGCAGTTGCATGGCGCCGACGCGCAGTGCTTCGGTCGGCTCGACGGCCACCACCTGATGTCCAAGGCCCGCGAACCAGGCGGCGTCGCGGCCCGTGCCCGCGCCGATGTCGAGCACGCGCGCGGGCGCGTTGGGCAGCAGATGGAGCACGGCGGCATGAACCTGTTCCGACGGGATGCTCTCGTAGCGCACGAAGAGATCTTCGGCCTCGGTGGCGTAGCCCTCCGTTCCGATCACCTGAGGCTGCATCGCTACGATCTCCCGTCGATCTCCGATTATGCAGAAGATGCGCTCGCCGCGCATGTCCAAATATCGGTTTGGCCGTGAGCGCCGGGCCGCTCGATCATGAAGCCCGGCGCTCACCACCGGTCAGGCCGTGACCGCGGCGGTGCTCCGGCGCAAGCCCATATACTGCAATTCGGCGAATAGGCCGGTGCCCAGCGCCTGCACTGCGACGAAGATCTCGCCGAGCACGTTCGGTGCGACCAGGCCCGAAAACAGCAGTGCGATGCTGCCGACCGTCCACGCCGCATTGCCGCCGATGACCAGGACGATCAGCGGCCTCGGCGCCACCGGCCGCCAGCCCAGCCAGCCGACGAAGCTCGCGTAGACGACCAGGAACAGGCCGGTCTCGCGCAGCAGCGCGTCGGGCAGTTGCAGCAGCGCCGCCAGCGGCGAGGCGCCGAAGGTGAGCGCGAGCCCGGCAACGCCGCTGAAGGCGGCATCGGCGAGCAGAGCGCGGCGGAGCAGGGCGGACGAGGTGATCATGTCGGGTCTCCTTCGGTTGGGGGCGGTTCAACGGAACCAGGCCAGGAGCTGACGGCGCAGGCGCGCCGGGCGCAGCGAGCGCGCTGCTCTCGTCTCGATCGCGTACACCTGTGCAAAGACGAGGCTGCCCGTGACGTACAGCAGCGGTTCCGGCATGTTGAGCGAGCGCGCCAGCAGCGATGTCGCGAGACCCGCCAGCCATTGGCTGGCGGCGGTGAAGGGAAGGGTCTCGAGATTGCGCTGCCTGCTCATCGTCATCTCCTGTGGTGAGGACGATGACCTGCGCCGGGAGGCATTTCGATTACCTGGCAGGTCATGGAGGTGCTGACGTCAGCGTGTTAGGTCTTGGCTCATGAATGCACAGCTTGCTTCGGCGCGCGCCGACCGCGCCAGACCCGTTCATGTCGGCGAGCACCTGCGGCAATGGCGGCAGCGGCGGCATCTGTCCCAGCTCGATCTCGCGCTCGATGCCGAGATCTCGGCGCGCCATCTGAGCTTCGTGGAAACCGGCCGCGCCGCGCCGTCGCGCGACATGGTCCTCAAACTGGCGGAGCGACTGGACGTGCCCCTGCGCGAACGCAACGTTCTGCTGGTGGCGGCTGGCTACGCGCCCGCCTTCCAGCAGCGCCCGCTGGATGATCCGGCGCTCAAGCAAGCGCGCGAGGCGATGAACCTCGTGCTCAAGGCCCACGAGCCCAACCCTGCGCTCGCGATCGACCGGCACTGGAACCTGGTCGCGGCGAACCGGATGATCGCGCCGCTGCTGTCAGGTGTCTCCGAGCGGCTGCTTGCGCCGCCCCTGAATGTGCTGCGCGTGGCGCTGCATCCGGAGGGGTTGGCGGCGCGGACGGTGAACCTTGCCGAATGGGCCGGCCATCTGCTGGAGAGACTGCACCGGCAATGCGAGGCAACCGCCGATGCCGGCTTGCTCAAGCTTTATGAGGAGCTGAAGTCCTATCCGATCCCCGCGCGATCGGCGCCGCTCGCGGCCGACAGCGTCGCGATCCCGTTGCGGCTTCGGGTCGGCGATGATGTGCTGAGCTTCTTCTCGACGACGATGGTGTTCGGCACGCCGGTCGATATCACGCTGTCGGAGCTGGCGTTGGAGACCTTCTTTCCGGCCGATGAGCTCACCGCGCTCAGACTGAAGGAGATGGTTACCTCGCCGTGACCCCGCTTGTGTTGGCCGTGCGTGGGTTTATCTTGGGCGCAGCCATGGGAACCTGGAGGCACGCGCATGAGCACCTTGAAGCCGCTGATCATCGATGTCGTCTCCGATGTCGTCTGTCCCTGGTGCTACATCGGCAAGAAGCGCATCGAGGAGGCGCTGAAGCTCGTGCCTGACGTGCCGGTCGAGGTGAACTTTCGGCCGTTCTTCCTCAATCCCTGGGTGCCGCGCGAGGGCATCAGCCGCGAGCAGTACCTCACGACCAAGTTCGGATCGGTCGAGGCCTACAAGGGCATCGCAGGCCGCGTGGTCGCGGCCGCGGAGCAGGAGGGGCTGAGCTATCATCCCGATCGTGTCGCCCGTCAGCCCAACACGATCGATTGTCATCGCCTGATCCGCTGGGCCGGCGAGATCGGCAAGGCGCCCGAGATGAAGCAGCGGCTGATGGAGTTGTATTTCCGCGACGGCGGCGATCTGACCGATGTCGAGGTGCTGGTACAGGCCGCAGCGGAGTGCGGGCTCGATGCCGAGGTGGTCCGCAAGATGCTGGCGACCGACGAGGATGTGGCGCTGGTCTCGGCCCAGGCGCAGGAGGCCGCAGAGAAGGGCATCTCCGGAGTGCCGACCTACGTCTTCGCGCAGAAATACGCCGTCTCCGGCGCGCAGGATCCGCAGATGCTGGCGCGCGCCATCCGGCAGGTGTCGGCGGAGGTCAACGCCGAGGCGGCTGAGTAGTCGGCCGGCGCTTTCGGATGGCGCGGACCGCGTGCACGGCGCGGCGTGCCATGGCGAGGCCTTCGCGTCGCGCAGTCAATGCGCCGTGAATAAGCTCGACGACCGGATCGCGCGTATAGAGCGGGATAATCACGTCGCCGATGGCGAGGCGCTCGCGCCAGATCGGGTTGATCATGGGATGGTCGGGACCGGCGGTGGAGTCGGCGGCGTTGATCTTCGGATCCGCGCAAAGGTGCCGCGTCAGGTCGAGCGTCAGCTGGACACCGGGCGAGTATTTCGCGAAGCGCTCGTCGACGCCGAGCTTGAAGAAAAAGGCGCGATCCTGATGCCGTAATACGACGCCTGCGGCGACGGTGGTGTCGCCCGCGATGAGGCTGATGATCTCGCAGGCCTCGTGCTGTGCCAGCGCCGGTGCAGCGCGTCGGATGAACGCCGCGTCGCCGTCGTGCTGGATCAGCGCAGTGCCGCGACGCCCCTTCCAACCGCTCGCCTCCAACACCAGAAAAGTCTCCAGCGCAGTGGAAACGTCGCCGGGAGAGCGCGCGACCTCGAAGCGGACGTCGCCATGCTCGGCCAGCCGATGACGCAGGCGGCGCAACTCCTTCAGCTTTTTGGCGCCGAGCGCATCATGCAGCACCGTGTCGGCGTCCCCGCTCGCATCGAGCAGGGCCCGGTCATAGGATTGCAGCACGCGCGGGCGCAGATCCACGCGACGAAGCGCCGCCTCGAACGCCTGCATCACGGAGCCTGCCAGCGACATGTCTCGCAGCAGCAGGGCGCGCGCGCCTGTTCGTCGCGCAGCGTCGAGCAGTTGCGCCGCAGCCCGCTCCGCGCTCCTTCTGTCGAGCAGCGGCGTGCACAGCGTGCCGTAGGGATGGCCGCTGGCGAGCGCGGGCAGGGGAAGCCTGCAGGCATGCCATAGGGAGGTCGTGGGCATCAGGCCGATGAGACGCGAGGGCCGATCGTCATCCCATGCGCACAGCGCCGATGTTCCGGTGCGGCCGCGCGCCGTTGCGTTCACCGCGCGCTCCCAACCGGGCAGGTAATAGCCGTTCGGCTCGCGCGCATGCTCCGCCAGATCCTGCCATGCCTGCGGTGAAACGGTCTCGAGCGGCACCAGGTCAGCGGCGCGCACGTGTTCGAGCGGACCGGCCTGCTGGTTCCTTGCCGTCGATGAAGCAGTCGCAATCGCGCGATCGATGATCTCGGCCACGTCCCGATGGTCCCCTCGCGGCGCGGACAACCCACACCGCAGGCGACACTAGCGCAAAGCTGACAAGAGACACTTGCCGTTGGCAGACAATTCGAATCGATGCGTTAACGGCCGGTTCAGCACGTCGCCTGATGCGGTCAGCGGATCAGCGCCACCTCGCGGAAGGCGCCGATCAGCGGCTTCTCGAGCTTGCCCTCCATCCCCTGGAGGATCTCGTAGGCCTTCTCGCGCGTCATCACCGGCTTGTAGCTGCGGTATTCGATCAGCGCCGAGAAGATGTCGGAGATGGTGAGGATGCGCGTCAGGTCCGGGATGCTGTCGGCCATCAGCCCATCGGGATAGCCGCTGCCGTCGAGAAATTCGTGATGGTTGCGCACCGCCTTCAGCACTTCGTCGGTGATCGCTGCGTTGTCCTTCAGTGCATCGTAACCGGCCACCGGATGGGTTTCCACCAGCGTGCGTTCCTTGACGTCGAGCCGGCCCGGCTTGTCGAGAATGGTGAGCGGGATCTTGGCCTTGCCGATGTCGTGGAACATCGCGGCCATGTAGAGACGCTCCAGATCCGAACTGTGGACGCCAAGGCTCAAGCCGAAATCCACGGTGATGCCGGTCACGAGCAGGCAGTGTTGATAGGTGCCTTCGTGATGGCGGCGAACGGTGGCAAGCCAATCGGACAGACCGTTTTCCGCTATACAGTCGGCGATCCGCTTGCCCGCCCGCCGGGTCTCCTCGACATCGATCGCTGCACCGCCCAGCACGGCTGCAAACATCGAGGCGATGCAGGACGCGCCGGCAAATGCGGCCTGTCGGTCGTCGACCGCGATGCTCTTGGCCGCAGAACCGGGACGCACATCGAGCAGCTTTCCGAGCAACTGATTGCGGCTCGGCGTGCTCGACAATACACTTGTCGCACCGAGCGCATAGGCCTGGACCGTCGACAGACGGGATTTGTTGTTGGTCAGGAAGATCCGCCGCGGAATACGCGAGAGCCGCTCCGAGATCTCCTTCAATGCGGTGATGTTGTCGACGTGGCGCAGATCGGCGGCCACGACGATCGCGTCGATGTCGCCGCCTTTGAAGTCGGCATCACCGATCAGTTCAGATGTGAGCGAGCAGCGTTCGGCCAGCATGCTGCGAAGCATAGCGAGCTTGGCCGTGTCATCGCCGACGAGGTGAACGTTCATGGAAAACCAGGTCCAGGGTCATTCCGCGTTTAGGCCGCGATGTTCCGCAGGAATTGTTAAATTTGAGCCATTCGTTCGCTGTGCGGTTGCGGATTTGCGTTAGCTAAGAACTAACAATCGGCGACCGGTGCGGTAGCCCGTTCCTGCACGCCCACCGACAGGACGAGTTCCAGCCGACGTGGCGGATCCAACTCGCCTTCGCAGGGAATTACTTCGTCGGCAGGACGGCTTTGTAATCTTCAGAAACACAGTCGTCGCCGGCCGCCGCGCGCCGCCGGTCGATGATCTCGTTGTGCCTGATCAAGAGCCGATAGGTCTGGCGCCGGAGCGCGGTTCCACTGGCGGATATGATCTGAGCCCGCACGCAGGCGGTCCATGTATCGCCGGCATCGGCATGTCGGGCGGATGTGGCCTCGACATCACGTGGCAGCGTCGTTGCGACGAAGATCATGTCGAGATTCTTGCGCACGAGAAGCGCGACATCTGGCGCGGCTTCGGGCTGCGGCGGCTCGGGCGCCTTGGCCCGCATGAAGGCCGGCAGGCGCGCATTGCTGTCGGCGGCGCAGCCGATCAGGAGCAGGGCCGAGAGCAGCCCCGCGAGCAGCCCCACGCGTGACGCAATCCGCCGCATGCCGCATCGTCCCCCATTGCGGCGCGCACGCTAGCGAGAGATCGCGGCATTGCTGCGGGAAACTCGTGCAGCAACGATGTCCGGTCGCGGCCGGCGGCAGTCATGCGCGCGCGAACGGCGCCGGCCGTCCGGCATCGTGCTCACCGGATTGTGCTCGTCGGGATGAACCGGGCCGCGAACCGGCTCGACCAACAGGCACGCCATGAGCAGATTGGATATCCCATGTTTCGGCACGCTCTCAGGGCTGCATTGCTCGCCGGCGGCCTGTTTGCCGGCCTTGCTCCCGCATTGGCTGAAAGCAGCAGGCTGGCGCTGGTGATCGGGCAGTCGGCCTATCGTTCGGTGACGCCGCTGCCGAATCCCGCCAACGATGCCAAGGCAATGGCGAAGATGCTGGGTGAAGCGGGGTTCGACGTGACGACCGCCGCCGATCTGTCGCAGCGGGACCTCAACAGGGAGGTCGGCGACTTCGCCGCCAAGATCGCGGCCAAGGGACCCGACACGGTGGCGCTGGTGTTCTATGCCGGCCACGGACTGCAGATCGACGGCGAGAACTATCTCGTACCCGTGGACGTCGATCCGCGACGTGAAGCCGACATTCCGCTGCAGGCCGTGCGTCTCAACGATCTCCTGAACACGCTCAATTCGGTGCCGAGCCGGATGCGAATCCTGCTGCTCGATGCCTGCCGCAACAATCCGTTTCCCGCCATCAGCCAGAACGCGGGCCGTGGCCTTGCGCTGGTCGACACAAAGACGGGAGCGCCGGGCACCTTCCTGTCCTACTCGACCTCGCCCGGCGCGGAAGCCGAGGATGGCACCGGCGCCAACAGCCCCTATACCACGGCACTGCTGCAGGCGGCGCGGGAGCCGGGCCTTCCCATCGAGCAGGCGTTCAAGCGCGTGCGCGTTGCGGTGAACAAGGTCACCGAGGGCCGGCAGACGCCGTGGGATTCGTCGTCCTTGACGGAGGATTTTCGCTTCGTCGGGTCGGCGGATGGAGGCGCTGCCAATGCCGGCCCGCGGCCGGTCGTCGCCAAGCGCAGCGTCGACGAATGGAAGCGCAGCCTGGAGGGCAAGCCGATCGAGGCCGCCAACGAAATCATCGTCGGCGACGGCAGCGTCGAGGCGTATGAGGCCTTCGTGACGCTCTACACCGCGCCGCCCTATGGCCCGCAGGCGCGCGAATGGCTCGACCTCCACAACAGGATGGCAGCCTGGAACGAGGCGGTGCTGATCAATACGGTGGCGTCCTATCAGGGCTTTCTCGACCGCTATCCGAACAGCGACCTGACCCCGACCGCGCGCAAGCTGATCGAGCGCCTGCGCAACCGGCCCGTGGTGACGCCGGTGGTGGCGGCCGCCAATGCGGCGATCCCGGCCGCCGCTTCGGCAACCCTGCCGGTCGTGCCGGCCGTAGCCGCGGCAGGCCCGACCTGCCCATGCTCGCAGACGCCTCCGCCGGCTCGGAAGTCTGAGACGCCGAAGCGGGTCGAAGAGAAGCCGGCGAGGAAGCGCGACGAGGACCCTCCCAAGCGCGCCGGCCGCACGCCCCGACGCGACCCTGACGACGATGTCGTCGTCTACGCGCCACCGCCTCCGCCGCGCGCGTATTATGGACCGCCGGTGCGCGTGGCGCCGCCGGTCAGTATCGGGATCGGCATCGGCGGCGGCTATGGCGGTGGCTATGGGCGGGCACCTCAGAACTATCCGACACGGCGCGGCTATGGCTACTGAAGCTGGCTGACGTCTGCGCATCGATGTGGCCGCCCGCAAGGGCGGCCACTGATGTTTGGCGGGGGACGTTCGTTGGGGTCATCCTCTCGGTTCTGCCATTCGTCATCGCTCCTCACCACTCGTCCCGCGGATGCCGCCGCCCGTCCCATCCTGCTCGATCCGCCCGCGAAGGCTGCTTTCATCGTCCCGGTGCGTCGCTTCGGATGCAGTCTGCGGGAGGGAAGGGTCATGTCATTGCGTCGAGCAGGTGTTTGCGCGGTCCTCGTCGGGAGCCAGTTGACGGTCGTGCCGGCCCTTGGCTGGCAGCACTGGGGCGGCGATGCCGGTGGAACGCGGTTCTCGCCGCTGGCGCAGATCACGCCTTCCAATGTCGATCGGCTGGTGCCTGCCTGGGACTATCACACCGGGGATCTGCAGAGCCGGCCGCCCGCGGCAGCCTTGCGGACCAAGTTCGAGGCGACGCCGATCCTGGTCGAGGACAGCCTGGTGTTCTGCACGCCGTTCAATGAGGTGGTCGCGCTCGATCCCGGCACCGGCGTGCAGCGCTGGCGTTTCGATCCCAAGGTCGGTGACGGGCGGCGCCCGGCCAATCGCTATGCCTGCCGCGGCGTTGCCCATTGGGTGGACGAGCGGGCGCCGGCCGGCGCGGCATGCCGCAGCAGGCTGTTCATGGGCACGGTCGATGCTCGCCTGATCGCCCTCGACGCGCAAACGGGACAGCCCTGCGCCGGCTTTGGATCGGACGGCGAAGCGCGGATCGACATTTCCAAGGATCTGCTATGGCCGGGCGAGTTCCAGATCACCTCGGCGCCGGTGGTGGGCGGGGGTGTCGTGGTGGTCGGCTCATCGATCGGCGACAATGTGCGGGTCGATGCGCCCAAAGGCACGGTCCGCGGTTTCGATGCGCGCACCGGCGCGCTGCGTTGGAGTTTCGA
Organism: Bradyrhizobium sp. HKCCYLRH3097; assembly: GCF_051167875.1. NCBI lineage: Bacteria > Pseudomonadati > Pseudomonadota > Alphaproteobacteria > Hyphomicrobiales > Nitrobacteraceae > Bradyrhizobium > Bradyrhizobium sp. HKCCYLRH3097. The sequence continues at coordinate 57,928 of NZ_JBNPTX010000014.1, forward strand.
TCCGTTGATCCATGACGGCATCGCGGCGGGACATGCGAACGTCTGGGCGCCGATGTCGGTCGACGAGACGCGCGGCCTCGTCTTCCTTCCGACCTCGTCGCCCAGTCCGGATTTCTTCGGCGGTGCGCGTCCGGGTGACAACCGGCATGCCGATTCCGTGGTCGCTTTGCGGATTGAAAGCGGCGAACTGGCCTGGTCGTTTCAGACCACGCACCACGACGTCTGGGATTACGATCTGCCGGCGCAGCCGACGTTGGCCCGAATCGATGCCGGGCAGGGGGCGCGTGACGTCGTCATGCAGCCGACCAAGCAGGGCTTCGTGTTCGTGCTCGACCGCGACACCGGCGCGCCGGTCTGGCCGGTGGAGGAGCGCGCAGTGCCGCAAGGCGCCGCCGAGGGTGAGGTTCTATCGGCGACGCAGCCATTCCCGACCCATGTGCCGCCGCTGCTCGATCAGCGCTTCGCAGCGGATGATATTTTCAGGGCCGTGCCGGGCGTCCTGGATTCCTCCTGCGACGATCAGCTCGCGCCATTGCGCAATGAGGGTTTGTACACGCCGCCCACGATCCAGGGCACGTTGCTGTTTCCGATGACCGGCGGCGGCGTGAACTGGGGCGGGGCGGCGTTCGATCCCGTCCATCAGATCCTCTACGCCAATGTCAGCCGTGCCATCCACATCGTCCGGCTGATCCCGCGTGCGGAAGCTGACGGGATGACGCCGCCGCGTGGTGTCGATGTCGGGCTGCAGCGCGGGTCGCCGTTCGCGGTGATGCGGGTGGTCGCCATGTCCAAGCTCGGCCTGTTGTGCAACCGGCCGCCATGGGGCGAAATGGTCGCGGTCGATCTCAAGGCCGGCAAGATCCTGTGGCGCTCGACCGTCGGCACCACCGAGGATCGCGCACCGCTCGGGCTGGCGTTCAAATGGGGCACGCCGCTCGTCAACGGCGTCGTGGTCACAGCCGGCGGCCTCGTCTTCACCGGCGCAATGGACGCCTATCTGCGCGCCTTTGATGCTGTCTCAGGTCAGGAGCTCTGGCAGGGCCGGTTGCCCGCGCCGGGCGTCGCCAATCCGATGACCTATGAATGGAAGGGCGAGCAATTCGTGGTGACCGCAGCCGGCGGCCATTCGGAGGCGGGAACGTCGCTCGGCGACAGCGTCGTGGCGTTTCGGCTGGCGCGCGATGGCGAAGGGCCCTCGCTGTGGTCACGGACGATTGATCGTCCGGGCGGACGGTTCGCCGCCGGCTCCCTGCTCGCGGCCGGGGTGCTGGCCGGCCTGTTGGTGGCGTTGTGGCGATGGCGCCTGCGGTGGGTCTAGCCCGCCGCGCCGCTATCAGTCGAATGCCACGCCGATCCGCTTGTCGTGGCTCCAGACTGCGTGGCAGCGCCGCGTGAATTTGTCGGCCGGGATCACCAGCGTGAAGGCTTCGGGCAGACCGACCGGACTGACCACCTCGACCCTGGCGCCGGTGTCGGACATGTTGCGGACCATGCAATCGACCGCGCCGCCGCCGTCGAATGCCAGCCTGCCCTGCTTCAGCACCCGATGCCTCGGTGCAATGCGCTTGTCACTCGTCTCGCTCATGGCCTGTATTCCGGTGCCGGACGGCGTCACCTTTCGCGTCAAAAGCACCTAAAATAAATCAGGCTCGCGTTTCGATCAGATGAATCCGGCGTGCGAAGCCCGGGCCCTCGCCTTCACGTTTCGTTAACCCGGCCAGGCCGCGGATCAGAGCATCGCGAAGGCGCTCGACACCATGGCCACTGGCTTGCCATCGCCGGCGCTGGTCAGTGTGACCCGGCCGAAGCTCATGGTGCGGCCCATCCGCACCACGCGCGCATCGGCCATCACGTCGGCGGAGGCAATGGCGCGCATGAAATGCGTGGTCTGGTCGACAGTGGTCATCGGCCGGTAGCCGCCGCTGGCGGTGACCATCCCGATCACCATCGCGGTATCGGCAAAAGCCATCAGCGCCTGGCCGCAGACGACGCCATTGTCGCGGCAGAGCCGCGGCGAAAACGGCATGCGCAGGATGGCGCCGGCTTCGCCCTGCGGAGACGGCGCGATGTCCTCGACGATCAAGCCAAGATCCTTGATCCAGGGCGCGAACACGTCATCGAGGATGCGCCTCGCGTCGTCGGTGGTGAAGTTCAGGGTCTCGTTCGGCACGCGCGGAGGTCCTTCCATGATCGTGTCATCGACGTGTCTCGGCATCGACTTGCCTCGCCGCGATCGGCGGAGCCGCCGGAATGTTGCCGCAGAGCGGCGGCTTGAAAAGGCCGGAGTTGGAAAACTATGATGATGGCACGCCGTGGAACAGACGGCAGGCGCGCGCAGACGATGCGGCCGTGAACATCCCGACCTGCGCTCCACCGTTCCGGCACAGTGCCGCGGGCTTGGCGCATGGCGAAGCGATGGTATAAGGCGCCTATACCGGGGAGTAACCAATGAAGAAGCTGATCGTGACGATGGCGGTCGCCGTGCTGGCCGGCTGGGCGGTGCCCGCAATGGCGCAGATGCCCAACATCAACCTTCTCGCCGACGGTCCCTCCAAGTCGCCCGAGGAGAAAGAGGCCGAAGCGGCGCGGGAGCAGGCCTACAGGGACACCATGCGCAAGATTCCGGACGCCAAGACGAGCACCGATCCCTGGGGCAACGTCCGGGCGGCGGAGCAGCCCAAGGCGGCGCCTGCCATGAAGACCACCGCGGCCAAGAAGCCGAAGGCTGTCGGCAGCACCAACTGAGATTTATCGCGCTCGGGTCGGGCGGGCTCTGACCCTTCGGGGCCCGTTTGCCGATTGCGGACTCGGATTCCTCGCGGCCCCGTCTATATTGACGGTGTGGCAGCGCGTTGGAGTTCGTCGATGGGGATGCGCCCCCGGGACATTGCCAGCCGGATGGCGGCCCGGCGCCAGAAGGGCGCCGTGGGGGCTCGCGACGGCTACGTTCGCGACACGTTCACGCTGCCGCGCGAGCAAGCGCGCGCCAAGGCCCGCGACTATCTGACCCGCTATCCCAAGGCTGGCTACATGAGCGCCGTCGAAAGCTGGCGCGAGCTTCCCGATGGGGCCATCGAGTTCACGATGCGGCGGCTTCCCAGCGCCGATTGAACGATTGCCGCGAGCGCCTCATTCCTTTTCGCCAAGAAGCTTGCGTGTATCCCGATTGATGAAATGAAGCCGCGTGCAGGCCTTGCAGACCACGGTTTCATAGGAGCACGTGGGATCGCCCGGCTTCGGCTCTTCCAGCCAATGCTGCACGTTCATCCCCGTTCGCGGACATTTGAAGATCAGATTACCCATACAAATTTAAATGTCTGCCAAGATGCAGACAGGCATTTTGATCTCGATCAAGTTCGGCTGCCGAAATGACGCGCAAGTCAACCTCGTTGACTACAATCTTGGGTTGCATTTTTCGCCTGCGACGATCCACAAGAGGTGTGGCGAGCCGTCAGGCCTGATCCAGCGACTCGGCGACGATCCGGATGCGGAAGACCGGCTGCCTTGCCTCGTCGAGCAGCTCCATCTGCCATTCGGAGTTTTCGGCGAGCTTGCGCGAGATGCTGCTGGCCATGTCGGCACAGACGGTGGTCATCTCTTTCCAGGCTGCATTGCGGTCGGCGCACTCGGTCCCATACTCGGACGCGCCTGAGAAGTGGCCGTTGCGGATACGAAAGAAATAGAGCGGCATTGCCAAAACCGGTGAGCCCTGACCGCCCCAGGCCGCTGGGTTTGATGTACGCACCACAAATGGAAGCGCAAAACCCACTCGGATCAATTCCGGTAAAATACGGTCGGTCGCGCTGATCGCTTCGGTTAGGCTGATTGCCGTTGGTGATGTGCGGCGCAACCGGACGAATCGCGGGCCAACGAATGAGCCTCGGACCGCTGCGGTCCGAGGCTCGGCGTCAACGTCGTAGCTTCCCAGCGAGGGCAGTTCGGCAGTGACACGATTAAATTAGTGCGAAATCTGTAGGCGTGCCTTGCGTCAGATCAAGGTTGCAATCTCGATCGGCCGCCGTGGGGCGCGCACCTGGCTGTGGTCGAAGATCCGTTCCGGCACGACTGTCAGTCGGTAGGCGATCTGCGTCGCGCCGTCGACCATCTCCAAGAGTTCATCGCAGGCCGGACAACGCCTCTCTCCCGCGGCGTCTTGCTGCGAGTGAAGCTCGATCCTTTGAAGGCCGGCCCTGCAGGACGGGCACGTCACGTCATTTGTTGTCATCGCCAATATGAAGCGCAACGCACGCGATCCGTTCCCCGACATCACGACAATGACGGAGGGAGATGCATCCCGAGCGGAGCTATCAACGTCGAAAGCCCCGGACGTCGTCCGGGGCTTTCTTTCGGCGCGGATGGTTTCAGGGCCGTGCGCCTACGTGTGACGGAGCCTGCAAGTGTCGGAGCTGGCAGGCTGCAAGGGATCGGTCGACGGCACACCAAAGGCGATACACTAGAGGATGTGCGGCGACCATCATCGCAACGAACAAACAAATCCGGGGCTGATCAAAAATCTGCTCAGACGTACGACAACCACGATTCTATAACGCAACCCAAAGTTTATGACAATGGTTTGTGGCTTGAAGATGTCGTGAGCGCCGGCGCGCGTGATGCGGATCACGCGGGTTTTTTCCGGGCCATTCCTCGGGCCGGCATGAGGAGCCGCGCCAATGGCGCGCTAACGCATCCTTGGGCAGGGTCCGACACGGGGGCGTCCGAGGTTCGTCGCTTCATCTGTCGTCCGTCATATGGTGGCCGTCGAGTGCTTGCACGCCACGTGATGCGGAACCTGATGGCCGGCCGCCGCTTGCGCGCGGCTGCGCGTCTGCATCGAAATCGTGCGCCTGCACGCACGACGAGCCGAACAAAAGCAGAAGAGGCGATGGAACTTCGTTCCTCTCAGGAGAACCACGGAATGTGCGATCTACGCACGCGTGTAGGAGTTGGTAGTTTCAAGGAAAAGACCTGACAAGCACGATCGGTCCAACGATTGCGGCGTTGAAGTCGGCGAGGTCTTCGCTGGGAATCCAGTACTCGCGATGCTTGCGGCCGCCGGCCTCGCGCACCTCGTAGGTGTCGATGAAGCCTCGCAGGATCGCAAAGCGCAGCACGTGGCCGGCGCCGCTCGCCGGCACGTTCCAGTCCCGTGCGATCTTCACGGCATAGTCCTCGGTCAGCACCGGGTAGAAGATCGGCTGCTCCGGAAGGCGCGGCGGAAACGCACGCATGCCCGACGCCTCGATCAAGGCAAGCTCCTTTGGGCCGACAGGGCGCCACAGCGTGAGGGTCTGTTCGTTGTTGGATCCGGTCATGCTGGTTCCGAAAATTGGAAGCAGTCTGCGAGGCTCACAGAGAAGGACCAGCAGGATGATGGGACACGGCCGAGACGACAATAACAATTTATAGTTGGGTCGGCGTCTGCCGCTGGTGCGGGAGATGAGGTTGGAGCGCTCGGACAGTTTGGTTTTAATCCGCGTGATCGCCGGTCGGCGGCTGCGCCGTTCGCGCGCATGGCTTCCGCCTCCAGCCGGATCGGGATCCCTTCGCAGTCGCCGTCATCCAGCATCCCGCATGCCGTACTTCGCTTCCGGGCGCGCTGATCGGGCAGCGCTCCCTCGCTGGTGCTCGGTGCACCGCGCGCCGGCCCTCGGCCCTCGAGCGGCAGGCGTGTCTCCCGCGGGTTGTCAGGGGCTTGTGAAAGAGGGGTGTGAATGTCGAGAAGAACATATTGCGAACAAAGAACGGATGGAGTACATTCACCTCAAGATTGCTGGCCGACCTCGTTAACCGTTTGTCCATCCCGCGAATCCCCGCCATAAGGAGCGCCAATGTCCGCCACCGCCCTGCGTATCGTCGAAGGTTCCTCCATGGATAAGAGTAAGGCGCTCTCCGCTGCGCTGTCCCAGATCGAGCGTCAGTTCGGCAAGGGCTCGGTGATGAAGCTGGGCAAGAACGACCGTTCGATGGATGTCGATACGGTGTCCAGCGGCTCGCTCGGGCTCGACATCGCGCTCGGCATCGGCGGTCTGCCGAAGGGCCGCATCGTCGAGATCTACGGGCCGGAATCCTCGGGCAAGACCACGCTGGCGCTGCACACGGTGGCGGAAGCGCAGAAGAAGGGCGGCATCTGCGCCTTCATCGATGCCGAGCATGCGCTCGATCCGGTGTATGCGCGCAAGCTCGGCGTGAACATCGACGAGCTTCTGATCTCGCAGCCGGATACGGGTGAGCAGGCGCTGGAGATCTGCGACACCCTGGTGCGTTCCGGTGCGGTCGACGTGCTGGTGGTCGACTCCGTGGCGGCGCTGGTGCCGAAGGCCGAGCTCGAAGGCGAGATGGGCGAGTCGCTGCCGGGCCTGCAGGCCCGCCTGATGAGCCAGGCTCTGCGCAAGCTGACGGCCTCGATCAACAAGTCCAACACGATGGTGATCTTCATCAACCAGATCCGCATGAAGATCGGTGTGATGTACGGCTCGCCGGAGACCACCACCGGCGGCAATGCGCTGAAGTTCTATGCCTCGGTCCGCCTCGACATCCGCCGCATCGGCGCGATCAAGGAGCGCGACGAGGTGATCGGCAATTCCACCCGTGTGAAGGTGGTGAAGAACAAGCTGGCGCCGCCGTTCAAGCAGGTCGAGTTCGACATCATGTATGGCGAGGGCGTCTCCAAGATGGGCGAGATCCTCGATCTCGGCGTAAAGGCCGGCATCGTCGAGAAGTCCGGCGCCTGGTTCTCCTACGATAGCCAGCGTCTCGGGCAGGGACGTGAGAATTCGAAATCGTTCCTCAAGGCCAATCCGGACATGACCGCCAAGATCGAAGCCGCGATCCGCCAGAACTCCGGCCTGATCGCCGAGCAGATCCTGGCCGGCAACGCCGAGCGCGACGCCGACGCCGACGGCGAGGAGCCGACGGAGGAGTAGAGGTAAGACGGCGGCGGGTGCCGTGGACGTTGCGTTGCCGACGTTCCGGCGCCCGTTTGCAGATGTGTGGTGTTCTGCCGAAATCTGCGGTTGCTGCATGACCGAATGCAGTGAGCCTGAGTTTCCGAGCGCCGGATACGATCTTCAGCGCGAATAATCGAATGCGTGCGCGCGGACGAGCGGACCGGATCCGCGCGGCGGCACCGACATTTCCGACGCCAGTCCTGGGCGCCGGGAGCCGATCGCGAGCGTGTTGATAGCGTCTTGAGCCAATCAGGTCGTGCCGGAGCCAACAGCATGACGCGTTTGATTCTAGCGGCCGATGATCCCAGCGCCGGAGCGCTTCGGAGAGGCGGCTTTGCCGACCTGGTGGTGCCAATTCTCCATCGTTTCGTATGGGGACCGTTGCCATCAGATGCCGAGTTATCGGCTTATCTCGTCCAGCGCACCGCGCGACCGAAGCGCGGGCATTGGTTGGATTTCGCCTCGCGTGGCGACTTCATGGCGGTCGGCGGGCGGAGTCAGAGTTTTCTCGAACTTGTCGACCGTTGCGATAGCGTCGAGCTGTGGATGGGGACCCGTCCGAACGACCAGTTGGTGCTGATCTGGCTCTTGGACTATCTGCGCCATCACGCGGAGATCGCGACGAAGATCGTATTGCGGCATGTCGATGTCCCGCTATCCGATGCCCCGGCCGGGCGACTCGCCGGTCGGGCCATTGCCGGCGTAGAGCTTGCGCGTGAGCATCTCGATTTGGGCCATCTGGCATGGCAGGCGTTTCGGGCGCCCACGCCGCAAGCCTGGTTCGATCTGTTGAAGCAGGATCTCAGTGCACTGCCGCAGCTTCGCCGCTGCGTGCAGGAGATGCTCGATGAGCTTCCTGGTGTTGCGACGGGCCTGGGAGCATCGGAGCTGAGAATCCTCGAATTGCTGTCAGCCGGCTATCAGCACCCATTCGACCTGTTGCCGCATCATCGGGATCGCTTTCAACGCCGCGTCTATGACTATTGGGAGGGAGGCGCGTTGCTCGACGGTCTGGCACTGGCGCCGGCGCCGGCAATTTCGGGCCTCGCCGAACGGCCGTTCTCGGTCGAGATGCACGACAGCCGTGAACGCCTCGAGCGCTACAAGGCGAGCACGCTGTCGCTGACGCCGCTCGGCAAGGCGATCCTGGCCGGCGAGGAGGATTTCAGCAGCCATAATCCGATCCGGCGCTGGTGGGGCGGCACCGAATTGATCAACGCCAATCTCTGGCGTTGGCATGCGGTGCTCATCGCTCCGGATCCCGGCACGCCTCACGTCATTGATTGTCGCGAGCCGTGGCGCCCGATCCACTGGAACATGCGTGAGGAGGCTTACTCCGCCGCCTGGGCGTAGTCCGCCACCGGCGGGCATGAGCACACCAGATTGCGGTCGCCGTAGACGTTGTCGACGCGGCCGACCGGACACCAGTACTTGTCGGTGCGCGAGGTGCCCGCGGGGAAGCAGCCCTCGCTGCGCCGGTAGGCCCTGTTCCAGTCGTCGTCGGCGATGTCGTGCACCGTGTGCGGCGCGTGGCGCAGCGGCGAGGCCTCGATTCCAAAGCGGCCCTGTTCGACCTCGGCGATCTCCTTCCGGATCGCGATCATGGCGTCGCAGAAGCGGTCGAGCTCCGCCTTGGACTCCGATTCCGTCGGCTCGATCATCAAGGTGCCCGCCACCGGGAAGCTCATGGTCGGCGCGTGGAAGCCGTAGTCGATCAGCCGCTTGGCGATGTCGTCGACGGTGACGCCGCTGCTCTGCTTGAGCGGCCGCGGGTCGATGATGCATTCATGCGCGACGCGGCCGCGCTCGTTGCGGTAGAGCACCGGAAAATGCGCATCGAGCCGCGCCGCGACGTAGTTGGCGTTGAGGATCGCAATCTCGGTGGCGCGGGTCAGGCCGTCGCCGCCCATCAGCAGCATGTAGATGTAGGAGATGGTCAGGATCGAGGCCGAGCCGTAGGGGGCGGCCGAGACCGGCCCGATCGGATGCGCGCTCGCGCCGTCGGTCGCAGGGTGACCGGGCAGGAAGGGCGCCAGATGCGCCTTCACGCCGATCGGGCCCATGCCCGGGCCGCCGCCGCCATGCGGAATGCAGAAGGTCTTGTGCAGGTTGAAATGGCTGACATCGGCGCCGTAATCGCCGGGTCTGGCGAGGCCGACCTGCGCATTGAGGTTGGCGCCGTCGAGATAGACCTGTCCGCCGTGGGCATGGACGATGTCGCAGATGTCGCGGATGTGCTCCTCGAACACGCCATGCGTCGAGGGATAGGTGATCATGATGGCGGCGAGCTTGGCGCTATGCGCTTCCGCCTTGGCCTTGAGATCGGCGAGATCGACATTGCCGCCTGCATCGCAGCCGACCACGACCACCTCCATGCCGGCCATGTGCGCGGAGGCCGGGTTGGTGCCGTGGGCGGAGGAAGGAATCAGGCAGATGGTGCGATGGCCCTCGCCGCGGGCGGCGTAGTAGCCGCGGATCGCCAGGAGGCCGGCATATTCGCCCTGCGCGCCCGAGTTCGGCTGCAGCGACACCGCGTCATAGCCGGAGATCCGGCACAACCAGTCGGTCAGATCGGCGAACATCGTATGATAGCCGGCGGCCTGCGCGCGCGGCACGAACGGGTGCAGGCTGGCGAATTCCGGCCACGTCAGTGGAATCATCTCGGTCGTCGCGTTCAGCTTCATCGTGCAGGAGCCGAGCGGAATCATCGCGCGATCGAGCGCGAGGTCGCGGTCCGCGAGCTTGCGCAGATAGCGCAGCATCTCGGTCTCGGAGCGATGCGCGTGGAACACCGGATGGGTCAGGAACGGCCGCTGCCGCTTGAGCTCGGCCGGCAGAGCCTCGCGCGCTTCCGCCTCGATCGTCGTGTAGGAGAGCTCGCCGCCGAAAGCGCGCCAGACGGCTTCGACGACATCGGCCGTCGTGGTCTCATCGAGCGCGATCCGCAGCCTGCTGCCGTCGCGCCCGAGATTGATCCGCTCGCCTTCCGCGCGGGCGATGATCGACTCGGACTTGGCGCCGGCCTCGACGGTGACCGTGTCGAAGAAGGCCTCGCTTTCCGGCGCAAAGCCGAGCTTGCGCAGCCCTGCAGCCAGCACCGCGGTCCGCCGATGCGCGGTGCGGGCGATCGCCTTCAGCCCGTCGGGGCCATGATAGACCGCGTACATCGCGGCAATCACCGCCAGCAGCACCTGCGCCGTGCAGATGTTCGAGGTCGCCTTCTCGCGGCGGATGTGCTGCTCGCGGGTCTGCAGCGCCAGCCGATAGGCGGGAGCCCCGCGTGAATCGACGGAGAGGCCGACGATGCGGCCGGGCAGCGACCGCTTCAGCGCATCGCGCACCGCCATGTAGGCCGCATGCGGTCCGCCATAGCCCATCGGCACGCCGAAGCGCTGCGCCGAGCCGATCGCGATGTCGGCGCCGAGTTCCCCCGGCGAGGCAATCACGGTCACCGCCAGCAGGTCGGCGGCGAGGATCGCGAGCGCGCCCTTGTCATGCAGCTTGGCAATCGCGGCGCGCGGATCGCGCAGCGCGCCCGTCGTATCCGGATATTGCAGCAGGCCGCCGAACACCTCGGTGCCGTCCAGATCCTCGGCGGGGTCGCCGACGATCAGCTGCCAGCCGAGCGGCTCCGCGCGGGTGCGCAGCACCGCCAGCGTCTGCGGATGCACGTTCCGATCGACGAAGAATGCCTTGGTCTTCGCCCGCGCCGAACGCTCGGCCAGAGCCATCGCTTCCGCCGCCGCCGTGGCCTCGTCGAGCAGCGAGGCGTTGGCGACGTCGAGCCCGGTGAGATCGCAGATCATGGTCTGGAAGTTGAATAGCGCCTCCAGCCGGCCCTGGCTGATCTCCGGCTGATAGGGAGTGTAGGCCGTGTACCAAGCCGGGTTCTCCAGGATGTTGCGCTGGATCACCGCCGGCATGAGCGTGCCGGAATATCCCTGGCCGATCAGCGAGGTGAAGACCTGATTCCGCGCGGCGAGTGCGCGCATGTGCGACAATGCTTCGGGCTCGCTCAGCGCCGGCTCGAGGGTGAGCGGCGCCGTCTGCCGGATCGTGCCGGGTAGCGTCTGCGCCATCAGCTCCGCCACGCTCTTGGCGCCGACGGTCTCCAGCATCGCCGCGACGTCGCGCGGCGAGGGACCGATATGGCGGCGGGCGAAGCTGGTGGCGGCATCATCGAGCGGCTTGAGCGGCGTGGTCATGAGCAAATCCTCTATGCCTCGTCATGCCCCGCGACGGCGGGGCATCCAGTAAACAGCGACGGCGAGATCGGCAGACCGTAGCCCGGGCGAGCGCAGCGACCCGGGACCGCCGGTCCCGCATCGCTCCGCTCATGCGGGCTACGCACCGCGCGTCTCACGCCGTATGCGCCTTGTAGGCGGCCTCATCCATCAGGCCGCCGAGTTCGCCCCGGTCGGCGATCTTGAGCTTGAAGAACCAGGCCTTGCCGCCGGCGTCGGTGTTGACGAGCGCAGGCTCGTCGACGATCGCCTGGTTGACCTCGACCACCTCGCCGGTGATCGGCGCGTAGACGTCGGAGGCGGCCTTGACCGATTCGACCACAGCGGCGGCTTCCGACTTCTTCAGCGCGCGGCCGACCTGCGGCAGCTCCACGAACACGACGTCGCCGAGCTGGGCCTGCGCATAGTCGGTGATGCCAATGGTGGCTGTGTCGCCATCGATGCTGAGCCATTCATGGTCGGAGGTGTAGAGCGTGGTCATGACGTCCTTCAGCGCTTGTAGGTGTTGGGAACGAAGGGCATGGCGGCGACGCGCAGCGGCAGGCGTTGGCCGCGCACATCGGCGAACAATGGGGTGTCGAGCGCAGAGAGAGTGGTCGGCACGTAACCCATCGCGACCGGAGCATTCAGCGTCGGGCCGAAGCCACCAGAGGTGACCTGGCCGACCGGCTCGGCTGAATCGGCCGACGCGAACAGCGCAGCTCCCTCGCGCACCGGCGCGCGGCCCTCGGGCCTCAAGCCGACGCGGCGGCGTGTCGCACCGCCATCGAACTGGGCAAGGATCTTGTCAGCGCCGGGGAAGCCGCCGGCGCGCGCGCCACCGCTGCGGCGGACCTTCTGCACCGACCACTCCAGCGCGGCCTCGACCGGGGTCGTCGCCGTGTCGATGTCGTGGCCATAGAGACAGAGCCCGGCCTCGAGCCGCAGGCTGTCGCGGGCGCCCAGTCCGATCGGCAGCACGTCCTTGTCCGACAGCAGCGCTTCGGCGAGCTGCTCGGCCTTGGCGGCGGGAACGGAGATCTCGTAGCCGTCCTCGCCGGTATAGCCGGAGCGGGAGACGTAGCAGGCGAGCCCGTCGACCATGCGCGGGCCGGAATCCATGAAACGCATGCCCTCGGCATCAGCGCAGAATTTCGCCAGCACGCTCGCGGCCTTCGGCCCCTGCAACGCCAGGAGTGCCCGGTCGGTCAGCGGCTGCACCTCGCAGAGGTCGGACAGCCCGTCGCGCAGCAGCTCGATGTCGGCGTCCTTGCAGGCGGCGTTGACCACCAGCACCAGGTGCTCGCCGAAATTCGCCACCATCAGGTCATCGAGAATGCCGCCCTCGGCATTGGTGAACTGGGCATAGCGCTGCCGGCCCGGGGGAATGCCGATGACGTCCTGAGGCACCAGCCGCTCGAGCGCGGCTGCGGCGTCGGCGACCTTGCCGGATTTCGGCACCAGCGCGACCTGCCCCATGTGGGACACGTCGAACAGCCCGGCCGCGCTGCGGGTATGGAGGTGTTCCTTGAGCACGCCGGGCGCGTACTGCACCGGCATCTCATAGCCCGCGAAGGGCACCATCTTGCCGCCAAGGCTGACATGCAGCGCATGGAGCGGCGTTCGCTTCAAAAAAGGGGGGGCAGCCGGTTCAGCCATCGATCAGGGATCCTCGCGCGGTTCCTCGGGACCAGTCCCGAAAAACGCCACCGAAGCCCCATCTGTCGCTGTGCCTGAGAGTATTATCCCGTCGGCGGACGCGTCCCGGTCAAAACCGGACAAGCGTCTCTTTCCAGATGCAGTTGCAGTCGCGAGGGTCCTTTTGCCTGAGAGTTTCCGGGGCGGTTGCTCCTTCGGCGCCGACCCTTGACGTTCAACCAGAACCTCAAAGGCCAGTCTCTCCCGACGCGACTGTCGTCTATGTCCGGGACCAAACACCAGCCCGCGCAAGCTGTCAACGCGTCACGGCGGCTTTCAACCAGCTTTAGGAGCCGTGCAGCAAGCCCATGATGTTTCTGCACAGTTTCTGGACACGCGAAGTCGCCTTGTCTAAAAGCATTGCCGCCGAATTCCCGGACTTCTTCGATTGGATTGCTATGAGCGGCGTCAACGAGATCAGGTCGACCTTCCTCAATTTCTTCGCTGCGAACGGCCATGAGATCGTGCCGTCCTCGCCGCTCGTGCCGCGCAACGACCCGACCCTGATGTTCACGAACGCCGGCATGGTGCAGTTCAAGAACGTCTTCACCGGCGTCGAGAAGCGGCCCTACAACCGCGCCACGACGTCGCAGAAATGCGTGCGCGCCGGCGGCAAGCACAACGATCTCGACAATGTCGGCTACACCGCCCGGCACCACACCTTCTTCGAGATGCTCGGCAACTTCTCCTTCGGCGACTATTTCAAGGAGAACGCCATCGAGCTCGCCTGGAAGCTCGTCACCAAGGAGTTCGGCCTCCCGAAGGACAAGCTGACCGCGACCGTCTACATCGATGACGACGAAGCGTTCGGGCTCTGGAAGAAGATTGCCGGCCTGCCGGAATCGCGCATCATCCGGATCGCCGGCTCGGACAATTTCTGGCAGATGGGCGACACCGGCCCGTGCGGCCCGTGCTCGGAGATCTTCTACGACCACGGCGACAAGATCTGGGGCGGCCCGCCCGGCTCGCCGGAGGCCGATGGCGATCGCTTCATCGAGATCTGGAACCTCGTGTTCATGCAATACGAGCAGCTCGAAGGCGGGGTGCGCAATCCGCTGCCGAAGCCGTCGATCGACACCGGCGCCGGCCTGGAGCGCGTTGCCGCGGTGCTGCAGGGCAAGCACGACAATTACGACATCGACCTGTTCGTCGCCCTGATCCGCGCCATCGCCGACCTCACCAATGCCGACCCGCAGGGCCCGCAGAAGGCGTCGCTCCGCGTCATCGCCGACCATTTGCGCGCCTCGTCGTTCCTGATCTCGGACGGCGTGCTGCCCTCGAACGAGGGCCGCGGCTATGTGCTGCGCCGGATCATGCGCCGCGCGATGCGCCACGCGCAGTTGCTCGGTGCCCGCGAGCCCTTGATGCACAAGCTGGTCGGCACGCTCTCGCGCGAGATGGGCCAGGCCTATCCGGAGCTGATCCGTGCCGAGGCGCTCATCAAGGAGACGCTGCGGCTCGAAGAGACCCGCTTCCGCAAGACGCTGGAGCGCGGGCTGGCCATCCTCGACGAGAAGTCGGCCTCGCTCTCGAAGGGTGACATGTTCGACGGCGACGTCGCCTTCACCCTGTACGACACCTACGGCTTCCCGCTCGATCTCACCCAGGACGCGCTGAAGTCGCGCGGCATCAGCGTCGACCAGGCCTCCTTCACCGACGCCATGGACCGCCAGCGTGCCAAGGCGCGTGCGGCCTGGGCCGGAAGCGGCGAGGCTGCGACCGAGACCGTCTGGTTCCCGCTGCGCGAGAAGCTCGGCGCCACTGAGTTCCTCGGCTATGAGACCGAGACCGCCGAAGGCGCGGTCACCGCGCTGGTCAAGAACGGTGCCGAGGTCGACAGCCTCAAGGCCGGCGAGAGCGGCGTCATCGTCCTGAACCAGACCCCGTTCTACGGCGAGTCCGGCGGCCAGGTCGGCGACACCGGCCTCATGACCGGCGACGGCGTCCGCGTGCGCATCACCGACACCCAGAAGAAGGCTGGCGACCTGTTCGCGCACATCGGCACCGTGGAGCAGGGCACGCTCAAGCTCGGCGCGGCGCTGCAGCTCGACGTCGACCACACCAGGCGCTCGGCGATCCGCGCCAACCACTCGGCGACCCACATCCTGCACGAGGCGCTGCGCCAGGTGCTCGGCGACCACATCGCCCAGCGCGGCTCGCTGGTTTCTCCGGACCGCCTGCGCTTCGACTTCGTCCATCCGAAGCCGATCACCCCGGAAGAGCTCGCCCGCGTCGAGGACATCGCCAACGACGTCGTGCTCGAGAATGCCGAGGTTACGACCCGCCTGATGGGGCTCGACGATGCCCGCGAGGCCGGCGCCCGCGCGCTGTTCGGCGAGAAATATGGCGACGAGGTCCGCGTCGTCTCGATGGGCAACGCCGCGCGTGATCACGGCAATAACGCCCAAGGTTCTAATACATTGGGCTGGTCGGTCGAGCTGTGCGGCGGCACCCATGTCAGGCGCACCGGCGACATCGGCCTGATCGCGGTCACCTCGGAGAGTGCGGTGGCGTCCGGTGTCCGCCGCATCGAGGCGCTGACGGCGCGCGGCGCCCGTGCGCATGCCAACCACAACCTCTCGCTCGCCAAGGCGGCGGCGGCCGAGCTGCGCACCACGGTCGAGGACGTGCCGGCGCGCATCACCGCGCTGATGGAGGAGCGCAAGAAGCTTGAGCGCGAGCTGTCGGACGCGCGCAAGAAGCTCGCGATGGGCAGCGGCACCTCGATCGGCAATGGCTCGCCTGCTGCCGGCGTCCGCGACGTCGGCGGCGTGAAGCTGATGGCGCGCGCGGTCACCGGCATCGAGATGAAGGATCTGAAGTCGCTGGCCGACGACGCCAAGAAGCAGCTCGGCTCCGGCGTGGTCGCGCTCGTCGCAACCTCGGAGGACGGCAAGGCCGGGGTCGTGGTCGGCGTCACCGCCGATCTCACTTCGCGTTTCAATGCGGTCGACCTCGTGCGGGCTGCGTCCGAGGCGCTCGGCGGCAAGGGCGGCGGCGGCCGTCCCGACATGGCCCAGGCCGGCGGTCCCGACGGCTCCAAGGCGGAGGCTGCGCTGGCCGCGATCGAGAGCGCGATCAGCAAGGCAGGCTGACCGTGCCGACGCTCGGGCCGGGCGAGAGCGTTCGCGATCCCGATCTGCGCGACCGGCTGTACGAGCTGCTCGAGCACGACCATCTGCCGAGCACGCACGGCTCGCGCGTCGTCCAGTTCATCGTGCTCGTCATCACGCTCGACGTGCTGGCGGTGGTGCTGGCCTCCGACCCGGACATCGCGGCCGCCATTGGCGGATTGCTGCGAGCGATCAAGGTCTGTTCGCTGATCGTGTTTGCCGCGGAGTATGTCGCTCGGCTCTGGAGCGTGGCGGGGCACATGCCGCGGCGCCAGTCGCCGCACCGGGAGCGGCTCGCCTACGCCTTGTCAGCGCTCGGCCTGATCGATCTCCTGTCCTTCGTGCCGGCCGCGATTGCGCTCGTGCTCGGCGACCGCAGCCTGGAAGCGGTGTGCATCGTGCTGCCGTTCCTCAAGCTGGTGCGCTATTCGCCGGCGCTGCGCTCGCTGCTGTCGGCGGTGCAGGCCGAGCGGCGCATCCTGATCGGCTGCCTCGTCATCCTGGCCGGCGCGGTGCTGCTGTTCGCCTCGCTGCTCTATGCGGTCGAGCGCGACGTCCAGCCCGACAAGTTCGGCACCATCCCGCACGCGATGTGGTGGGCGATCGTGACGCTCGGCACCGTCGGCTATGGCGATGTCGTGCCGGTGACGCCGCTCGGCCGCATCATCACGGTGTTCGCGATCATCTGGGGCTTCGCCATGATCGCGCTGCCGGTCGCGATCATCTCCACCGCGTTCGCCGAGGAGATCAAGCGGCGCGACTTCGTCGTCACCTGGGGCATGCTGGCGCGGGTGCCGCTGTTCTCGCATCTTTCGGCGTCCGAAATCGCCGACATCATGCGGCTGCTGCGCGCGCGCACGATCGAATCCGGCGAGGTGCTGGTGCGGCGCGGCGATGCCGCCTCCTCGATGTATTTCATCACTGCCGGCGAGGTCGAGATCGAGCTGCCGACGCAATGCGTCAAGCTCGCCGACGGCACGTTCTTCGGCGAGATCGCGCTGCTGCACCGGACCAAGCGCTCGGGCACCGTGACGGCGACGCGCAAGACCCGGCTGCTGGTGCTCGACGCGCAGGATTTCCATGCGCTGATCGCGCGGATGCCGGCGCTCGCCGCGCATGTCCGGACCATCGCCAAGGCGCGCATGGCCGATTCCGGCGACCTCGCCCTTGCCGAGCTGTCGCAGGCCGAGCACGACGACCAGACGGACGAGTAGGGGCTGCGCGCGGATTCCGTACGTCGTTGGCGACGGCAGGCGCGCGTCTCATTCCATCTTCCAACGAGTCAAACAGCCGGGCGCGCGCGCACCATCCCGCGGCGCGATTGCACCCAGGAGATGCGGAAGACGTCCGCCCTCGAGAGTGATGAGGGCGCAGGGAATGCCGGGTGAGGGCCTCACCCATGGCCCGCCTGCGGAAAAAAATGCAGGCGGCAGGTACCACAGGCAAAGCCGGTTCATCCGGCATTCCCTGCGCGGCGGTTTTAACGCTTATACGCGATCTCCTCGGTGCACCGGGCTTGTTGGCCACCGTGCGCGACGACGCGCTTCTCGCTCGCCGCCGCGGGGACACCAGCTTCGGGGTGTCAGGACCACGCGACTTCACGTCCGCGAGCGCATCAATCGTCCGCGCATGAAGCGCGCTGATGCCCTCACGTCCACCGCATTGCCGGCCCAACGTTTCGTGACGACGCGTACGCCCCTCATCCAGACCGGAACGTGGAGAGAATAGACATGATTTGCTGATTTTCGGAAGTGGTTTATTTTTGCACGAAGCTCTTGAAACGGGCGATGGCGTTGAAGCTGCTGATGAAATGCGCCGTTCCGGCAAAGGCCGATTTGGGGTGGCCGAGACCAATTTCGTTGCATGAACGGCCGGGACGCTGCTCGTCGGGCAAATCAACGACGACAGGTCACGACCGAATTTGGCCCGATCGCTCCGACTCGCCCGGCGCAGCAAGTCGGCGGCCGTCTGCGGCACAATGGCCCTGGCGCTCAAACGTTCGAGACGGCGGCTTGTGACCGTTGCGGACGTTGCAAACGCAAGCGTTACAGGTAAATCGCGCAACCTCGCTCCTTGAGCTCAGCGAACCAGTCCGGGTGGGAAATCGTCGTCACCCAGCGCAGATCGAGCTTTTCGAGGCGTGGAAGCTTGAGCAGCGCTTCCGGCAATGCGGCGACAGGGTTCCCTCTCAAGTCGATCTGCCGCAGCTCCACCATTGAACCGATCTCTTCCGGCAAATGGGTCAAGCTGTTGTTCCTGAGATGCAGCTCACGCAGCCGCGTCAGCTTGGAAATGGTCGTCGGCAGAGTCGTCAGGCGGTTGTCGGTCACGCGAAGTTCGAGAAGTCCCGACATCTCGGTAACCGCGTCGGGCAGCCTCTCGAATTCGTTTGCACTGATGTTGAGGTAGCGCAGCCGGGTAAGTCGCCCCAACGACGGCGGAAGCTCTTTCAGCGCGTTGTCGTGCAAGTACAGGAAGTCGCTCAGGCCGACGAGTTCGCCTAGCGCAGCCGGAATCTGCCGCAACAGGTTATGGCCCAGGTCCAGCGTTCTCAGGGCGCGCAGCTCGCCGACCCTGTCCGAGAGCTCCACCAGGCGATTGTCGGCCAGCACGAGCGATTGCAGGTTCGTCCGATCCCAGACATGATCCGGCACGGCGCCGAGCGCCTGTTTCCACAACGACAAGTGCAAGTCCGACGCGTTCCTCACGGCCGGATCATGCCTCGACTTCACCCGGAGACCAAGGGCGCTTCTGGCCCGTCTCGGGCCTTTCGGTCCGCGGCGGAAGTTTACGCTATCAGGGTGCAACTGGAAATAAGCTGGCAGTGACGCCACAAGGCAGTTTTTGACCCGAAGCTGGCTGACCCTCGGCTGACGCGTAACTGGTGTTTACACACTTAAACCGCACAACTGCCGATGCAATTCTGATGGGCTGGATGTCATGGGGATCGATGCCTTGAGAACGGCAATTGCATTGCTGCTTGTTGCCGCTGCGCTGTTAGTATCAGCACGGGCTGAGAACGACAGACTGCGTCAAGTGGTCTCTAACCTCAAAGCCTGCGTCCGCACGTATGCACCGACGGCCAAAGCCGCTGGGGTTGAGACAACAGACGATGCCGTCAATTTCCTGATCGAGACATGCAGCCCACAGCCTAGTCATCTTGCGCCAGAGAACGTGGGCGCGATCCCTCCTGGTCTGCTTCGGGACGCCGTTCGCGATGAGTGGAATGCCCTCGTTCAAGATGCGCAGCCTCGCTAGGAAGTTGCCTCGGCCCGAGAGCTCTCGAACTCGCAGCTCCTCTCCAATGACGCGCGGAGACATCGTGCTTCCAGGCGAGCCGCTCGTGAGCGTAGCGACATACGGACGGCTTCACGTGGTCGGACCTGAACAGCAGATATTCCGCAGTGCGGCATGTGACGCTCATGTCACAGTTACGGTTATACCGACTCCCAAATATAATATGACTATTCAAAGGCGCCTCGGCGCTTGCTAGGATTGCCATCCAATCTCAGGTTGACGAAATCGCCCCTCGAATGGGCGGCGGCCGGGGATTGAGCCGTGGGGAAGCGCGTGCCGGGACGGAGGCTCTGGGCCGGGCGCGACAGAACAACATCCAGAGCCTGGGGACGCTGCGAGGAGCAGGAAAAATGAGTGGGTTTGCGACGACCGCGCGCATGTGCGGCGTAGGGGTTGCTTTGTCTTGTTTGTTGGGTGGCGGTGGTGCGGTCGCGGCCGATCTGCCGATGAAGGCGCCGCCGATTCCCTATGCGGGTGTCGATGATTTCTGGACGCGGCCGTATCTGTTCGGCGATCTCGGCCGGACCAGGCTGAAGGAGCAGGGCATCTCGCTCGCGCTCACGCTCGGCGACGAAGCCGTCACCAATCTGTCGGGTGGCTCGCGCAACACCGCGGCCAATGCCGGGCAATTGTGGTTCGAGGCCAAGTTCGACATGGCCAAGCTCGCCGGCATCCAGGGCGGCATGATCGGCGTGACGCTGGTCGATCGCTTCGGCAAGAATCTCAACAGCGAGGCCGGCATTCCGGCGCTGCAGCTGACCAACGAGGTGTTCGGCCGCGGCAACATCCTGCGCCTCACCGAGTTCTACTATCAGCAGAAGCTGTTCGACGACCGCCTCGTGCTCAAGGGCGGCCGGCTGCCGGTCGGCTCCGACTTCTTCTTCGGCCAGTGCGAGTTCATCAACCTGACCTTCTGCGGCGGCCAGCCGGGCAACATCCAGGGCGGCTACATCTACAACTGGCCGGTGAGCCAGTGGGCCGGCGTCGTGCACTACAACTTCACCAAGGAATGGAAGCTGTCGGTCGGCGTCTACGACGCCAATCCGAACTATCTGACGACGTCGGACGCGGGCGTCTATCTCGCGCCGGGCATTCCGCGCTCGAATCCGGCCGCAGGCGTCTTGGTGCCGGTCGAGGTGGTGTATGAACCGAGCGGTCCGCTCAACGGCACCTGGCGCGTCGGCGGCTGGTATGACAGCGCCTCGACCATCGACGGCGGTCTGCCCGGCATCACCGGCGTGTATGCCGGCGGCCCCGGCGTCGGCGATCAGAACCTCAGCAGCCAGCGCGGCCGCTACGGCTTCTACGAATCGATCCTGCAGCGGTTGACGGTCGAGGGTCCCAAGGCGCAGGGCTGGTACACCTTCCTCAACACCAGCGTCGCCGATCACCGCACCGCGTATCAGGACTACCAGATCTCCTGGGGCGTCAAGCACACCGGCACCTTCTCGTTCCGTCCCGACGACGAGGTCGGCTTCGCGGTCGGCACCACGCATGTCAACTCGGCGGCGCTGACGCCGAATGCGGGCGGCAACGAGGTGCCGATCGAGGCCTGGTATGGCTGGCAGGCGACCGGCTGGATGAACCTGAAGTTCGACGCCCAGTATGTCATCAATCCGGGCGGGCGGGGCTTCAATGGCGCCGGTGTCAAAACCGGCAATGCGGTGGTTCTCGGCCTGCGGACGGTGGTGCACTTCTGATCCTGTGATGTGAGCCGATGGGGCGGGTGTGCAGCATCCGCCCCATCGCGCGAGGCGCGCCCGGCTCACCGAACCGATGAGGAGCCGGCGCATCCTGCCCGTCCGGGTGGGCCGCGATGCGATGACGTCGATTGACTCTTTCGCATTGCGGCACGACATCTCCTGGACCGCGACGCCGAGCCGCCAGGAGATCGCCATGACCGCAACAGACGTCCATCTCGCTCCTGGCCAGCGCCTGGGCGACGAGGTCGTGGACTGGCTCACCAACGGCACCCGCGACGAGCGCTTCATCGACAACATCTTCGCGCAGATGTGCATCCGGCTGCAGCGCGCCGGCATTCCGCTCAAGCGCGCCTCGCTGCACGTTCAGATCAACCATCCGCAATGGCTCGGCGCCCGGATGCTGTGGAGCGACGGCATGCAAGGGGCCGAGATCGCCCGCATCGACTACGACGTCCGCGAGCGGTCCGAATTCATCGGCAGCCCCGGCGCCGAAATCTACGGCGGTGCCGAGGAGATTCGCGAAGATCTGGCGCGCGATCCCAGGCTCGGCCGTCAGCATGCGATCTATGACGAGATGCGGGCGCAGGGCCTGACCGACTACGTCGCCTGGCCGATGTATCACACGCTCGGCAAGCGGCATTTCGTGACGTTCGCGACCGATCGCCACGGTGGCTTCGACCAGGCCGACATCGACGCGCTGCAGCGGCTGCTGCCGGTGCTGGCGCTGGTGAGCGAGATTCGCATCAAGAACCGCCTGGCGCGGACGTTGCTGGAGACCTATGTCGGGCCGCATGCGGCCGAGATGGTCCTGGCGGGAGCGACGCGGCGCGGCAGCGGCACGACGGTGCGCGCGGCGATCATGATCTGCGACCTCAGAGACTTCACCAGGATCTCCGACAACTGGCCGCGCGACGATGTCATCGATCTGCTCAACGGCTATTTCGACGCGATGGTGGAACCGATCACGCAGCACGGCGGCGAGATCCTGAAGTTCATCGGCGACGGCCTGCTCGCGATCTTTCCGCTCACCGAGCCCGCAGCCTGTGCCAACCTGCTGCATGCCGTGACTGGCGCCAGGCAGGCGATGGCGGAGCTGAACGCACGCAACGCCGAGAGCGGCCGGGCGCCGCTCCGCTACGGCATCGGCATCCATGTCGGTGACGTGATGTACGGCAACATCGGCTCGCAGACACGTCTGGATTTCACGGTGATCGGACCCGCGGTCAACATGGCCTCGCGCATGGAGGCGCTGACCAAGCAGGTCGGCCGTCCCGTGCTGATGTCGCGTGCGTTTGCCGAGCTCGTCGAGGGCCCGTTCGCGCTGGAGCGCGTCGGCGAATTTCCGGTACGCGGCTTCAGCGACCCGATCGAGCTGTTTTCGTTCGAGGGGTAGCGAATTCGGGCAGGGCCGTGTCGATCGACTGAGCCTAGCCCAGCCGGGGCGGGTGCCAGAAAACAACATCCGGCGCGAACAAGACGATTGCGATGGCGATGGGCCCTCCGGCAACCAAGATCATGATGATCGCCCGCGACGACAGTCTTTGGGCATGCGGAAGGAAGGTCAGTGCGCGGATCGCTGCTCCGGTCAAGAAGCCTGCTCTCGCAATCGGCAGCAGCGGAATGGCGAGCAGATCGTTGAGTGTACAGGTGCTGTGACAACGATCCGACGCTGGCGACCACCAATGCCGTATCCCGTCGAACGCAGTCAGCAGCACGACGATCAGCGTCGCCACGAGCAACGCCCGCCACGACGGCATTAGAACAGCGATCGCGTAGGAGACGATGCATGCGGCGAGCACCTGCGTCAGGATGTCGAGCATCGTCCGCCCGCGAGTGGATTCTCATCCAAAAAGGGCGCCACCACCTCGCGCGTCTCCGCGCTGGTCACCACCGGCACGATCTCGAAGGTCATGCCGGTGTCGCGGGCGTTGGCGAGAACCCATTGCTGCAGCAGGCGGGCGTCGTCGCATTCCATCAGCTGGAAGCAGCGGTCGAAGTTCGGCTCGATCCAGCTGCCGAGATATTTGAGCCCTTCGGGAAACGTGATGCCGGGATCGCGCACGCGGCGGTAGACCGGAATCGGATCGCGGTCCTTGAAACGTTCGATCACCATGAACAGCATGCGCGCCTCCGGTTGCCGCCCATTGTGGGCGAGTTCGCGCGCCTGTTCCAGATCGCCCCGGTTGTCTCGTCTCCGGACGCGGCCGTCCGCTCAGCGCCGCCCGGCCATCATCCGGCCGATGCAATTGTTGAACGACATCGTGTTGCCGCCGGCGCCGTTGCGGCCGTATTCCCAATGGCCGGTGGCGGGATTGCAGCGGCCGCCGATCTCGATCGCGCAGCGCTGGCTGATGCTGGTGCAGCGGCCGCCGCCGCTGACGCGCTTCGGCTCCGGCTCGGAGCGCGCCGCCACCGCCGGCTCCTTCTTGCGCGCCGGCTCGTCGCGCCTGAGCGCCTCGTCCGGCTTCTTCGCGACCGGCTCGTCCTTGCGCCTCACGCAATCGCCATCCCCGTCGCGCGCCTGACCGGCGGGGCAGGCGATAGCGACGCAAGCATCGCCGTCGGCGCGCTGGCCTTTGGGGCAGAGCACCGGGCAGACACGGGCCGTCTTCGCCTTGACGGCGTCGAGCGCGTCGAGGCTGGCGAGCTTGGTATCGAACCGGGTGCCAGCCTGCTTGTTGAAGCGCTCCAGCGCCCGGCGCGCGTTGAGATCCCAGGTGCCGTCGCTGTCGGAGGTGCTGCAGCCGACGCGCCGCAGTTCGCTGGCAAGCTCGCGTGCCGGGTCCGGCGGCGCGACCTTGTCCGCGGGCGGCGGCAACGCCGCGACCATCGCGGGCTTGGCTGGCTCGGACGCCGCGGGCGGCTTGTCCGCACGTTGCCCTGACGCTTCGGGCGGGCTGCGCGTGACGTCGGTCGTGGCGGGCGCGGCGACGTTGGCTGCCGCCGGCGCGAGCTTGGCGCGCTGCGCCCTGGCGAGCGCGGCGTAGAATCCGCTTGGATACTTCTCGATGAAGGCATCGAACGCCGCCTCGCTGCCGATGCGCTCGGCGAGCTCGTAGTCGCGCCGCATCGCCGCGTCGGAATCGGCCGCCGCGCTCGGAGCTTGCACGACCGGCACCAGCGCCACGTCGTTGCCGCCGAGCGATCCGTAGACATAGGGCTCCTGGCGATAGCCGGTCGCCTTCAGCACGTCGTCGCGGACGAAGCCGAACGCGCGGCGCAGATCGAGGCCGGGCTTTGGCAGATGCGCCACCAGCGCCGTTGCGAACGGGCTGTTGCTGGCGTCGCCGTCGGCGGCGGTCGACCCGGCCTTGGCCGAGAATGCGATCATCGTGTTCGGGCTCGACGGCTCGACCTTGGCGAGGCCGCGTCCGATGCTGCGCGAGGCGACGCTGCGCTTCATCGTCTTGGCGAACGGATTGTCGCGGCAGGCGTCGAGCACGACGAGGCGCAACTGCTTGGCCGGCTCGATCGCGAACAGCACGCGCTCGAGCGCGATCGCCTCGTCGAGAACGTCGCTGTCCGCCTCCAGCGCGGCATCGGTCGGGATCAGATAGTTGGTGCCGTCGAGCTCGATGCCGTGGCCGGCGTAGTAGATCACCGCGACCTCGGCCTCGCGCGCCCGCGCCCCGAACTCGCGCAAGGCCCGGCGCATCTCCTGCACGCCGAGATCGAGCCTGACGTCGACGCGCTCGAAGCCGGCGTTGCGGAACATGTCGCCGACGAGCTTCGCATCGTTGGCCGGGTTCGATAGCCTGGCGACAGTCTTGTAGGCGGAGTTGCCGATGATCAGCGCGACGCGCTTGTCCGCCAGCGCGGCGGTGCTGCCTGAACTGATGAGAACGAGAACAAGCAACAGGTAACGCAATGCCGTCATGACAGCCCCGGAGTCGGTCGTGCGTCAGACTATCCGGCAATATCGGCAAAGCAAGGTCGTCGGCCTTGAGCGATGACCGCTCGCACTACTGTCCGGAGGGCGTGCGCAGGCCGTGCCAGGCGTCGCGCACCTGGTGGTAGTGCACCTCGGGCAGATAGTCCGGCGTATTCAGATTGAGGTTCTTGACGTCGAGCCGGCCGATCGCGCTGAGCAGCGTATAGGAGGCGATGACGCGGTCGCGCTGCGCGCCGATCAGCCGTGCCTTGGCCTGGATCAGATCGGCCTGCGAGTTCAGCACGTCGACCGTCGTGCGCTGGCCGCCCTGGGCCTCGCGCGAGACGCCTTGCAGCGCGATGGTGGCGGCCTTCACCTCGGCCTCGGAGGCGCTGACGGCGACCTTGGCACCCTCGTTGGCAACCCAGGCGCTGACCACCGCAGTTCGCGCCTGGTTGCGGACCTGGTCGAGCACGAGGCGGCTCTGCGCCGCGAGCTCCTTGCTCTGGCGGGTCTGCGACGCCGCCGTGCCGCCGTCATAGATCGGCGCGGTGATGCTGCCGACGATCGAGGCCTGGTCGGTGCCGAAGGTACCCAGCGTCTGATCCGAATCGCGGCTGCGGCTGACACCGCCCTGCAGGGTCACGCTCGGCAGCAGCGCGCCCTCGGCGACCTTGATCGAGGTCGAGGCCACGTCGACGTCGAAGCTCGCCGCAGCCACGGCCGGATTTTCCTTGTTGCCGAGCGCAATCGCGTCCTCGCGGCTGCGCGGCAGCAGGCGATCGATCGGGTCGGCCGCGCGCAGCTGGCCCGGCGCCATGCCGATGACCTGGGCATAGGTCGCCTGGCTGATGGCGAGGTTGACCTCGGCGGCGTTGAGATCGGACAGCCCGCGCGACAGCCGCGCCTCGGCCTGCGAGGCGTCGGTCGGCGTGACGTCGCCGGCATTGAGACGGCGCTGCGTGACCGAGAGCGTCTCGCGCAGGAAGGCGACGTTGGAGCGCTGTGCCTCGACCAGCGACTGGTTGGCGAGCACATTGGTGTAGGCGGTGACGGCGTCGAGCAGCACGCCCTGGCCGACATTGCGCAGCGCCTCGCGGCCCGACTGCACCTGCAGCTCGGCCATGCGGACGCTGTTGGCGGTCCGGAAGCCGTTGAACAGCGTCTGCGTAACGGTGACGCCGATGGTCCAGGGCTTCAATGTCGCGGTCTGGATCGTGTTGTTGGGCAGCAGATTGCGCACCGCCTGCAGGCCGGCGCCGAGGCTCGCGATCAGTTGCGGACGATAGCCGGCGAGCGCCTGCGGCACGTTCTCGTCGGTGGCGCGCTGGCGCGCGCGCTCCGCATTCAGCGCCGGATTGGTCTGATAGGCTTTCGCGAGCGCGGCGGCGAGATCCTCGGCGCGCGCAGGCGAGCACACGACGACAAGGCTGCCCGCGAGGGTCAGGCCGAGGCCGATCCTTCGCACACGCATCTTGCCGACGCCAAATTCTTTGGCTCGACCCACCATCCGACTCCGCCGCGTCTCACTGTCTTAACCAGTTGTTTACCTGTTTAGGGCGGATGGCGGCCACACACAAACCGCCGATGTGGAATCTGGCGGGCTTTTCCATGGTTTGTTGTGGCGTGCTCGCCACAGGCCGTTTGTCGCAGTGCTGCGGCCCGGCGCGCGGATACGCGCTTGGTAAGCGGGTGAGGTGCACCCGGCGACATGAGAGGCAGATCGATTCGTTCAGCTGCGAGTGACCCGCAGCAATCTCAGCGGTTCTTGTTCACCGGCTTGCGCTTCTCGATGAACGCGGCCATGCCCTCGGCGCGGTCTTCGAGCGCGAAGGTGGCGTGGAACAGGTTGCGCTCGACATTCATGCCTTCGGACAGCGGGGTCTCGAAGGCGCGGTTGACGGCCTCCTTGGCCATCGCCGCTGCCGGGCGCGACATCGATGCGATCTTCTCGGCCGCAGCCATCACCTCATCCATCAGCCTGTCGGCCGGCACGATGCGGCTGACGAGGCCGGAGCGTTCGGCCTCGGCCGCATCCATCATGCGGCCGGTGAGGCAGAGGTCCATCGCCTTGGCCTTGCCGATCGCGCGCGTCAGGCGCTGGGTGCCGCCGATGCCCGGAATGGTGCCGAGCGTGATCTCGGGCTGGCCGAATTTCGCGGTGTCGGCAGCGATGATGAAGTCGCACATCATCGCGAGCTCGCAGCCGCCGCCGAGCGCGTAGCCGGCGACCGCCGCAATCGTCGGCTTGCGGCAGCGCGCGACGCGGTCGCCGCCGATCGCGGTGAAGTCGCTCGAGAACATGTCGATGAAGCTCTTGGGCTGCATCTCCTTGATGTCGGCGCCCGCGGCGAACGCCTTCTCGCTGCCGGTGATCACGATGCAGCCGATGGCGTCGTCGGCCTCGAGGTCATCCACCGCGGCGGCGATCTCGCGGAAGACGCCGAACGACAGCGCGTTGAGCATCTTCGGCCGGTTCAGGGTGATGATTCCGACCGCGCCTTTGCCTTCGACGATGATGTGCTCGTAAACGCTCATGATCCCACCCCGCAAATCAAAACAGCGGGCAATGTGCCCGCTGGATCGATGCGCATCAAGTAGGTGCGGCGCCGCGCGGCGCCTCAGATCATGAACATCCGTGCCGCCGAGCCCAGGGTGAGCAGGGTGCCGCAGGCGATGAAGATCTTGCCGATGATCGAGGCCTTGTCCCAGCCGGAGCTGTCGTCATTGCTGACCGTGACCATGTTCACGGTGACGTCCGAGGCCGCTGGCGCATCGCTCGGCGCGGCGTCGGCCGATTCCGCCGCGGGTGCGGCCTGAGCCTGGGCTTCGACCGGCATCGGCGCCGGGAATCCGTCCTGCTTCGCCGCCGGATCGCTCTCGGAGCCCACCGGCAAGAACGGACTGTAGCTCTGCTGTTCGGCCGCGCGGGCGAATCCAGTGCCAACGAGGCCCAGAACGAACGCGGCGGCAATGATCAATGCTGAACGTCCACTGGCTTGGATCGTCATCGTCGGCTCTCTCCCCATCCCGCCAGCCCAGGCCGGAGTGAGACCCCGACAGATGTCGAGAACGGGGCAGAAAATGGGTATCTTCCTGCCGCTCACGGCAAAAGCTGGGCGGCGCCGCACTTTGCGGCGCGGCCCATTAAACCTGATCATGCACCTTTCGATTCGGTGCTATGGAGCGGTTCCAAGACTTGCCCGGTGGCGTGCTCTCGTTGTGGCGTAACTCGGATGGTTCCGAGGCCAATGTCCGTATCACGAATTAGTGATCAGGATGCCGCGAGAGTAACAAACTGACGATTCGGGCGAATTGCTGGGGGTGGAGCGGAGTTGCGCGAGCGTGACGACGAGTGGACGGGCTGGATGCGCCAGGCCGTCGCCGGTGACGACGAGGCCTATCATCGCCTGCTGAGGGCGATCACGCCGGTGTTGCGCGCAGCATCACGGCGCGGGCTGGCGCGCGCCGGTCAGCCCCCCGACCAGGCCGAGGACATCGTGCAGGAAATTCTGTTGGCGGTTCATCTCAAGCGGCACACCTGGGACGTCCACGCGCCGTTCGCGCCCTGGCTGTTCGCGATCGCGCGCAACAAGCTGATCGACATGCTGCGCCGGCGCGGCCGGCGGGTGTTCGTCGACATCGACGATTTCTCGGAGACGCTGGCCGACGAGCCGCCGGCGCCCACCGTCTCGGCCGGCGAGGTCGAGGCGCAGCTGAAGACCCTGCCGCAGCGTCAGCGCGACGTGCTGCAGTCGATCGCAGTCGAGGCTGCCTCGATCAAGCAGACCGCGAAGAAGTTTTCCATGAGCGAGGGCGCGGTGCGGGTGGCGCTGCACCGGGCACTCGCAAGCCTCACGGCCAAGCTACGGGATACCTGACCATGGACACCGATCAGCTCATCCGCACCCTCTCGGCCGACAATGCGCAGCGCGCGCAGCCGGTCGGCATCGTGCTGGCGCTGGCCCTGATGGCGGCAACGCCGGTCTCGACCGCAATGCTGCTCATCGGCCTCGGCGTCCGGCCGGACATCTGGCTCGCGGTGCGCAATCCGTTCTTCGACCTGAAGTTCGTCGTCACCACGGCGCTGGCGATCCCGGCGCTGGTCATCAGCCTGCATCTGTCGCGCCCCGAAGCTTCGCTGCAGGGCTGGAGCTGGCTCCTGATCGCGCCGATCCTCGTCCTCGTCGGCGGCATGGCGGCGGAGATGATGCTGCCGCAGCGCACGCCGATGATGGCGCGGCTGGTCGGCCACAATTCGATGGTGTGCATGAGCGCCATTCCCGTGCTGTCGCTGCCGCTGCTGGCCGCCGCGCTGTTCGGCCTGCGCCATGGCGCGCCGTCGCGTCCGGCGATGACGGGCGCGATCGCCGGGCTGGTCTCGGCGGGCATGGCGGCGACGCTCTATGCCGCGCATTGCACCGACGAT
Organism: Bradyrhizobium sp. HKCCYLRH3097; assembly: GCF_051167875.1. Taxonomy (NCBI): domain Bacteria; kingdom Pseudomonadati; phylum Pseudomonadota; class Alphaproteobacteria; order Hyphomicrobiales; family Nitrobacteraceae; genus Bradyrhizobium; species Bradyrhizobium sp. HKCCYLRH3097. Next base: position 87,209 of record NZ_JBNPTX010000014.1, read on the forward strand.
TCGCCGCTGTTCGTGGCCACCTGGTACACGGTGGCCGCGCTGATCGTGGCCGGGCTCGGGGCGCTCATCGGCGCGAGGGTGCTGCGCTATTAGCCCAGGAGGCGACTACACCTGCATCGGCGTTGCGGCGTCCTGCACGCGGTGGAAGCGCAGCACCTGCTGCGCGGTGGACCGCCGGAGCCGCTCATAGGTGGCCTTGCAGGCGTCGAGATCGGTCGTCGCGGTGGTGGCGAGCCCATCGCGCATCAGGATGATCGACTTCACCGTTGGCCATGACAGGCCTGCGACCTTGGCGAGGATCATGACGCCCTCGGCGCGGCTTTCGATCATGATGCTCTCGGCGACCGCGACCGGCACGTTGGCCATGGCTGCCACGGCGGCATTGGCCTCGTCGAACTTGCGCTGCTCGGTGAACTGCACGACGAGACGATCGTCGAGCCGGCCCTCGGCATGCAGTGAGCGCACCAGCGCGTGCGCGATCTCGGTCTGGCTGGTCAGCGCCACCGCGCTCGATCGCGCCCGCCGGCCTGCCGTCCGCACCGCCGAGGAGACCTCCTGCGCGAGCTTCGGGTTTGCCGCCTCGAGCCGCGCGCGGACCGTGGCCGACGCCTTGGCGACCAGCTTCAGATAGAGGTGGCGCGGCAGATTGGGCCGCATGGCGAGGCACGCGGCGAGGTTTTCGTCCAGCGCGGCGCGATCCGCCAGCGTGTCGAGGCTGGCCTCCGAGACGTCGGCGCCGGGATTGCTGACGGTGCTGTGAACGACCTCGTCGTTGCCGCGCCTGAGCAGGATGTCGGTGACGGCGCGGCTGAGCACGCGCCGGAGCGAGATCGCGAGCAGATGCGCCTGGCTCTTGGTCTCGGCTGTGCGGATCAGCGCGGCCTCGTCGAGCCGTTCGGACTTCGACAGCACCGGGCCTGCGACATCGATGGCGTCGTCATCGGCCAGCCGGTAGAGCGTCCGCGGCGGCGCCGACGCCAGCGGCGCCAGCCGCCGCGCGAGCAACGCGCGGGCCGAGATCTCGATGTGCTCGATCAGGCATTCGAACACGTCGTCGAACAGCGCGACCTGATCATCGGCGAAGTCCGTCGCGCCGTCGACGAACAGGTCCGTCACCTTGCGCAGGGTCTCGACCCGCCGGGCGACGGTGCCGTGCGCGAGCGTGTCCTCGAGTTCGTCGAGCAGGCTTTCGTTCGGGGCGGGTTTCGGGGTCATGCCGGGACGGCGCAGGCGCTGGTGACGCGATTGCGGCCCTGCGCCTTCGAGTCGTAGAGCGCACGATCGGCCCGGGCGAGCAGCGAATCGGCGGTCTCGTCGCCGCGCGGGGTGGCCACGCCGGCCGAGAACGTGACCTGCAGGCCGGTCGAAAACGCACTCCAGTCGAGGCCGGCGATGATCTGGCGCAATCGTTCGGCGAGCCGCGCCGCGGCGTCGGCCGGTGCGCCCGGCAGCACCAGCAGGAATTCCTCGCCGCCGTAGCGGCCGAAGCGGTCGCTGCCGCGAATGTTGGCGAAGATGGTGATGGCGAAGGTGCGCAGCACGTCGTCGCCGGTCGGATGACCATGCGTGTCGTTGATGCGCTTGAACCAGTCGAGATCGATCAGCACGACCGAGCAGGGCTGGCCGCCCTGCCGCGCCTGCGCCATCTCCTCGTCCAGCACATCCATGATCGAGCGCCGGTTCAGCGCGCCGGTGAGCTCGTCGATCTCGGCCAGCTCCTCGATGCGGCGATAGGCTTCCTTGAGCTTCTGTCCGCGCTGGTACAGCGTCTCGCGCAGCGCGCTGGAGAAGATGCCGAGGAACATGCAGCCGGCGATGGTGAGGAGGAAGACCAGGAGCGTCGCGAGCCGCTCGAGGCCGCTGTCGTGCGGCATGCCGAGCGGCTTGTCGGTGAGCAGGAACAATCCCGCCAGCCCGATCGCGAGGAACGTCCAGCAGATCGCGCTCTGGCGCGGCGTCGCCCGCAGCGAGGCAAAGGCGACGACGATGTACAGCGTGCACAGGAAGAGGATGCTGACTTCGGGCGCGATGTAGCAGAACGCGACCGTGATCATCATGCTGGCGAGCGATTGCGGCACCACGAGGTAGTGGTCGCGGAAACGGTCGTTGAAGCCGCTCTCCGACAAAGCGGTCCACAGCGCGACGGTCAGAATGCCGGTCGCTGCGTAGGCTGGCGCGATCGCGACCGGGACGGTTCCCGCCTCTGCGTAGATCAGCAGGATGACGGCGTCGATCAGGTAGCATCCGGCGACCAGCGCCAGCATCTGCCGGCGCCGCCCGGCACGACGCGCGCGCAGGTCGCTGGCCGGAGACGGTTGCGCGTCCCCGGCCTCAGCGACATTCGGACTGGGAATAGGCGGTGCCGTCGTGCCCATGTGCTCGCGATTCTTCGTCGTTGGCTTAAAATCTACGTGGGAAAGCATTTAACTTTGGTATCTATGGGCATGGACGAAGAGGCCGCCGGCGTCGTGCTGCGACGGGGAATCTACGGCTTTCAGGGCGTGCAGTTGGCGGGAACGGGCGGAACATGGTAGGCGGGAACCCGCTGGTCACGATCGACCTGGGCGCTGCAGCGAAATCTGCAAGTCTGTGCGCCAGCTCACATTTCGGGACGTATCTTTCCGGTATTTTGAAGATTTTTGCGGTTGTGTTCGAACCGCGACGTCAATCCTCCAGACCAATCTTGCGAGACGGCCATTGAGCGTGACAGCAGCGGCGTCAGATGAAACCCTGATTGCCCGGATCGCTCAAGGCGACCGGCTCGCCATGCAGGTGCTGTACGGACGGCACCATGTCAGGGTGTACCGTTTCGGGCTCCGGCTCGTGCGGGACGAGCAGGTCGCGGAAGACCTCATCAGCGAGGTCTTTCTCGACGTGTGGCGTCAGGCCGGCAAGTTCGAAGGCCGTTCTGCCGTCTCCACCTGGCTCCTGGCGATCACGCGGTTCAAGGCCCTGTCGGCCCTTCGGCGCCGGAAGGACGTTGAGCTGGAAGACGAGGCCGCGAACGCGATCGAAGATACCTCCGACGATCCGGAGGTCGCGGTCCAGAAGAAGAATACCGGCGAAGCATTGCGCAAGTGCCTGACGGCGCTTTCGCCTGATCACCGGGAGATCGTCGATCTCGTCTACTACCACGAGAAGTCCGTGGAGGAGGTGGCCGAGATCGTCGGAATTCCGGAAAACACCGTCAAGACGCGCCTGTTCTATGCGCGCAAGAAATTGGCCGAACTCCTGAAAGCGGCCGGCATTGAGAGAGGCTGGCCATGATGGCTTTGAGCAAGATGCTGGAGCAAGAGCCCGGAGAGATCGAACTCCTGCTGCCGTGGTACGCCGCCGGCACGCTGAGCGCGCGCGACATGCGCCGGGTCGAGGAGGCTCTTGCCAACGATGCCGATCTCGCCAGGCAGTATGCGGAGATCCAGAAGGAGTATGCCGAGACCATCGCGCTGAACGAAAGCCTCGGCGCGCCGTCGATGCGTGCGATGCAGAAGCTGTTCGCGGCGATCGAGGCGGATCCGGTGCAGAAGCCTGCCGCGCCGCGCGGCTTCAGCGCGCGGCTGATGGATTTCTTCGACAGCCTGTCGCCGCGGACCCTGGCGTGGACCGTCAGCCTCGGCGCGCTGCTGGTGCTGACGCAGGCCGGCGTGATCGGCGCCGTGCTGATGCGCTCGCAGACTGCGACCTATCAGACCGCCTCGGTCCAGGACAAGACCGCGGCGCCCGAGCCCGCGAGCAGGCCGATGGCCGCGCCGCCGCCGCCGAGCGCCGCTGCGCCGGCCCCGGCGGAGCGGGCGCCCGAGAGCATGACGCGTTCGCGGATGGCCGAAGCACCGGCCCCGGCCGCACCGCTGATCCGCGGCCTTGGACCGCAGGTCGCCGGATCGACCGCGCCCGCCTATGCGCTGGTGCGGTTCGCGCCGGATGCGCGCATGGCCGACATCTCGGCGCTGCTCGACAGCTACCAGGCCTCGATCGTCGAGGGCGCCAAGGGCGGCCTGTTCAAGCTGCAACTCGGCGACCGGCCGTTGTCGAAGGCCGAGGCCGACAGCCTGATCGGCCGTCTGGCGCGCGAGAAGATCGTCAGCCTCGCGGTGGCCGCGCAATAGGCCCGCGCCGTCCGAACGTCATTCGGAGGCTCCATGTCGTCTACTTCGCCGCTACAGTTCGCCAGATCGGTCGCGATGCTGATTGTCGTCGCAATGCCTGCTTTCGCAGGTGGCGACCTCAGTGCCCATGCCCAGGCGATGATGCGTTCGCCCAACATCAACATCCCGAGCCGGGTGCCGAGCATCAACCCGGGCACCGCGATGCGTGCGCCGCCGCCGACGGCGATGACCGTGCGCCCGACCTTGCCCAATGCGCGATTTGCACCGAACCTGCAGACCTCCTGCGACCCGGCGGATCGCAGCGCCTCGGGTGAATGTCTCGACCGCCGGCCGGTGACGACGGACGGGCAGGGCCGGCGGTCCCAAGGAAGATTGGACAAAGACAAGTCCGCCAAGGTGACGCAGCGGGGCGAGCCGAAAGCTGCGGCCGCGGTCGACCCGCGGACCATCGCCAACGAGATCGTCGCCGAAATCGATGACGGTCTCTCGACGGACCAGGCCGACGCGCTGGCGCGCCGCCATGGCCTGCAGCGCATCAGCTCGCAGCGCTTTCCGCTGATCGGCGCCACAATCGGTCTGTTCCGGATCACCGATCGCCGCTCGGTGCAGGCGGTCAGCCGTGCGCTCGCGGCAGATGCCAGGGTGCGTTCGGTGCAGCCGAACTACCGCTACACGCTGCAGCAGCAGAGCGCGCCGCCCGTCGAGGGCGACCCGGCGCAATACGCGCTGGCGAAGCTGCGGCTGCCCGAAGCGCACAGGCTGGCCCAGGGCTCCAACGTCACCATCGCAGTGATCGATTCCGCGGTCGATCTCAAGCACCCGGAATTCGCCGACGCGTCGTTCGACGCGTTCGACGCACTCGGCGGTGACGAGGGGCCGCATGTGCACGGCACGGGCATCGCCGGCGTGATCGTGTCGCACAAGCGGTTGATGGGCAGCGCGCCCTATGCACGCATCATCGCCATCCGCGCCTTCGGCATGGCCAAGAAAGGCGGCGGGCCGGAGAGCAGCTCCTATGTGATCCTGAAGGCGCTGGACTACGCGGTTCTGCACGGCGCGCAGATCGTCAACATGAGCTTCGCCGGCCCGAAGGATGCGGTGATCGAGCGCGCGATCGCGGCGGTCGCTTCCAAGGGCGTCGTGATGGTCGCCGCGGCCGGCAATGCCGGGGCCAAGTCGCCGCCGCTGTATCCTGCGGGCAATCCGAACGTCATCGCCGTCAGTGCGACCGATGACAGGGACCAGTTGCTGCCGGCGTCGAACCGCGGCAATTACATCGCGCTGGCCGCGCCCGGCGCCGAGATCTTCCTGCCGGCGCCGGACGGAAAATATCAGATCATCTCGGGCACCTCGTTTTCCGCGGCCTATGTCAGCGGGCTTGCGGCGTTGGTGCTGGAGCGCAATCCGGCGCTGAAGCCGGAAACGGTGCGGACCGTGCTGACCGGGACCGCGCGCGATCTCGGGACGCCCGGACGCGACGATCTGTTCGGGGCAGGGGAGGCGGATGCCCTGGCGGCGGTCCAGGCCGTGGCCGCGCCGCAGGATGCGCCCGCTGCTGCTGTGCCTTCCGCGGGGCTGCAAACGGAGCCCACGGCGGCCCGTGAGTTGCGCCCGGCGTCGGCCGCGGTGACCGCGGCATCTCCAGCCGGCGACGCGCTTCGGCCCGCGCAGCAATGACGCCAACGTTTTCGTGAACGTTCCGAAAATCTCCCGCTCGCCTTGAACGTGCAGCGGGGCGATCACGACAGAAAGCATGTGGGAGCGGTGATCCCCTCCCCAAGGCTATATACGGCGCGAGCGCCCATCCACCCCAAGCGCCCATATGGCTCGACCCGTCCGGTTGTCCCCCCGGACGGGTCTTTCATTTTAGGCGAGGTCGAAGCCCGGCAACGTCGATATCCGGCAGTGTCTCGCGCACCCCGAGTCGAACATCCTTGGGTTGTCTAGGGATGCCGTTGGTCGCGTTAGCGCTCCGCGCCTGGCCAAAGCCCGAAAAAACACGGACAAAATTTCCGCACGACTACGGTTTGGCCGCCAAACAACATGGCATTAGCTAGACTTTGTTAACCTTTTCCACAAAATATTCACGTCACGTTGCGTTGATTCGTGCCGAGTGCGTCCGTCCCCTTATCTCACGGGCTCCCCCATGACACATCGACCGGACGTGGCTTGCAGCCGCGAACTGGCTGCACGCTGGTGCGCGCTTGCCGAAAGGCGCCTGGACCATCTCACCGAGCTGTTCCAGAGCGGCCGCTGGCGCCGCTACTACACCGAGCAGTCTCTCCTGGACGATATCCGCCAGGCCAAGGCCGCGGTGCAGACCTGGCAGGCGCTATCCCGCGCCGAGCCCGAGCAGGTGAGCATCGTGCCCAGCCAGACGCCGGCTGCCGTTGTGGCTGCGCCACCGGCGCCCGCGCGCCCCGCCGAGCCTGAGCCGATCAAACTCCGTCTCCATGAAAATCATCCCATCGAGCGGCGCCCCATTGCGCTGCCGCCCTCGCTCGAAACCATCCTTGCGGAGTCCGAGATCATCGTCGAGCCCGAGATCGAGCTGGCCGCGGATGATCTGGAACCGGACGACGTCATCGAACCCGACTATGTGGCCGAAGATGCCATCGCGCCGGAGCCGGCCGTCGCGCCGCCCCGCATCGACATGTTCGCCCTGGAGCAGGCCTTGAGCATCGGCATTCAATCCGACGCCGAGTATGACGAGCCGGTGGTCGATCTCGATGCCATCGAGCGCCGCTATCCAGCGCTGGCGGTCGCTTATTAGTCTGTTACCGGCTGACGGCGTTGCCGTTGACAGTCAGATGGGCAAATCGCTGCGCACCGTCCTGCGTCAGGTCCGATGTCACCGGCTTGATGTGATCAAGTCCGATCACCGCGCCGCGCGGGGTGCCGGAGATCATGTTGTTGCTGACGAGCGCCGTGCCCGCGCCCGGAACGACCGACACGCCCACGCCCGCCAGCGCATTGCGGATCACGTTGCCGGAAATGACCACGTCGCGCAGATATCGGCCCCAGCCGGCGACGATGCCGTAGGACGGGGCATTCTCGACCACGTTGCCGGTCACCGCGGAGTCCGCCTCGACATAGATGCCGATGCCGGCATCGTCGTCGGGTGCTGTGCCGACCGGCCGCTTCGGGATCAGATTGCGGATGATGTTGCCCTGGACCACCGCGATGCGGCCGCCTTCGTTGAAGTTGCACACGGACACGCCGAACGCGGCGCCGTCCACCGTATTGCCTGAGATGACGGCGCCCTCGAATGCGAACTCCGAGTAGAGCGCGACCTCGCGCACGTCGCTGACGCTGTTGCCGACGATCTGGATGTTGGAGGCCGAGTTGCCGCGCACCGCCGAGTAGTCGCAATTCCTGATGCGGTTGCCGCGCACGATCACGTTGCCGGCGCGAAAGGCGTTGATGGCGTTGCCGTACTGGCCCGAGCCGCCGGGGCCGGCCTTGATGTCCGTGATGCTGTTGTCGAGCACCATCGTGCCGTCGTCGCCGATCGCGGTGCGCAGGATCTCGATGCCGTTGTCGCGCGTCCCCTTGATGGTATTGCGCGACACGATCAGCCCGAGGGCATCGAACGACACGATCGCGGTGACCGCGATGTCGGTGAGGACGTTGCCGCTGACGTCGCCGGAAACCTGCTCGAGCCAGATGCCGCTGCCGCCGGAGCGGGTGATCTCGCAATCATGGATCCTGACATCGTTGCCGGCTGCAACGTGAAGCAGGCCGCGCCGCTGGGGCAGGGCAATGCCGCCGCCGTCGAGCGCGACGCCGCTGATGCCGAGGCCGTCAGCGCCTTCTGCTGACAGCATCGACGGGCCGCCACCGGTGAACACGAGCTTGGTGGCACCCCGGACGCCGACCATCTGGCTGCCCCTGGCAAGCCGCAGCATCGAGGTCCTGTAGGTGCCCGGCGGCAGCGCCAGCGGCACCTGGGCGCGGGCGGCCTCGTCGATCGCACGCTGCAGCGCGCGGGTCTGGTCGTCGGGACTGTTGGGCTTGACGCCATATTGCGTGGCGTCGCGGCCGAGTGTGGAGATCAGGGGGGCGGCCTGCGCGGCATCCGCCGGCAGGGCCAATGCCCCGGCGGCGCCGGCAGCCGATCCAGCCAGAATGCGGCGGCGATTGACATCCATGGTCAGCGTCTCGCGCAAAAGATGATGTGCGGCCACGACTTAAGCTGAAAGTCTCAATGCTGATGCCGAGGATGAGCGCCTGCGCCCGGGATTGTTGGCGGTAGGGTTAAATCTTCACGTCAGATCGCCCGCCGGCGTGGGTTGCCCGTCGAACCGGTGAGCCTCTCCCGAGGGAACCAATGGGACTCGCGGACATTGTTCCCGCAATGGATCGGCGAGGAGAGGGTCATGCATCTGTCAAATGAGAGTCTACTGGTTATTCTGTTCGTGGGCATTGTCGCGGGCTGGCTCGCGGGCCGCGTCATGGAAGGCGGCGGCTTCGGCCTGATCGGCGACCTGATCGTCGGCCTCCTCGGTGCCTTCATCGGCAATTGGCTGTTGCCGCAGCTCGGCATTCATCTGGGTGTCGGACTGGTCGCCGCGATCATCAACGCCTTCATCGGCGCCGTGGTCCTGTTGCTCCTGCTGCGCTTGATCGGTGGGGGATTTGGCGGTCGGCGCCGCTGGAGCATCTGATATCCCGCGCTGACCGTCAGCGGTCAGACCACCATCGGCGTCAGCTCGTGCGACAGGACGCCTGTCGCACGAGCTTGACCAGCTCCGTCAGCATCGCTTCGCCGGCATCGACGAGCCCCTCCAGCGTGATGCGCGAACTGCCGTGCGGCAACGCCGTGCCGGCACGCGGCAAGGGAGGAATGTGGATGAAGGCGGCGAGCCGCGGCCCTTCGGTGGCCTTGGTCGCCTCGATCGCGCGCCAGCTCAGATAGTTGCAGAGATAGCTGCCGGCATCGCGCGAGGCCCGGGCATCGATGCCGGTGGCGCGCGCCGCGCGCAGCAGCCGCGCCATGTGCGGGCCGAACGGCATCGGATGTGCACCCGGGACGATCACGCCCTTGCGCGCGACGTGGCGGTCGGCATCCGGGAAGGTCGTGGTGATCGCGTTGCGTGCGCGCGTCTCGATCCGCAGATAGGACGTTCGCCCGGCGAGGCCGAACATCATGAGCGCATGCGGGCGCCGCTCGGCGATCAGCGCGGGCAGCTCGCGATCCACGGTCGCATAGGTCACGTGAAAAATGTGGCTGCTGATGGCGACGTCATCCAGCGCTGGCCGCCGCAGCTCGGACAACCGCTTCACCAGCGGCATGGTCGGATTGGACGGCGCGCCGGGAAACGGGCCGAATCCGGTGATCAGGATGCGCGGCCGCTCGCTCATGTCAGCATCTCCGCAAGCTGCTCGGCGGCGAGCGCCGGCGCGACGCGGCCCTCGGCGACGTCGCTCTCCAGCCTCTTCACCTTCGCGCGGATGGATGGATCGGTGCGCAGCCGCGCCATCAGGCGCTGCTCCAGCATGGTCCACATCCATTTCACCTGCTGGTCGCGCCGCCGCGCGGCGAACTCGCCGGAGGCGATCATCGCCTTGCGATGATCCAGGACCTTCTGCCACAGCTCGGCGATGCCCGTGCCTGATATCGCCGAATAGGTCACGACCGGCGGATGCCAGTGCTCGGAGCGGGGGCTGAGCAGATGCAGCGCGCCGCGATAGTCGGCCGCGGTGATGTTGGCGCGCTTGACGTTGTCGCCATCGGCCTTGTTGATCGCGATCATGTCGGCGAGCTCGACCAGGCCCTTCTTGATGCCCTGCAGCTCGTCGCCGCCGCCGGGCAGCATCAGGGCGAGGAAGAAATCGGTCATGTCGCAGACCGCGGTTTCGGACTGGCCGATGCCCACCGTCTCGACCAGGATCACGTCGAAGCCTGCGGCCTCGCACAGCAGCATCGCCTCGCGCGTCTTGGCGGCGACGCCGCCGAGCGTGCCCGACGAGGGCGAGGGGCGGATGAAGGCGTGCTCGTGATGGGACAATCGCGCCATCCGCGTCTTGTCGCCGAGAATCGAACCGCCGGTTCGCGCCGACGAGGGGTCGACCGCGAGCACCGCGACCTTGTGGCCCTGTCCGATCAGGAACATGCCGAGAGCATCGATCGTGGTGGACTTGCCGACGCCGGGCGAGCCGGTGATGCCGACGCGGATCGCGTGCCCCGTCCGTGGCAGCAGCGCCTGCACCAGTTCGCGCGCGGCGGCCTGATGGTCGGCGCGGCGGCTCTCGACCAGCGTGATCGCGCGCGCCAGCGCCGCGCGGCTGCCGGCGCTGATATCGTCGGCCAAGGTCGTGGTATTGGGCGAAGGAGAACGAGAGGACATGCGCCCGTTATAGCGGATGCGAGCGGCCCGGCCAGCTAGTTCTCCTCCGCATCCCCCTTCGGCCTCGCGCCGCCGAAGATCGCCTGCCCCTCCGCGCTGAGATAGGGCTTCAGCGTTTCCCAGGGCACGAAGGCGACATAGTCGCCTTCCGCGTAGGCGCCAACGGCGTAGGGCGGATAGTGGAAGGTGAGGCCCGAGCTCTTGCCGGCCAGCGTCGAGGGCGCGAGCGTGACGGCGCCAATGCCGAGCAGCTTCGGCTCGACGCTCTTCAACCACCACTCGTCAGTGTCGCCGGCGTCGCGCGCCTTCTTCTCTGCTCGCAGCGAGGCGATGATCGCCTTGCTGATCGCGGTCATGGTCGGACCGTTGTCGGCGGTCTCGTTGAAGAACGGGCGGATCGAGATGCGCTTGGCGGCGGCCTTGTCCCAGAGGATGGTGTCGACCGTCCGGTTGGGATGGGCGCCATGCGTGTCCATGTAGTCGTTGCGCAGCACGCTGACATAGCGATCGGCGACCATCGAACGCACCGAATAGTCGCGGCCATAGGTGTAAGGGCCGTCGCGGAACAGTTCCTTGTCCGCCTTGTAGTCCTTGGCGGCGTCCGCGGCCTGCTTGTCCATCCACTTGCGGCCTTCGGCGAGGCAATTCGCGGCGAGCGCCGGATCGGCCTTGATGTCGGCACTCAGCGTGACGCTGGCCTCGGCGGCCTTGGTCTTGATCGACGCATCGGGCTTGGCTTCGGCGGCGATCGCCGGCGAGAGGGTGAGCAGGCCGAACAGGGCGGCGACAAGCAGTTTGGTAGAATACATGAGGCTTGTGATCCGGGTTTGGTTGTCTGTGCGCGCACGTACCGCAAAGGTTCGAGCGTGCCCAGATCGAACGCGCGGCGATTGATTACAGCGCGTCAATAGCTCGACGCTCTCGGGAATGGACGCAAGACAATGTCGAGATTCCGGGTTCAAGGCCTTTGGCCTTGCCCCGGAATGACGGTGGGGTGTGACGCAGTCGGACTACTCCGCCGCCTCGCTGTGCCCCAGCCGCGCATTGAGCTTTTGGATCAGCTCCTCGGCGGCGTCGGCGATGACGGTGCCCGGCGGGAAGATCGCCTCGGCGCCGGCCTTGTACAGCGCATCATAATCCTGCGGCGGCACGACGCCGCCGACGATGATCATGATGTCCTCGCGGCCCTGCTTCTTGAGCGCGGCCTTCAGCTCCGGCACCGCGGTGAGATGCGCGGCCGCCAGCGATGAGACGCCGAGAATGTGCACGTCGTTCTCCACCGCCTGCCGCGCCGCCTCGTCGGCGGTGGCGAACAAAGGTCCGATGTCGACGTCGAAACCGATGTCGGCGAAGGCCGACGCGATCACCTTCTGGCCGCGGTCGTGGCCGTCCTGGCCGATCTTGGCGACCAGGATGCGTGGCCGGCGGCCCTCGGCCTCCTCGAACGCCTCGATCAGCGCCTGCAGCTTCTCGGCTTTGCCGGACATGGCGGCGATCTCCCGCTTGTAGACGCCGGTGATGGACTTGATCTCGGCGCGATGGCGGCCGAACACCTTCTCCAGCGCGTCGGAAATCTCGCCGACGGTGGCCTTGGCGCGCGCCGCGTCGATCGCGAGCGCCAGCAGGTTGCCGTTGCCGTCGCCGGCCGAGCGCGTGAGCGCCGCCAGCGCCGCATCGACCTCGGCCTGCCTGCGCTCGGATTTGAGCCGCGACAGCTTGTCGATCTGCAGCCGGCGCACGGTGGAATTGTCGACCTTGAGCACGTCGAGCGGCGGCTCGTCGGTCGGCTTGTACTTGTTGACGCCGATCACCGACTGGCGGCCGGTGTCGATGCGGGCCTGGGTCTTGGCCGAGGCTTCCTCGATGCGCAGCTTCGGCACGCCGGCCTCGATCGCCTTGGCCATGCCACCGAGCTCCTCGATCTCCTGGATATGGCCCCAGGCCTTGGCGGCGAGGTCACGGGTGAGGCGCTCGACATAATACGAGCCGCCCCAGGGATCGATGATCCGGGTGGTGCCGCTCTCCTGCTGCAGGAACAGTTGGGTGTTGCGGGCAATGCGGGCGGAGAAGTCGGTCGGCAGCGCCAGCGCCTCGTCGAGCGCGTTGGTGTGCAGCGACTGGGTATGGCCTTGCGTCGCCGCCATCGCCTCGACCGCGGTGCGCACGACGTTGTTGTAGACGTCCTGCGCGGTCAGCGACCAGCCGGAGGTCTGGCTGTGCGTACGCAAGGACAGCGAGCGCGGGTCTTTCGGGTTGAAGGGCTTCAAGAGCTTCGCCCACAGCAGGCGCGCCGCGCGGAGCTTGGCGACCTCCATGAAGAAGTTCATGCCGATCGCCCAGAAGAACGACAGCCGCGGCGCGAAGCGGTCGACGTCGAGTCCGGCGGCGATGCCGGCGCGCAGATATTCGACGCCGTCGGCGAGCGTATAGGCGAGCTCGAGATCCTGCGTCGCGCCGGCCTCCTGCATGTGATAGCCGGAGATGGAAATGGAATTGAACTTCGGCATCTTCTGCGAGGTGAAGGCGAAGATGTCGGAGATGATCCGCATCGAGGGCGAGGGCGGATAGATGTAGGTGTTGCGCACCATGAACTCTTTCAGAATGTCGTTCTGAATGGTGCCCGACAGCTTCTCCGGCGGCACGCCCTGCTCTTCGGCGGCGACGACGAACAGCGCCAGGATCGGCAGCACGGCGCCGTTCATGGTCATCGACACGCTCATCTGGTCGAGCGGAATGCCGGCGAACAGGGTGCGCATGTCGTAGATCGAATCGATCGCGACGCCGGCCATGCCGACGTCGCCGCCGACGCGCGGATGATCGGAATCATAGCCGCGATGGGTGGCGAGATCGAAGGCGACCGAGAGGCCCTTCTGGCCGGCGGCGAGGTTGCGGCGGTAGAACGCGTTGGAATCCTCCGCCGTGGAGAAGCCGGCATATTGCCGGACCGTCCAAGGCTGGTTGACATACATGGTCGGGTACGGACCGCGCATAAACGGCGCGATGCCCGGCCAGGTGTCGAGGAAGTCAATGCCGGCGAGATCGGCCTCGCCATAGGCGGGCTTCACCGGAATGCCTTCGGGCGTGAGCCACGGCTCGGCTGGGCCTGCGGGAGCCGGCGTGGCCGTGGGCTCGAACGCGATCGCGGTGAAATCGGGAATGCGGCTCATGGCCCGGCGTCCTCGTCTCAATCGTGGTCCGGATGCTGATGGCTGACGATGGTCGCCATCTTCTCCGGTCCATAGTTCTGTTGTGTCGTCTGGCTCGGCAGATTGGCGATCGCGACCACCCAGCCAAGTCGCGACTCCGAGCCATATTGTCGCGTCGGCACCACCCGGTCCGGCCGGTCGAAGCTGCCGGTCATGATCTCGATCCGCGGCCCATCAATACGCCCGAAGCCGAGCGGCGTGCCGCAGGCGGGACAGAAGAAGCGCTCGGCGATCGTGGATGAACGGAACGCGGCGGGCTGACCGCGCGTCCAGGCGAAGTGCTCGCGGTCGATCTCAGCGAACGAGGCGAACGGCGCGCCGGAGGCTTTCTGGCACATCCGGCAATGACAGATGCTGACCTTGTTCGGCGTGGTCTTGAACGCGAAGCGGACGGCACCGCATTGGCAGCCGCCGGTCAGGAGAGGCTTGGTGTCGTCGGTCATGCTCACTCCAGATGCGTATAGGCGTCCTCGAGCGTCTTCAGCGCGTCGCCGCCGGCGAACACGAAGCTGCCGATGCCCGCTTCGCGCAACGCAGCTTCCCGCTCGCCGCCGCGGCCTGCCAGATAGATATGTCGTGCGCCCGCGGCCTGAAGGGCCTTGGCCGCCGGAACCGCGGCCTCGGCATAGACCTTGTCGGACGAGCAGAGGCAGGCGATTGCGGCGCCGGAGGCGCGGTATGCATCTGCGAGCGCGGCCGGATCCGCGCCGCCCTGGCCGTCGATCGCGGCGATGCCGCCGGCCTCGAAGAAGCTGCGGACGAAGGTCGCGCGCGCGGTGAAGTCGGCGGCGGTGCCGAGATTGGCGAGGAAGACCGAGGGGCGCTGTCCCTTGCTCTTCAGCAGGCTGTCGGAGCGGTCACGCAGCCGCTCAAATCTTTCAGCGAGGCGGATCGGCGTGAGCGGTGCGAAGCTGCGCGCAGCCTTGGCCGCCAGCGGCGCGGCCAGAGGGGCGACCGCTTCCACGGCGACTTCGGCCTCGTTGAGATTCGGAAACTCACTGGCGCCGGTCAGCACGTCGCGCCGCTTCGCGATGTTGGCATCGCGCGCCTGCTTCACCGCGGCGACCTTGGTCTGGATGAGGCCCGCCTGCAACGCCGCAACGACGCCGCCGGCCTTCTCGATCTCCTGGAACAGTGCCCAGGCGGCGCTGCACAACTCGCTGGTCAGCGCCTCGATGCCGCCGGCACCGGCGGCGGGATCGGCGACGCGGGCGAGATTGCTTTCCTCCAGCAGCACCAATTGCGTGTTGCGGGCGACACGGCGCGCGAACGCGTCGGGCAGGCCGAGTGCGGCCGTGTGCGGCAGCACCGTCACGGCATTGGCGCCGCCCAATCCGGCCGCGAACGTCGCGATGGTGGCGCGCAGCATGTTCACGTAAGGATCGCGCCGGGTGAGCATGCGCCACGCCGTCTCGCCCGAGATGAAGAGCGGCTTTGGCGCCAGGCCGCAGGCCTCCTCGATGCGCGCCCACAGCCGCCGCAGGCTGCGGAATTTCGCCAGCGTGAGAAACTGATCGGTGTCGGCGGCGAGCCGGCCATAGATCATGCCGCGCGCGGTCTCGAGCGCGATGCCTTCGGCTTCGAGCGCCCGCAGATAGGCGACGGCGGAGGCGAGCACGAAAGCGAGCTCCTGCGCCTCCGATCCGCCGGCGTCGTGCACGACCCGGCCGTCGGCGGCGAAGAACGGGCCCTTGAAGCCGGCCTCGTGCAGTTGCTTGACCAGCGCGCCCGAGTTGCCGCCGAGCGTCGATGCCTCATGCGAGCTTGCGCCGCGAGCGGCCGCATGCCCGATCGGATCGAGGCCGAACCGGATGTCGCAGACCGCGGCCTTGATGCCGCGCTGCTTGGCGGTGTCGGCGAGAAGCGAGGCGGGCGAGAGCGAGTCGCCGAGGTGCAATTCGATTGCAATCGCAGCATCGAGATGCACGCCGTCGAGCGCGCGCGCCACTGCGTCGGGGCTGGCGGCGAGGCCGAAGCCGTGCGCGGCGTTCGAGCCGGCAAACACCAGCGACAACCCGGTCGCGCCATTCTCGAGGTCGATCAGCGCCTGTGCGTTGGCCTTGGCCGGATCGGGATGATCGACGCGCTGCATGATCTGCCATGGTGCCGATGGTGCGCGGCCGGCGACCGGCGCGGCATGCTTGGCGCGCGGATAGATCGGCTGGATCTCGAGCCCGTCATAGGTCTTGCCGACCAGCTTCTCGAAGGCCGCGCCCTTCAGCACGCCATCGACCAGCTTGCGCCAGTCCGCCTCGCCGGCCGGCGCAAAATCGGCGGCCAGTCGCAGATCGTCGGTCTCGGTCGTCATGCGGATCGCGTCTCCCGGGCGTCTGTTATCGCGATTGTTGTGGCGCAAAATGCCACGTCAGGACGGCCAAGCCAAACGGTTGTTTGGCCGGAGATGTCAGCTATTCGGCTGACGGCAACGGCCGGATTCCGTCGCGCGAAACGGCGAGCACGGCCTCATCGACGCGGCGGCCGGCAATCTGTCGCGCCGGCACGATCTCGGCCAGCGGTACCAGCACGAAGCCGCGTTCGAACAGCCGAGGGTGCGGCAGCGTGAGATCGGGGGTGTCGATCGCGAAATCGTCATAGGCGATCAGATCGAGGTCGAGCGTCCGCGGACCCCACCGCGTCTCCTGCGCGCGATTGCGGCCGAACATGCGCTCGACCGCGTGCAGAACGCCGAGCAGCGGCCGTGGAGGCATCGCGGTCGCGATCTCGATGCAGGCATTGATGAAGGGCGGCTGCTGCTCCTCGCCCCATGGCGGCGTGATGTAGTCGGACGAGCGCGCGATAAGCGCCGCCGACGCGCGTGCACAGATCTCCGGAATGGCGCGCCGGAACGTCGCCCTGACGTCGCCGACATTGCCGCCGAGAGCAACCAGCGCGCTCGCCATCGCCGTCATGGATGCCGCGAGCGCGTCAGCACCACGCCGACATCCTCGAAGATGGCGGCGATCGGCGCATGCGGCTTGTGCACCGTGACCTTGACGGCGCGAATGCGGGCGAAGGTCGACAGGATCGCATCGGCCACCGCGCCGGCCGCGCGTTCGAGCAGGCGGTAGTTGGAGTCCTTGAACGCCGCCGTCGCCGTCTCCACCACGTCGGAATAGGACACGGTGTCGGCGAGGCGGTCGCTGCGCGAGGAGTCCGAAAGGTCGGTGTAGAGCTCGAGGTCGATCACGAAGCGCTGGCCGACCTCGCTCTCATGCTCCATCACGCCATGACGCGCGTGGATGAGAACGCCCTTGATGAAGATCGTATCGGTCATCGCAGTGCCTCGATTGCCGCGGCCACGCGTACGGCCTGAACCGTTTCGGCGACGTCATGCGCCCGGATGATTGCAGCACCGCGCCGAGCCGCAATCAGATGCGCCGCGATCGAGCCGCCGAGCCGCTCCTGCGGCTCCGACGCCACCACGGTGCTGATGAAACGTTTGCGCGATGCGCCGACCAGCAGCGGCAGCCCGAAGCATGCGAATGCATCGAGCCGGGCCAGCGCAATCATGCTCTGCTCCGCCGTCTTGCCGAAGCCGATGCCTGGATCGAGCACGATGTTCCCACGGGGAATGCCGGCCTTGGCCGCGATGTCGAGCGAGCGCGTGAAGAAGCCCATCATGTCGGCGACGATGTCGATCTCCGGATCGACGGCAGCACGGTTGTGCATCACCACGATCGGCGCGCCATGCGCGGCGACGACATCGGCCATCGCGGGATCGCGCTGCAGACCCCACACATCATTGGCGATCGCAGCACCATGGTCCAGCGCGTAGCCTGCAACTTGAGATTTCATGCTGTCGATCGACACGGGCACGCCGAGTGCGACGACCGCGGGCAGCACGGGCTGCAGGCGCGCCAGCTCCTCCTCCGCCGTGACCGGCGATGCGCCCTTGTAGGGCCGGGTGGACTCGGCCCCGATGTCGATGATGTCGGCGCCGGCCGCGATCAAGCGCTCAGCCTGCGCAATGGCGCGTTCCGGTGCATCGAAGCGGCCGCCGTCCGAGAACGAATCCGGTGTGACGTTGAGAATGCCCATCACCGCCGGGAATGGACGCGAAAGCCAGCTCCGCAGCAGCGGGTGGCTCGACGCGAGGTCCGGGGCGGAGTGCGGCGAAATGGCGCTCATGGGCGCCGCTTTGCGCGGTTGCCACCCTCAAGTCAAGGTGTCGCGCTGCACAAGCGCGGTCAATCTAGAGGCTGGTCAATAGCTGATCTTCGGCTCCAGCCGGCGTGCCCTTTCGATGAGCTGGCCGACCGACTTCTCCGACGGCAGGATGCGAACCAGTTTCCGCCGGGTGTTCACCTCCTTGATGTTCTGCGCCAGCCGGGCGGGATTGCGGTGCGCCAGCTCGCGCACGGTGGTCACCCCGGCTGCGCGGACGAGGCAGACCTTGGCCTTGCCCATGCCGGGAATGCGCATGTAATCGGCGGCGTTTGCCCAATCGAGCAGTTGCTGCTCGCTGATGCCGGTCTTGGCGGCCAGCGCCTTACGCCCTTTCACGGTCCGGGCGGCTTCGAGAAATGTGTCGGTGGTCCGGATGCCCAAAGCTTTCAGCTTGGCGGCATAGAAGGTCGTCATGCCTTCGAGTTCGGTGATCGGATATGTCATGATACTCGGCGCGCGCGAAGGTGCTTCAGGTGATCTGGCCCGGGCGGTCGGGCTTGGGGCAACCGGGCTCAGGCCGGGTGTGCCTGTCGCGATCGTGCCAACTGATCGGCTTCGATTTGGTCGCGGCCGAACGCAAAAAGTTCACCGGCTGACGGCTGCGGCGCCTGCCGTTGCCGTCCATTGCCGCTGAGGAAGTCAGGCCCGATGCCGATGATTTCAGCCACGACTTTACTGATGCCGGCCGTTCTGGCCAGCGGCTCAATCAACTCGTTCATGTGAACCCCGTCTCATCCGGTCCCCCACGACCGGATGTCCTCTCGCTGAATTCATCTTGATCGGACGATCCGTGAATTACAAGCGAGGAGCCGGCTCGGTGCGCGAATCGATTCGCGATCGACGATGAACTGTTGCAGCGATGCAAGACCGGATGTTGAATCCACGGATCAAACGTGCGCATCGCGCAGCACCAATGCTAAGAAGAGTGCGTGCCGTGCGAAGAGGTGAGGCACCCTGACGCTGGTTCCAACTCGCGAAACTCAACTATGTTATCGCGCGCGATGCTCCGCACCACGTGTGATGCGAAACATTCTCTCTCGAAAGATGGATCATCATGGCACCATCCGGAAAACCCGTGGCTGATACCGACGACAAGATCTTCGTGGGTGCCGGAGAGCAGCCGGCCTGGTTGACGCTTGCGCTTGCCAATCGCCATGGACTGGTCACCGGCGCGACCGGCACCGGCAAGACAGTCTCGCTACAGGTGATGGCCGAGGGTTTTGCCCGTGCCGGTGTTCCGGTCTTCGCCTCCGACATCAAGGGTGATCTCTCGGGCATCTCGCAGACCGGCGAAGCGAAGGACTTCATCCTCAAGCGCGCCACCGAGCTCGGCCTCACCTATCAGCCCGATCAGTTCTCGACGGTATTTTGGGATGTGTTCGGGGAGCAGGGCCATCCGGTGCGCGCCACCGTTACCGAGATGGGACCGCTGCTGCTGGCGCGGATGCTCGACCTCAATGATGTCCAGGAAGGCGTGCTCAACGTCGCGTTCCGCGTGGCCGACGAGAACGGCCTCGCCCTGATCGACATGAAGGATCTGCGCGCGCTGCTCGACGCGATCATTCCGGAGGCCGGCAAGAAGGGTGCGGATGCGGAGGCCGATCCGCTGGCGCCGATCCGGAAGGCGGCGCAGTCGTTCGGCAATGTCACGCGCGCGACCGTTGGCACGATCCAGCGGCAGTTGCTCGTGCTCGAGAACCAGGGCGGCACGAAGTTCTTCGGCGAGCCGGCGCTGGCGCTCACCGACTTCATGAAGACCGACCGCGACGGCCGCGGCATGATCAACATCCTCGTCGCCGATAGGCTGCTGGAGAGCCCGCGACTCTACGCGACGTTCCTGTTGTGGATGCTGTCCGAGCTGTTCGAGGAGCTGCCGGAGGTCGGCGATCTCGCCAAGCCCAAGCTGGTGTTCTTCTTCGACGAGGCGCATCTGTTGTTCAATGATGCGCCGAAGGCGCTGATGGACAAGATCGAGCAGGTGGTGCGGCTGATCCGGTCGAAGGGTGTCGGCGTCTATTTCGTCACGCAGAATCCGCTCGATGTTCCTGACCGGGTGCTCGGGCAATTGGGCAATCGCGTGCAGCACGCGCTGCGCGCCTTCACACCGCGCGATCAGAAGGCCGTGGCCGCCGCCGCCGACACCTTCCGCCCCAATCCCAAGCTGGACACCGCCAAGGTGATCACCGAGCTCGGCAAGGGCGAGGCGCTGGTGTCGTTCCTGGAGGGCAACGGTACGCCGGCGATGGTGGAGCGCGTCCTGATCCGGCCGCCGTCGGCGCGCATCGGACCCGTCACGCCCGAGGAGCGCAAGGCGATCATCGCCGCGAGCCCGGTCAAGGGCAAATACGACACCGCGATCGACGCCGAGTCCGCCTACGAGCTGCTGCAGAAGCGGATCAGCGGAACCGCCGCGACGACGGAAGCCTCCTCCGGCAGCGTGCTCGGCAAGATCGGCGACATCGCCGCGACGATTTTCGGCACCAACGTCAAGCGCGGCCAGCTCTCGACCACGCAGGTGATCGCGCGCAACGTCGCCCGCTCGGTCTCCGACAAGGTGGTGGGCGGGATCGCGGCCGATCTCGGCAAGCAGGTCGGCGGCTCCTTGGGCAGTTCGATCGGCCGCTCCCTCGTGCGTGGCGCGCTAGGTGGACTGCTGCGGCGTTGACATGGTGTCGTGTTCCCGGTCGGCGTGATGGCCTTGTCATGTCATCTGCGCCGATTGGGGGGCAGGCGGCATTTGCTGCCTTTGCATGAGGCTGGCCCGGACCGCGCAACGGAGCTACAAGCGGGCCGATAGCCGTTACATGCGAAGGATCCGGTGGCCATGGCCAATGCGCAGCTTCAATCCGTTCTCGACCACATCGACGCCGACTTCGACAATAGCCTGGAGCGGCTGTTTGCGCTGATCCGGATCAAGTCGATCTCGGCCGATCCGGCCTTCGCTGGGGATTGCAAGGCAGCAGCCGACCATCTTGCCAAGGATCTTGCGACGCTCGGTTTCGCCGCCGAAGTGCGGCCGACCGCCGGCCATCCGGCCGTGGTCGGCAAGAGCAACGGCCATGGCGCGGCCAAGCCACATGTCCTGTTCTACGGCCATTACGACGTGCAGCCGGTCGATCCGCTCGAGCTGTGGTATCGGCCGCCGTTCGAGCCCGTGGTCGCCGACCATGCCGACGGCCGCAAGATCATCGTCGCGCGCGGCGCCGAGGACGACAAGGGCCAGCTGATGACCTTCGTCGAGGCCTGCCGCGCCTGGAAGAAGGTGACGGGCGCGCTGCCGCTCGACATCACGATGCTGATCGAAGGCGAGGAGGAGGTCGGCTCCAAGAACTTCGTGCCGTTCCTCGAAGCCAACAAGGACGAGTTCAAGGCCGACTTCGCGCTGGTCTGTGACACCGGCATGTGGGACCCGAACACCCCGGCGATCACGACCTCGCTTCGCGGGCTGCTCTATGAAGAGGTGAAGATCAAGGCCGCCAATCGCGATCTGCATTCCGGCGTGTTCGGCGGCGGCGCGCGCAATCCGATCCGCGTGCTGACCGAGATCCTCGGCGGCCTGTTCGACGCCGACGGGCGCATCACCATCCCCGGCTTCTATGACGGCGTGAAGGATGTGCCGCCGGAGGTCCTGGAGCAGTGGAAGAAGCTCAACCTGACGCCCGAGAGCTTCCTCAAGCCGATCGGCCTGTCGATCCCCGCCGGCGAGAAGGATCGTCTGCTGATCGAGCAAATCTCGTCGCGGCCGACCTGCGACATCAACGGCATCTGGGGCGGCTATATCGGCGAGGGCTCCAAGACCGTGATTCCGTCGCTGGCGCATGCGAAGATCTCGTTCCGCCTCGTCGAGGGCCAGGACCCGCTGAAGATCCGCAAGGCCTTCCGCGACTACGTGTCGGCGCGCATCCCCGGCGACTGCTCGGTCGAGTTCGGCGATCATTCGGCGGGCGCTGCGATCGCGCTCGACTGGACCATGAAGCCGTTGGCGGCTGCCAGGCAGGCGTTGACCGAGGAGTGGGGCAAGGAGACCGTCCTGATGGGCTCGGGCGCCTCGATCCCGATCGTCACGGACTTCAAGAAGACGCTCGGTCTCGATTCACTGCTGGTCGGCTTCGGTCTCGACGACGACAACATCCATTCGCCGAATGAGAAATACGACCTCAAGAGCTATCACAAGGGCATCCGCTCCTGGGCCCGCATCCTCGCCGCGCTCGCGGAGATGCCACGGTAGTGCAGGCGCTCGTCCGGGCTACGACCGCGACGGCGCTGATTGTTTGCACGAGGCTGAACTCACGCCGCGCTGGCGACCGACTTCGCCGCAAGATCGCCGCCGGCGATCTTGCGCAGCGCTGCGAGATTGGCTTCGGCCGAAGCCAATCGCCAGCAGGATTTCCCGCTCGACTTGGCTTCATACAATGCGGCGTCCGCCGCGAACAGCAGGGCTTCCGGATCGGTGCCGTGCTCGGGCGCGACGGCGATGCCGATGCTGATGCCGATCTGGACATGCGCGCCGCCCGGCAGGGCCATCGGCGAGGTCATCACCTCGATGATGCGCTCGCCGAGCGCCAGCGCGTGGTCGAGCGCATCATCGCCGGCGAGCACCACGAACTCGTCGCCGCCGATCCGGGCGATGACGTCGCCGCGAGAGGCGGTCTGCCGCAGCGTCCGGCCGACGATCTTCAGCAGCTCGTCGCCTGCGGCGTGACCGAAGGTGTCGTTGACCGGCTTGAAGCCATCGAGATCGAGATACAGGACGGCGAAGCTCCGATCGCCGCCGGCGTCGAGCCTGCTCTGCAGCGCATCGACCAGGCCGGCGCGGTTGGACAGGCCCGTGAGTGGATCGAGCCGCGCCCGCTCGTCGCTCTCGCGCTTGGCCTGCATGACCGCCACCAGCATCTTGTTGAGCCGGAACGCCGCGCCGGTCATGGCGAGGAAGTAGACCGGCATCTGCAGATACATCGCGAACAACAACGGCTCATGCGACGTCGCGACGCCGGGGATGACGGGGCCGATGCTGAACAGGATCATCGTGCCGACCAGGCGCGGCGCGCTGAAATTGCGAAAGCAGATGCCGCCCACCATGGCGGCCGAGGAGATGCAGGTCAGTGACGCGGCCACCCAGTCGCCGGACGCGAGGCTGATGCCGACGCCGAAACCGACGCTGGCGCTCCAGGCCACCGACAGCAGGATGTGGATGTCGGTCGGCGTCGCCAGCCGCTCGCGGGCGCGGCGGTAGGCAATGATCATCACGATCAGCCGCGACAGGCAGATCGCGACTTCGAGCACGAACCAGGTGATGAAGAGCGGGCTCGGCGTACGCAGTGCGAGCGCTGCGGCGACAGCAACGGTGTTGATGGCGCCGCCGGCGAACACCGACCAGCAGCCGTAGAGCTCACGCGTCAATGCGCGGCGGATATCTGATGACACCGGATATCCCGGGTCGGCCAGCCAGCGCGTCACGCGCCAGCGTGGCAAACTGAACGCCAAACCATCACCCCGCATTTCAATACCTCCGCGGGGTTGCAATAAGCGCGATAGCACTTAACAGGCGTTTAGAGAGGTATCGGCGTCTCGCTGCATGCTTGATGCACGGTAAAAATTTACTCCACGTGGTATGCGCAGCTAACAACGAACTGAAGTTGAATTCTCAGCCCGAGGTTCTCGCGCGCGCACGTTCTTCGGTGACCGGTGCGACCTCCACCGTCGCATTGCCGAGCGCGCGGTCGCGCTCGAACACGAGACGGACGCGCTGCCCGACCGGTGTGAGGCCGATCAGGTTGCGCACCTGCGTGGCGCTGCGCACCGGCATGTCGTTCGCCTTCACGATGATGTCGCCCTTGCGCAGTCCCGCGCGTTCGGCCGGCGAGCCCACGGTGACGTCGGCGACGCGCGCGCCCTGAATCCGGCCATCGGCCGGCGCATCCAGGTCGAGCAGGGTCACGCCGATGCGGCCGCGATCGACGCGGCCGTTGGCGACGAGCTGCTCCATCACCCGCCGCGCCATGTTGATCGGGACGGCGAAGCCGATGCCGACATTGCCGCCGCCGGGCGAGATGATCGCGGTGTTGATGCCGACCAGCTCGCCGCGCAGATTGATCAGCGCGCCGCCGGAATTGCCGGGATTGATCGCAGCGTCGGTCTGGATGAAATCCTCGTAGCCCTGCTTGCCGAGGCCGGTTCGTCCGAGCGCGCTCACGAGACCCGAGGTGACGGTCTGGCCAAGACCGAACGGGTTGCCGACGGCGATCACGAAGTCGCCGACCTCGAGCGCATCACTGTCGCCAAGCGCGATGGCCTTGAGGTCGATGGGGTCCCTGATCTGCAGCAGCGCGATATCGGTGGCGGGATCGCGCCCGACCAGGCGGGCGGCGAATTTGCGGCCATCCTTGGTGCGGATCTGCGCTGTCGTGACGTGCTCGACGACGTGATTGGCGGTCATGACGTAGCCGCGCTGCGCATCGACGATGACGCCCGAGCCGGTGGCGCTGATCTGCTTCTCGACCTGCTTGGGGACGTCGAAAAACTCGCGAAACAGCGGGTCCTGGTAGAGCGGATTGTCCTGGCGGACCTTGCCTTCGACCGAGATGTTGACGACGGCGGGCGTCACTTCCTTGACCAGCGGGGCCAGCGTCGGCACCCGGCCGAGCTTGAGATCGGGAATTTGGGCCAAGGCAGGCCCGGTCATCAGGCAAAGCAGAATGGCAGGCGCCAGGACGGCCCGGAGAAAAGGCGGAAGCTGCATCGTGATCCCCAACAAGCGCGATCAGGATTTTTTGGCGACGACAGAACTGGGAAAGCGGCCGGCCCGGTTCAAGAGCCGCACTGGCAATCGTTCCCCGAGAGTGCCAAAAAATTTACGTGACCCTCTTGAACGAAAAGTTCGGCTTTCCTAGGTCGTTGCTCGCTCGGGGGCCTGATGGGACCCGAGGCTTATGACATCGCTGATCTGTAAAGGAGGATGTGCATGCATTTCCGTCCATTGCACGACCGCGTGCTCGTGCGCCGTATCGATGCCGAGGAGAAGACCAAGGGCGGCATCATCATTCCCGACACCGCCAAGGAGAAGCCGCAGGAGGGCGAGATCGTTGCCGCGGGTCCTGGCGCGCGGAATGAGCAGGGGCAATTGGTGCCGCTCGACGTCAAGCCCGGCGACCGGGTGCTGTTCGGGAAATGGTCGGGCACCGAGGTCAAGATCGACGGCAAGGATCTTCTGATCATGAAGGAGAGCGATCTGCTCGGCATCATCGACACGCCCGTCGCGGCCAAGAAGGCTGCGTGATTCCCTCAACTGACAGTCATCGAGAGAAAGGAGACGACGAACATGGCTGCCAAGGACGTGAAGTTTTCGACCGACGCGCGCGACCGCATGCTGCGCGGCGTCGACATCCTCGCCAATGCCGTGAAGGTCACGCTCGGTCCCAAGGGCCGCAACGTCGTGATCGAGAAATCGTTCGGCGCGCCGCGCATCACCAAGGACGGCGTGACGGTCGCCAAGGAGATCGAGCTGGAGGACAAGTTCGAGAACATGGGCGCGCAGATGGTGCGCGAGGTGGCCTCGAAGACCGCCGATCTCGCCGGCGACGGCACCACCACCGCCACCGTGCTCGCCCAGGCCATCGTCAAGGAAGGCGCGAAGTCGGTCGCCGCCGGCATGAACCCGATGGATCTGAAGCGCGGCATTGATCTCGCCGTCGACGCGATCGTCAAGGATCTCAAGTCGCACGCCAAGAAGATCACCAGCAATGACGAGATCGCGCAGGTCGGCACCATCTCGGCCAATGGCGACAACGAGATCGGCCGCTTCCTCGCCGAGGCCATGCAGAAGGTCGGCAATGAGGGCGTGATCACGGTCGAGGAGGCCAAGAGCCTCGACACCGAGCTCGAGGTGGTCGAGGGCATGCAGTTCGACCGCGGCTACGTCTCGCCGTACTTCGTCACCAATTCCGAGAAGATGCGGGTCGAGCTCGAGGATCCCTTCATCCTGATCCACGAGAAGAAGCTGTCGGGCCTGCAGACCATGCTGCCGCTGCTCGAAGCCGTGGTGCAGTCCGGCAAGCCGCTGCTGATCGTCGCCGAGGATGTCGAAGGCGAGGCGCTGGCCACCCTGGTCGTCAACAAGCTGCGCGGCGGCCTGAAGATCGCCGCCGTCAAGGCGCCGGGCTTTGGCGATCGCCGCAAGGCCATGCTGGAGGACATCGCGATCCTCACCGGCGGCACCACGATCTCCGAGGATCTCGGCATCAAGCTGGAGAACGTCACCTTGTCGATGCTCGGCCGCGCCAAGAAGGTCGTGGTCGACAAGGAGAACACCACGATCGTCGACGGCGCCGGCGCCAGGAAGGACATCGAGGCGCGCACCCAGCAGATCAGGCTGCAGATCGAGGAGACCACCTCCGACTACGACCGCGAGAAGCTGCAGGAGCGGCTCGCCAAGCTCGCCGGCGGCGTCGCGGTGATCCGGGTCGGCGGCGCCACCGAGGTCGAGGTCAAGGAGCGCAAGGACCGCGTCGACGATGCGCTGCACGCCACCCGCGCCGCGGTGGAGGAGGGCATCCTGCCCGGCGGCGGCGTCGCGCTGCTGCGCGCCACCAAGGTGCTCGACGGCGTCAAGACTGTTAACGCCGACCAGAAGGCCGGCGTCGACATCGTCCGGCGCGCCATCCAGGTGCCGGTGCGGCAGATCGTGCAGAACGCCGGTGACGACGGCTCGCTGGTGGTCGGCAAGCTGCTGGAGAAGGATACCTACAGCTGGGGCTTCAACGCCGCGACCGGCGAGTACCAGGATCTGGTGCAGGCCGGCGTGATCGACCCCGCCAAGGTGGTCCGTACCGCGCTGCAGGATGCGGCCTCGGTCGCCTCGCTGCTGATCACCACCGAGGCGCTGGTGGCCGACAAGCCGAAGAAGGCGGACGCCGCCGCGGCCGCGCCGTCGATGGACTTCTGATCTGATGAAGCCGGGGCTGGCCGCAGCCAGCCTCGGCTGCCTGAAGGAAATATCTACAAACAACTGATCGCTGCCCTGTGCGGTCGTGGATCGGCCACAACGGGCAGCTATCAATCAGGTTGGCGATCGCAGTTCGTCCAGAACCGGCCACAATTGCGTTCAGTGAGCCGGCTGTGATCGGACCGACGGTCGACGGGAGGTGTGGTTGAGCGCTGCCGCGCCGCCCGGTCTCATCAGCAGCGCGAGCTCGCAGGCCCGATCATGCCAGCCTGGCAATACGATCATCCGCCGCCCAACCCGACCTCCGTCATGAGCATGGGCGATCCCCGTCGCTTGACGCGGTTCTTGATCGAGAGCGAGCAACGCGTGGTGGCGCACTGCCAGGCCGTGTTGTCGCGTGGCGACATCGATCAGCGCGAGCGCGACCGGCTGGTCAGCGTGCTGCGGGAGGCGACGATGCGGCTGCAGCGGCTGTCCGCCGTGGCCGCCTGACGGGTTTTGCGCTGCGAAAAAGGCTGCGAAAAAAATCGATCCGTTCCTCTTGAAATGGATGCCGGCTTTTCTAATTCGTCTGCTGCCGCTTCGGCGGCGCCGGGTGCCATCAGGGCCCGGTCGAAATCTGGGCGCTGACCGGTTGTCTGGTACTCAGAAGTCTCTTGGTACTCGGACATCTCCGGGACTTTGAAGTCCGCATCGGCTCGGCGCTCCTTCGTATCCATCTTGCTCCTAGGAGGACTTGGCTATGAGGACCTACGACTTCTCTCCGCTGTGGCGTTCGACCATCGGCTTCGACCGTCTGTTCGACCTGCTCGACGAGACCCAGCGCGCGGTCGAGGACCACTATCCCCCGTACAACATCGAGCGGATCGGCGACGACCGCTACCAGATTTCGCTGGCGCTGGCGGGCTTCGCTCCGGACGAACTGTCCATCACCGCCGAGCACAACGTGCTCACGGTGGAAGGACGCAAGGGCGACAAGGAGACCCGCGAATACCTCTATCAGGGCATCTCGTCGCGGCCGTTCAAGCGGCAGTTCAATCTCGCCGACTACGTGCAGGTGACCAACGCGGCGTTCGACAACGGCCTGCTGCGGATCGAGCTCGTGCGCGAGATTCCCGAGGCGATGAAGCCGCGCCGCATCGCCATCGGCACGGCGCCGGTCGAGAAGATCGCGCAGCAGAAGGCGGCCTGACGCCTTGTTCGAGCTACGGCGCGGGCGGCGTGTCGCCCGCGCCGTTGCAGCATCTGTCTCTGGTGAAAGGAGTGGGAGAGGAGAGACGCCATGAGCGAGCACCGTTTTTCGATCACCGCGGGCAGTGCCGGATTCCATCCGGTCTCGCACTACGAGTCGCCGGCGGACCTGCTGAATGACCGCAAGCTGTCACTGGCCGAGAAGCGGCTGATCCTGTCGTCCTGGGCGTCGGACATGTATGCCGTCGAGTCGCAGCCGGGCCTGCGCAAGATCCCGGGCATCGCCAGGCCGCTTTATCTGGCCGACGTGCTTGGCGCGCTGCGTCAGCTGGACCGCGAGGATCAGCCGCCGCGCCCACGCGGCGGGGCGGCCATGCGCATCGTTCCGCGCGTCGATGTCGAAGCCGATGGCGCCGCGATCGACAGCGCCGCGAGCGGCAGGATGCGGCCCGCCGCCCGCCTGCGGTTCTCGCGCGAGGCCAATGTGCGGCGCTATCGCAAGCTGCTCGCCACCCGCCTTGCCGAGCACGAGCGGCGCTTCGTCGAGCGGCGGCTGGCCGAGGAATTGCAGCAACTGCACGGCCCGTCCGAGCACCAGGGCATGGCTCGGGCAGGATGCTGCTGACGGGGCACAGCATCGCACGAATAAAAACGCCGCCCGGAATTGGGCGGCGTTTCATTCCGAAAAGCGTAGAGGGTGATCGGTTCAGACTAGCCGATCAGCGGGCGACAATCAATTCCGGTAGCCCGGATTGAGGCGATCGAGCCGGCGCAGCAGCGGCGGCCAGACCAGCTGGGTGGAGCGCAGCTCGACGCGATCCTCGTTGTCGAACAGCTTCGCATTCTTGTCGATGACCTCGTCGCGCACGGGATAGGCCGAGGGACCGAGCGTGCGCGTGCGGACCTGGATCGAGCAGGCACGCTCCAGGTGATACATGCGCTCGAAGGCGGAGGCGACCGAGCGGCCGACCGTCAGGGTGCCGTGATTGCGCAAGAGCATGTGGTTCTTGCTGCCGAGGTCGCGCTGCAGCCGCGGCCGCTCGTCATGGTCCAGCGCCACGCCCTCGTAGTCGTGATAGGCGAGGTCGTGGGTCACGTATTGCGCGATCTGGTTCAGCGGCAGCAGGCCGTCGGCGCAGCTCGACACCGCGACGCCGTCGAGCGTGTGCAGATGGATCACGCAGCCGGCATCCTCGCGGACCTCATGGATCGCGGAATGGATGGTGAAGCCGGCGGGATTGATGCTGTACTCGCTCTCGGACAACTGATTGCCGTAGAGGTCGACCTTGATCAGGCTGGAGGCGGTGATCTCCTCGAACAGCAGGCCGTAGGGGTTGATCAGGAAGTGATGCTCGGGGCCGGGGACGCGGGCCGAGATGTGAGTGTCCACCAGGTCGTCCCAGCCGAACAGCGCCACCAGGCGGTAGGCGGCGGCGAGATTGACCCGCTGCGACCATTCGGCCTCGGTCATGTTCGACGGCACTTCCTTGAGGCGCGCTTCGGCTGGCGACATGGCATTCTCCGATTTCCAAGAGTTCATCGGAGCCTAGGCGGCACGCCGCCGCGCGGCAAGGCGCGGGGCAGGGGGAGCAGTCATGTCGTTTGGCTGAGCAGGCCGCTCAGGGCGCCGGGATCGACAGCAGGCTGGAGATGCTGCGGCCGCGGATGTCGTAGACCCGGGCGAACACGACGTCGTCGCGCTTGATCTCGACCATGACAGGGGCAGTCAGTCCCTTGCAGTAGAACTCGCCGAGGGTCATGGCGAAGTCGGCCGCGTGGCTGTCCCAGCCGATGGTGAAATCGGGGCCGAGCGCGACCTGGGCCGGCCGCTGCGGACCGCAGACCGCGACCTTCCATTTGTGCCCGATCGGCGGCACCTCCTGGCGCTCGTCGAGCTGCTCCTTCAGCCCGTCGGAGGCCTGCTTCAGCGCCAGCCCCCAATAGTCGAGCATGAACCGGGTGTCGGCCTCGCGCACCGTGCCGGCGATGAAGTTGAAGTGGGTGTACTGATAGGGATGCAGCCGGATCATCTCGGCCAGCGGCAGCAGCAGGCCGAAGCAGAACGCGGCGATCGCCACCGGCTGCCAGCTGCGGCGCTCGTCGGCGTTGAGCCACGACAGCAGCCAGGAGAACGCGATGCCGCCGAGCAGCGCCATCGGCGGGATCACGAACACGAAGTGGCGGATGCCGTTGTAGAGCGCCGGGCGTTTGACGATCGCGATCAGGATCGGCAGCGTCGCCGCCAGGGTCAGCATCAGCAGGATGCTCTTCTGGCGCGCCGGCATGTTGGGCCGCGACAGCGACATGATGGAGGCGACGGTGCCGGCGACGAACAGCGCGATCATCAGTTCGGGCAGCTGCAGCGCGAACAGCGTCGGCAAATACGACCAGGGCATGTCCGGCACCGAGACCAGCGCCCCGTCGAACATCTCCTTCCACGGCTTCTCGAAGAAGTGCGAGAAATAGGTCAGGGCCCGGAACGGGTTGGCCGGTTCGATGATCGACCAGGGCCAGATCAGCCCCATGATCAGGTAGCCCAGGACCAGGCCTGGGATCAGCACGTAGAGCACGTGGGCGAAGCGGCGGATCGCCTCGCGCGGCCCTTGCGTGCGGTACTCCTCCAAGAACAGCGGCATGAAGCCGACCATCGCATAGACGACAGCCATGCCGCCCAGGATGCGGGAGCCGATCGAAAAGCCGGCGCCGAGGCCGAGGATCAGGATGGTGCGCGGCGAGGGGTAGGGGTACTCCTCGGCAAGGCGCACGAGACCCATCAGCAGCACCACCATGGCGACCGCGAAGGGGGCGTCCTTCGGGTTCATGAACATGTGGCCGTAGAAGATCGGGCACAGCGCCAGCAGCAGCAGTGCGGCGAGGCCGGCCACCGGACCGCCGATGCGACGCGCCAGGCGCCAGGTCACGCCAAGGCCGATCAGCCCGACGACGGCCCCGACCAGCCGGCGCGTCTCGAACAATTCCAGCGGCAGGATCTTGTGCAGCAGGGCTGCAACCATGTCGAAGCCGCCACCGTACATATACAGGTTGGCGAACGACAGCGCCGCCTGGTCCCTGAAACCGGAGCCGTACATGCGCAGCAACAGATCGGCATATTCGGCATGGGTGTAATCGTCCCAGCCGAGGCCGTAATCCCGGAAGGTCAGTCCGGCCACCACCGCGACCGCGGCAAGCACGAACAGTGCAAGATCGTCATACGTCCGCTCGAGGGACCGCCGCGTCGGGGTCTCAAGAACCGAAGTGGTTATCGTTGTCATGGCTGAGTGTGACCCGGCGTCCCCTGGCGACCCCGCTTCCGCGTTTCAGGCCTGTGTTCCCCGCCTCCGTATAGCGCGTCCCGGCTTCCGAGGTGTCGGAATTATGGGAAGGTATGCTTCTCGCAGCGCAGCGGGGACCCGAATTTCGGCTGCTGAGCGCCATATTGGCACAGTCAAATGAACGCCCGCTGAACCACAGGGGCCGGAAGAGCCCGGGAGGAACCTCAATGAATGCCGAGGGTTGGCCGATGTATATTGTGGCGACATCATGACGATGACTGCACGGCGGACGAGAACTTCAGCAGGATTGGCCGAACTTCCGCTGCAAATTGTCGCGGATTTGGACTAGAAACCGGATTCAAGGACGCGCGCAACCGCAGCTATCTAATGTGATTTCGGTCGGGACACCGTCCGGAACCGGCGCATTAGGGGATGAGTTCGATGATGAGTGCAATGTTGGCCGCCGGAGCCCTCGCCGTGTTGGCCGGGCTCGGGGCGATCGCCTGGGGAATTCCGGTCAAGGAGTTCAGCGTCGGCAATACGCTGATCCTGTCGGGGACCCTTGGCGTCTGCAGCGGGCTGATCCTGTTCGGACTGGCGGCCGTCCTCAGCGAGCTGAAGGTGATTTCGAGCCGGTTGAGGTCGGGTCCGGGCGCCGAGTCCGAGGCCAAGCCTCTGCAGCTCCCGCTCGGCGCCAGCAAGACCGACTTCGAGACCGCCCCGGTGCCGCCGACGGAGGACGTCTGGCGCGAGGGTGGCTCGCCACGTCCGCGTCCCCGCATGCCGGACCTGTCGTCTCCCCTGTCCTCGGGGTTGTCGTCGTCGCCTCTGTCCTCGTCTCCTTTGTCAGGCTCGCTGCGCGCCTCCGAGCCCTTGCCGGCGCCGGACGAGCCGCCAGCCGAACCCGCCGAGCGGCCCAAGCGCAACCTGCTGTTTGCGTCGTCGTCGCGGCGGGAACGGGAGCGCGCGGAGAAGCGCGGCGCCGAGCCGTTGCCGACGGATTTCCGGTCACCGCCCCTCAGCGCACCGCCGCCCGTGCCGCTGGACGAGCCTGCCGCGACCGAGTCGGGCCCGTCGGACGGCTGGTCTCGACCGGAGCGGACGCCGGAGCCTCTGCGCCCGCCGTTCCCGCGGCGCTTGGCGCGGGCCGCCCCGGCCTTCGTCGAACCCGAGCCAACCCCGCCGCTGCCTGAGCCGAAGGACCTGGACGCGCCGGCCGTCAGCATCGTCAAGTCGGGTGTGGTGGATGGGATGGCCTATTCGCTCTATTCCGACGGCTCGATCGAGGCGCAGATGCCCGAAGGGATGATGCGCTTTGCGTCGATCGACGAGCTGCGCACCCATCTCGAAGGCCGGACCTGACGCGGCCGGATCACACGGTCAGGTTGAATTCGGCTGGCGTACGGTACGCAGTACTTGGCGGGTGACAGACTTCTCAAGAAGAAGTCCTCACTATCTTGTTATTTTGCCAGTCATTTGCCCATATTGCTTGCAGAATCGCGAGACAACGCTGCCACTCGGCGCGAGTGATACTTGCGATCGAGGGATACTTTGCGATCGACGGTCGCAGGGCGGAGCGGGATGAGGGTTCGATGACCGAAGCGGTCGGCAAGAGCTTTATCGATCTGACGGCCGACATCGTGTCGGCCTATCTCAGCAACAACCCGACCCCGGCGGCGGAGATTCCCTCTCTGATCAGCCAGGTGCATGCGGCGCTGACGCGGGTCGCAGCGGGACGAAGCGAGCCCGCGCCGGAGCCGGCGCGGCCAGCGGTCCCGGTGAAGAAATCGATTCACCCGGACTATCTGGTCTGTCTCGAGGACGGCAAGCGCTTCAAGTCGCTGCGGCGACATCTGCGCACGCAGTACAACATGACGCCGGAACAATATCGCGACAAATGGAACCTGCCGCCGGACTATCCGATGGTGGCACCGAACTACGCGGTCACCCGCTCGCAGCTCGCCAAGAAGATGGGCCTGGGCCAGCAGCGGCCCGAGCGGGAGAAGTAGCCGAACCGATCAGGACGCCGTGGCGAGCGCCTCGCGGGCGTCGGCGCGGATGCGCTCGACCATCGAGCGCAGACCGTTGGAGCGCTGCGGCGTCAGGTGCTCGCGGAACCCGAGTTCGTCGAACACCGCGGGCGCATCGATGGTCATGATCTCCTGCGGAGTCCGCCCGGAATACAGCGTCAGCAGAATTGCGATCAGACCACGAACGATGTGGGCGTCGCTGTCGCCGAGATAGTTCAGCACGGGCACGGCGCCGCTGTGATCGACGTGCTTCGACAGCCAGACCTGGCTGGCGCAGCCCTGCACCTTGTTCGCGGCGGAGTGCTCGTCCTCGGGCATCGGCGCCAG
This sequence comes from Bradyrhizobium sp. HKCCYLRH3097, assembly GCF_051167875.1. NCBI lineage: Bacteria > Pseudomonadati > Pseudomonadota > Alphaproteobacteria > Hyphomicrobiales > Nitrobacteraceae > Bradyrhizobium > Bradyrhizobium sp. HKCCYLRH3097. The sequence goes on from NZ_JBNPTX010000014.1 coordinate 120,799, forward strand.
GGTGCGGCCGAGCTCGATCACGTAGCGGTAGCGGTCGTCCCAGTCGTCGAGCAGGGCGAAATTGTCGCGGATGTCGTCGATCGTCATGATGCTCTTCGGTCCCGATGTCGGCCTTCATATAGGCGTTCGGGAGGACGAAAGCGACAGTCGGTTCCGCCGCTTCAGGGCGTCGGCGGCAGATGCCATTCGGCGGCGAGATCGTCGGCCGAGAGCGTATCGGCCGGCGCGTCACCCGGCGGAATCTCCTCGAGCACGGGGGCGTCGATCGAGCCGGTGTGATCGTTGCCGCGCTTGTCGAGATTGGCCGGCTTCACCGGGCCGATGAACTTGTCGGCGCCGGCCGGCTTCTCCGCGGCGTCGGACTTGTCGGTGATGATCTGGTAGATCTTGCGCGCGCCTTCCTGGGCGCGGTGGCCGATTACGGTCGCGGCCTGGCCGCCGACCTCGCAGGCCTGCGGCTGGCGCTTGCAGAACTGGCTCATGTCGGAGACGGCCGCGGTCGCGGCCTGCACGGCTTCGTGCGCATTGATCTGCGGCAGCTTGTCGGCGTCCGGGCTCTTCTCGCGCGGCAGCAGCACCAGCACGAGTCCGAGCCAGAATGCCATCCGAAGCAGAAAGAACATCACGCAACCCCGACCGTGCTGCTGATCTCGCGTGCTCAAGTCGCGCAACGGGATCGCAGCTGATTGTTCTATGTCGCGACTGCTTGCATTGGGCTTAATTGGTTGAGATTTCGCGAAGTCGGGCGCTGGATTTTTTTCGGAGTAAATTTTTCATTGGCGCCGGGCGCACGCGCCGTGCAACCGGCTGTAGATCGCGCCGCTTTCGCAACCGCAGGCCCGGCCGGAAACGATGCATTCACCATCCCGGCCGAATGGCGGGCTCACCGCAGTCTGGCCCTTAGCGTTCGCTTAATGCGAGTCTGACACGGTGACTTCCGACGACAGGGGGCGTCCCGGCGCGTTCTCTTTGTGAGAACCACCGACAGGCCGAGGCGCGAGAGCCGTGAGTGTGTTGAGTATCATCCGCGATTGTCTCGATGCGTTATTGCATCCATCGGCTCGAACTGATGCGATGACGCGCGCGCGTCATCGCGCCTTCATCGCGCCGCGCCTGCTGGGCAGCCTCGCCGCCTTCGCCGTGTTTCCTGCCTTTCTCGCGATGCGCGGTGCGCCGAGCGCGCTCGAGGTCGGCGCGCTGTCCTGGCTGATCGCGCCCATTCTGCTGTCCTGGTATCTGTCGCGCACCGGCCGCTACGAGAGCGCCTGCGCGCTGTCGTCGCTGGCACTGTCGGCGCTGATCATGGCGGTGTCGATCGAGACCGGCGGCATCGAATCCTTTGCCGCGGTGTGGCTGATCGTCGTCCCCCTGGAAGCCTCATTCTCGGCCTCGCGCCGCGTCGTCGTGTTCTCCGCGGGGCTCGCACTGTGCTGCGCGCTGCTGCTGATCCTCATCGGTCAATTCGGCTGGCTGCCGAAGCCCGAGACCAACCCCGCCTTGCGCACCGGGCTGCTCGCGTTCGGCGTCGCCTCAGCCACGCTCTATGCGGCCGTGCTCGCGTTTGCCGCCGACACGCTCGCGCGCACCAGCGTGACGCTGCTGTCGATGGAGGAGGAGCGCTATCGCCTGCTCGCGCGTAATATGAGCGACGTGATCTCCCGTCACCGCCGCAACGGCGCGGTCATGTTCATCTCGCCGGCGGCCGAGACGCTGCTCGGCGCGCCGGTCGCGCAGCTGCACGGCCACGGCCTGTTCGAACGGGTCCATGTCGCCGACCGGCCGGCCTATCTCACGGCGCTGTCGGAAGCGGCGGGCGGCAGCGAAGCCTCGAGTGTCGAGTTCCGCCTGCGTCGCGATGCGCCGGGCGAGGGCCGCGGCTTTCATCATCCGGTCGATTTCATCTGGGTCGAAATGCGTTGCCGCCCGCTCGACCGCATCGGCGTGGCGCCGGGCGGGTCGGAGCAGGAGGTGGTCGCGGTCATGCGCGACGTCACCGATCGCAAGCTGCAGGAGCAGGCGCTCGAATTGGCGCGCAGCGCCGCCGAGCGCGCCGACGCCGCGAAGACGCGATTCCTCGCCACCATGAGTCACGAGCTGCGCACGCCCTTGAACGCCATCATCGGCTTCTCCGAGATGCTGATGCAGGAGCAGGTGCTGGTGCTGAACGCGGCGCGGCGCCGCGAATATGCGCAGCTCATCAATGATTCCGGCCAGCATCTGCTGTCGGTCGTGAACGGCATCCTCGACATGTCGAAGATGGAGTCCGGCAATTTCGAGCTGACGCCGGAGCCGTTTGCGCCGCGAGTGGCGCTTATCAATTGCTGCAACCTGCTGGCGCTGCGGGCGCGCGAGAACGGTGTCGATCTGTCCGCCGACGTGCCGCAGGACCTGCCGATGGTCACCGGTGATCCGCGCGCCTTCAAGCAGATCGTGCTCAACCTCGTCTCCAATGCCATCAAGTTCACCGAGCGCGGCGGCCATGTCACAGTCTCGGCTGGCGTCGACGGCGCGCGCCTGCTGCTGCGAATCACCGACACCGGCGTCGGCATCGCCGCCGATGATCTCAAGCGCATCGGCGATCCGTTCTTCCAGGCCGGCAAGACCTACCAGCGCCGTCACGAGGGAACCGGCCTCGGGCTCTCGATCGTCAAGAGCCTCGTGACCTTGCACGGCGGCGAAATGTCGATAGAAAGCAAGATCGACGAGGGGACCACGGTCACGATCGCGCTGCCGATCAACTTCGTGGCCGAGGCCGCTGCGGGCGCCACCGTCACGCCGCTGTCACCCTCGCGCTCCGCCCAGCCAGGGCAGGTCATGCAGGTGAAGAAGAGTGCCTAGACGAGCTGCAGAGGATGATCCGGCGCCGCCGCGCCGTCGCAAGCGCGCCGCTGCGGCCGTCGTCGACGTGGCGGAGGGGCGCGGCTGGCTGCTGCGGGCCATGCTCTACAGCCCGAAGGATCTGTTTGCGGGCCTGCTGGCCTGCGCGGCTGGCAGCGCCATCATCGTCAATGCCGTGTTCCTGCAATCGGGACCGCATCCGGCGCCGATGTTCGGGTCGATTGTGACCATTCCGCCCCATCTGACGAGCTCCAATCCGCTGCCGCGGCCCCGGCCGATGGACATCTCGCCTTTGGATCCGAAGGTGATCGAGACGCGGCCCGCCGAAACCAGGGCGGCGGAGCAGAGGGCGGTCGAGCAGCGCGCCACCGAGCCGCGTCCGGATCAGAAATATGCCGATCCTCTGGCCGATCTCGTCCGCTCGGTCAGCGGCGGTCAGGGCAACGTGCCGCGTCCGCAGCCGACGCAGCAGGGCGGCAATGTCCGTCGTGTCGCCGCGGTCCAGCGTGCGCTGACCGAATACGGCTACGGCCAGTTGAAGCCGACGGGGATGGTCGGCTCCGACACCCTGGCCGCGATCCAGAAGTTCGAGCGCGAGCGCAAGCTACCGGTAACGGGCCAGGTGTCGGACCGCCTGGTGCGCGAGCTTGCGATTGTCATCGGTCACCCGATCGAATAGAGCAGGGGCGGCTGCGACGTGCAGCGCGCTTGCACCTGCATCGAACCATCATGCGATTGAAGAGCAGCATCTGGGTGAGCGCCTATCTGCGGCGTTGCCAGTCGGCCGGCGCGTTCAGCGCGATCCGCCACCGTGGCGCGGAGGAAGCCGGCGCGGTCTTCGTCAAGGTCGCGATGATGGATGGCACGGCCCAGCTCTATGTTCCCGCCCCGCAGACCGTCTATGACGACAGCCAGCCGATCGACCGCTTCTTCGTACCGATATCGCCGCAGCCGATCGCGGAAGCGCAGATCGAGGAGCGGCTCGTCAAGGAGCTGCGCTTCGATCCCGACGCCTGGATCATCGAGACCGAGGACAGGCAGGGCCGTCATTTTCTCGATCTCGTGCGCGAGCGTCCCTGATCATCGCTAAGATTCGGGACAGCGATCGCGCGTCAGCGCTTGAAGCCATCGGTCCCCGTGCGCACGATCGGCCTCGTCGCGGTGCCGGCCCGCGCCGTGCTGCCACGGACGTGCTGACGTTCGTCGTCATAGAGCGCCGCGCGGTGCTTGGCCCTGATCGCGGCCATCCCGGAGCCGCGCCAGGCCGCCAGCATGATCAGCGCCGCGCGCTCGCTGAGCCGCTCGTAGAAGCGTGACAGCCGAAACACGGTCTGGACGGACTGGCCCATCTCGGGCTTGAGGAACAGCAGTACGCGCTCGAACACCGGCGCCGGCATGCCGAGCGCCTTTGCGGCGCAGGCCAGCGGCTCGCCATGGGGATCGTTGACAACCTCGTGGGTCATGCGTGAGGGCAGGATCAGGCTCTCGCCGAGCTCGATCGTGAACGTCTCGACGTCGGCGTTGAACGCGGCCATCTCCAGCGCCTCGATCGCATGCACCGCGCGGTGCAACGGCGTCGGCGCGGCGGGCCTCAGCGGCGTGGTGGCGAGGTTCTGCAGGATGGCGATGCGTTCGTGCGAGGCGGCGCGCATGAACATCTCGCTGAGCTCGGCGGCATCCTTCGGCTGCATCGACAATCCGGACGCCGCGTCGTCGCGCGGCGGGATCGGAGGCGACGAGCGAAGCGATGCGGGAATGGGGCCGGCGAGCGGCGGCGTCGGCTCGCTCTGCGCCGGGCGCAAGCCCAGCTTGTTCAGGATCTCGATCGGCGTCGCCGGATAGATCGCCAGCCGCGCACGCACCGCCGCACGGGTCGCATCGTCGACGTCGTCGACCAGACGGGAGGCCAATTCGACGAACTGCCGCTCCTCGTCGGCGGAATGCGCGCTCGCCTGGACATAGAGGTCGGTCAGGACGCGCAGCAGAGTGGGCTTGATGTCGACGCCCTCGCGGCGCGAGAGCGTGAGCAACCCGTCGAAGCCGGGGAACAGCGATGATCTTGTCATGTCGGGGTACGCAACTTCGGCAATCGTTGCGCCGATTAGAGCGGAGTTGTTTTAATGCGGCGTTAAGGAAAACAACCGGTGAAGATGGGCCGAAATGACCCGGTGAGACAAAGGCGCAACGCTGGCTTGCCTTCTCTCCCGCCGGTGCACGCGATCCGTGTCGGGCGGCCCGCGCATTAATATCCTCTTAACCACGTCCTGATCTTAATCGATCCGTTCGATGATCTCGCCTTGGCCGCGTCACGCGGCCAGCCTGATCTTCGCCGCGCCGAATGCCAACGTGCAGCTTCATGCGCCGGCATTCGTGATCGTCAGTTCTGCGTGCCCTCTTGCCTGCGAAGTTCGGGCGACGGGGAGTTTTCAGGGGGTAAGAACTTCGGGCACGAAAGAGAGTGGACATGGCGACCATCATTGAATTCCCGGCGGACGTTGCGCGTCGCGCGCGGCCTGCCGTGACCGGCGCGCCGCAGGAGGGCATGGGAACGATCCTGATTCTTCCCGTCGTTCGGATCGAGCGCGAGACCACGACCGACGATAGCGGACCCCGCGAGGGCACAGCGCCAAGCCGCCGTCGCCGTCGCCGCTGACAGGTCGGGGGAAACGGGAATGCCGGCCATCGTGAATCCGGTCCGGCGCGCGCTGCCGGTGTTCGTACTCGTTCTCGTCGGCGGACTGCTCGGCGCCTGCAGCGGCGGCGATTTCGGCCGCACCCGCGCCGACATGCGCAATGACGACATGCACAAATGGATCGGGGCGGAAGCCACCGCCAGCGTCGGCGTCAGGCCGTCGCAGTTCCAACTGACAGACAATGAGCGCCAGCTGCGCGATCTCGCTTATCCGCTGATCGAGCCACCGCATTCGCGCCCTGCCTGGAAGAGCGTGTTCGGCGACTATCAGCCGTCGGCCTCGCCGTGGCGCCAGAAGGTCGTGTTCGACCGCACAGCCTATGGGCGGGCCTTGATCGACGAGCCGCACCGCTCGCACGCCTCGCGCTACACCCAGCTGATCGACGACGTGCGCGACGACATCACCCGCTTCGAGCCGTTCTTCGCGTCGGCCATCCGCGTCATCGATCTCGATCGCAAGCGCGATGCCAGCATGAAATACATGACCGAGCTCTCGCCGCGCGAGCAAGCCGATGCCGTCGCGCGCATGCAGGAGAACTCGCTGATCGTGCAATGGGTGCAGATCAGCCTGGAGCAGCGCGTCTCGTCCTACCGCTGGGCCTTGGAGCGCCTGGTGCTGCAGGCGCCCGACGGCATGGCCGCCGAGGCCGATCGCCTGATCCACGAACTGGCGGCTCAGACCGCCAATCCGCCGGTCGCCGCGCGGCCCCTGATCGAACGGCCGCTGACGACGCGGGGCTAGCCCGGCGCGATCTTGCTCCGGCGCCGGCCTGGCTTGGCCGGTGCTCCCTTTTGCCGCCCTGCTGTCGCACGGAGCTTCTGCGGCGCTGCCGCGCGCAGCGTCGCGATCAAGATCTTCAGCGCCTCGGATGGAGCGCGCGCGGCGGAGTAGGCGAGGCCGACCTGGCGCTTCAACGTCATCTCGATCTCGCGGACCGCAACGTCGCTTCGGCCGTGCACGACGCCTTCGGGAACGATCGCGACGCCGACGCCGGCAGCGACCAGCGCCAGGGCCCAATCCTCGGTTTCGGCGATGGCGGCGATCTCGCGCGGCCCGCCGCTGCGTCGCGCCAGCGCGCTGTGCTCGCAATGGCAGCGGTCGATCATGGCGACGTCGGCGAGGTCGGCCGCGCGCAGGCGCGGCTTCAGCGTGAGCGGATGCGCAAGCGGCAAAGCCGCGACATAGCGCTCGCTCCACAGCGGCAGGAAATGCTCGCCGTCGTCGACCAGGCTTTTTGAGACGATGCGTCCGTCGGCCCGCTCGGTCGGACCGACGATGTGAAGCCTGAGATCCTCGCGCGCCGTGAGCGGCTTGAGCAGCGCGGTCACGCGCCGGCCGTCGAGGGTGCGCATGAGCCCGAGCTTGAGCGCCTGCTTCGGCGCGCCGTGCCGGAACAGGTTGCGGGCGGCATCGGCTTCGCCGACGATCCGGCGCGCGATCGGCTGCAGGCGCTCGGCCGCCTCCAGCGGCACGACACCCTTGCGGTGGCGGAGGAACAGCTCGGTGCCGAGCTCGGCCTCGAGGTTGGCGATCGCCAGCGAAATCGATGGCTGCGAGACGAAGCAGCGCGCCGCTGCCCTGGTCAGGCTGCGTTCCTCGAACACGGCGGAGAAATAGCGGAGCTCGCGGATATCCATAGGAGCAGCCTATGATGCGTATCACTGATCAATATTTTACTTATCTCTGCCCGGCCCGCAAGGATGCGCCCGATATCGGCAATGAAGGAGAAGATCGATGCGCGTCCACCACCTCAACACCGGCACGATGTGTCCACGCGGCGGTCGGCTGGTGAGCGGCAGCGGCGGCCTGTTCGCGCGCGCCCGCCTCGTCTGCCACTGCCTGCTGATCGAAAGCGATGACGGCCTGGTCCTCGTCGACACCGGCATCGGCACCGGTGACATCGCCGCGCCCGCACGATTGGGGGCACGCTGGGTGAGGCAGGCTGCGCCGCTTCTCGATGCGTCGGAGACGGCGCTGCAGCAGGTAAAGGCATTGGGCTTCTCGCCCGACGACGTCAGGCACATCCTGCTCACGCATCTCGACCGGGACCACGCCGGCGGCATCGGCGATTTCCCGAAGGCCAAGGTGCACGTTCATCGCGGGGAGCATGCGATGGCCGTCGAGGGGTCGCCGGCGCCGCCGCGCGGTCGCTATGTCGCCGGCCAATGGCGGCATCGTCCCGACTGGCAGTTCTACGGCGACGACGGCGAGGACTGGTTCGGCTTTCGCGGTGTCCGCGCTGCCGTGGATCGCAGCGGCGACATCCTGATCGTTCCTCTGCCGGGCCATACGCGCGGCCATTGCGGCGTCGCCGTGCGACGCGGCGACAAATGGCTGCTGCACGCCGGCGATGCCTATTTCTTCCACGGCCAGCTCGACGCGCGGCCACGCATGCCGCTGCTACTCGGGCTGTTCCAGCGCAAGGGCGATCAGGATCGCACGATGCGTGTCGCCAACCAGGAGCGGCTGCGGCGCTTGAAATGCGACCATGGCGACCGGGTCACGATCGTGAACAGCCACGATCCCGTCGCCTACGAGGCGTGCCGCTGCGGTGATCGGGCCGCAGCGCTCATTCCGGCCTGAGCAGGCGGAACGCCTCCTCGAGCAGATGCGGCGTGTGCTTGCCGGTCGAATCGCGGCAGGCGCGTTCGAAATAATCCGCCAGCGCCGGCCGGAATTTTGGATGCGCCGCCTGATCGATGATGGTGCGGGCGCGCTGTTTGGGCGACAGGCCGCGCAGATCGGCGAGGCCGCGCTCGGTCACCAGAACCTGCACGTCGTGCTCGGTGTGGTCGACATGGGTGACCATCGGCACGATGCAGGAGATCGTCCCATTCTTCGCCGTCGAGGGCGTCATGAAGATCGACAGATAGGCGTTGCGGGCGAAGTCCCCGGAGCCGCCGATGCCGTTCATGATGCTGCTGCCGCGCACGTGGGTCGAGTTGACGTTGCCGTAGATGTCGGCCTCGATCATGCCGTTCATGGCGATGACGCCGAGCCGGCGGATCACCTCGGGGTGGTTGGAGATCTCCTGCGGCCGCAGCACGATACGGTCGCGCAGGAACTCGATCTCGCGGTTGAATTCGATCGCAGCTTCCGAGCTCAGCGACAATGCCGTCGCGGAGGCGAGATCCATCCGCCCCGAGCGGATCAGGTTCAGCATGCCGTCCTGCAGCACCTCGGTGTAGGCGGTGAGATGCGGGAACGGCCCGTCGTCGAGCCCGGCCATCACGGCGTTCGCGACGTTGCCGACGCCCGATTGCAGCGGCAGCAGGTTGCGGGGCAGGCGGCCCTGCTTCACCTCGTGCGCGAAGAACTCCAGGATGTGCCCGGCGATCGCGCCGGAGACGTCGTCGGGGGCGGCGAAGCTCGTGTTGCGGTCGGGCGCGTGGGTCTCGACGACCGCGATGACCTTGTCCGGATTGCAGCGATAGGTGGTCTCGCCGATGCGGTCGCCGGGCGCCAGGATCGGGATCGGCTTGCGATGCGGTGGCAGGCGGGTGCCGTAATAGACGTCGTGCATGCCGAGCAGCGCCGGGTTCATCCACGAATTGACTTCGATGATGACGCGGTCAGCCAGATCGAGCCAGGTCTTGTTGTTGCCGATCGAGGTCGAGGGGATCAGCCGCCCGTCTGGCAGGATGCCGGCGCATTCGATCACGGCGACGTCGAGATGGCCGAGAAAACCGAACCACACGAACTGTGCGACATGGCTGAGATGCAGATCGATATAGTCGATGCTGCCGGCGTTGATGCGCTGTCGTGTCGCTGGATCGGACTGATAGGGCAGGCGCAGGTCGATGCCATCAGCCCGGGCGAGCGCGCCGTCGAGCTCGGGCGCGGTGCTCGCCCCGGTCCACACGCCGACGCGGAACGGCTCGCCGCGCGCATGCGCGGCTTCGATCCGGCGCGCCAGCGCGAGCGGCACCGCCTTCGGGTAGCCCGACCCGGTGAAGCCGCTCATGCCGACATGGTTGCCGGGCTCGACCAGCGCGGCCGCCTCGTCGGCCGACATGATCTTGGCGCGCAGCGCCTGTGACATCACCTGCGATGAACTCATCGTGCAAACTCCATGCGCGATCGTTCAGACCGCCAAGTCCGCGCTGTTTAAGGTGTGCCCTCGACGGGTGATTTGACAGGGGTCAAGCCGCAACGGCCCGTGCGTGCATCACAGCCCTGCAAGGCGCGCGCGCCGCAGCTCCCGGACTTTCGCCGCCCGCGAGCGCTCCGTCAGCATGTTGGCCTTGCTGTAGCGCGGATCGCCGGTGACCTCGTCGCCGACCCAGTCGGGAAGGGTCACGACGGTCGTTTCGGTCGGCAGCTCGATCTCGGCGATGACGACGCATTCGAGCGCGTCGTGGTAGACGTCGACTTCCCAGACGCCGCTTTCGGCCGGCACATAGTGACGCGTCTTCTCGAGGATGCGTCCGTCGCAATGCGCGAACAGCATCGCGGCGTGGTCCGCGGGAATATCGTACTCGAATTCATCTCGGGTCAGGCCGCGGCGGCCGCTCTTCACGCACAGCGTCGTCCGGTTGCCATAGCAGCGAACGCGGACCTTGAGGCCGTCCTGGCGTGCGACGAGGCCGTCGCGAAGGCGTTCACTGTGCGTCGCCTGATCCCGCCAAGCATCGGACTTGACGAGAAACTTCCGTTCGATTTCGAGAGGCATGACCTGATGTTGAGCGAAGCGCCGCCGTCCTGATCCATCATAGCAGCGGCGCGCGACAACGACTATGCCACCAAGGATGAAGAGAGTGTTGTCGAATTCACCCAGGACGTCGTATTGGCTTATCGCTTGCCGCGCGGCTTCTCGGCCTTGGCCGGTGCCTCGGTCTGTACGCCGCAGCTTGCCGCTGCAAGGGAGGCCTGCGCCTGCGGCATGAGACCGGGCTCGGCGGCCAGGGCCTTCAGCACGATCAACCCGGTCGTCGTCGGCGAATCGATGATCAGCCGGTCGGCGGCCGTGATCTCCTCGTCCTCGGGCAGGTCTTCGTGCTGCGCCTCGGTCATCAGGTTGAGCTCGATCACGCGCTTGCCGGCGGAGCGGTCGTTGATGGCGTAGTAGGCGATCTCGTTGCGCGTGTAGAACGACACCGATGTATAGGCCTGGCTCACCGGAACCGTGAGCTTGAGCGGTCCGTCGGACAGATCGTAGCGGCAGATCGCCATGGCGAACGCCGGATCCATGAACGGCATCGGTGAATTGCCGGGATCGGCCAATGGCAACTGCGTCACGGCGTTCAGCTTGGTCATCGGCGTCAGCCGGGAGTAGGCGTCCTGGGTCGAGATCCGCGGCAGCGCCAGCACGCTGACGAGATGGACCACGCCGCCGAGCAGCACGCCGACCACGACCGTGAACAGCAGCCGGATCATGATGGGCAACCTACTGTCGTGATCGACGGCATCGGCGCGTCGCGCTGCGTGCGGGTCGCGACGCCGACCGGCGTGTCGTAGAGCCGCAGCATCAGCGCGTAGCGCTCGATGCCGCCGGTCGGCAGCCAGTTGCCGGAGCGCGAGCGCGCGGCGACACGAATCTCGAAGGAGCCATCGGCACCTCGTACCAGCTCCTGGCTGGTGAAGCCGTAGCGCTGCAGCGTGTTGGCGACGAGGTGGCCCTTGCGGTCGTAGAGCGTGAGCGTCCAGAAGCGGGCGGGTGGCGTGACGCCGCTGACCAGGATGTCGCAGCGCCCGTCGAGCGGCCTCCTCTTGTCGTCCGTGGTGGCGGTGAAGGCCACGCCGTCGCCGGTGCCGATCGGCAATTCGCCATTGCGGGTGATGGTCGCGCGCGCATAGGGGTCGACATCGGCCGTGCCGGTTTTCGGACGCGCCGTCCAGGCGCCGATCGTCAGCGTACCGAACTCGGTGCCGCGGGTCGTCGTCATCCACGTCGCGCCGATGCCGACGCCGGTGGCGATCAGGAGCGTAACCAAGGTGATGAAGAGCAGCCGCACGGGGATCGCTGACGTCAGTTCTTGCGCAGGGCAGGGGTGGTGACGCCGTCGGCCGTTGCCGCGGCGTAGTTCTCAGGGAAGGCCAGCGCGCTCGATGAGACCGGCTTGCCGGGCTTGCGCGGATCGGCAGGCGCGGCCTTCTCGGCGAGGCGCGCCGCATCGTCCAGCATCTTCTCGACCTGAACCAGCACCTCGGCGCCGCGGCGGGTCAGGATCGGCGGCGGACCGGGCTTGATCTCCAGCGTCTTCGGCTGGCCGGCCTGTGCCATCGCGGCGGACGCCGACTGCGGCAGCTTTTCGCCCATGCCGACGCCGGGCAGCTCCTTGACCTCGACGCCCTGATGCGCGGCGACCATGATGTCGTGCCACGTCTGCGCCGGCAGCGAGCCGCCGGTCATACGGTTGGTCGGCGAATAGTCGTCATTGCCGTACCAGACCGCGCAGGTGAAGTTGCCGGTGTAGCCGACGAACCAGGCGTCCCGATAGGCGTTGGTGGTGCCGGTCTTGCCGGCGGTCGGAATGCCGTCGAGTGCGGCGCGGCGTGCGGTGCCTTCGCTGACCACGTGGCTCATCATGCCCGCCATGTCGGCAGCAACCGAGGCCGGGATTGCCTGCTTCGGCTTCGGCCCGTCACGGTCCCAGCGCCAGACCAGGTCGCCGGCGCCGGTGCGGACCTCCAGCACGGAATGCGGCGTCACCGCCTTGCCCTTGTTCGGGAAGGTCGCATAGGCGACCGCATGCTCCAGCACCGTGACCTCGTCGGAGCCGATCGGCATCGACGGCGTGTCGGGCAGCGGCGCCTTGAGCCCGAAGCGCCGCGCGACCTCGATGATCTTGGCGCGGCCGGCCTTCGGACCCTCCTTGCCGCCGAGCGCGATCGACAGCTTGACCGGGACGACGTTGATCGAGCGGGTGATCGCCTGCGTCAGCGTCACCGAGCCGGAATAGGAATGGCCATAATTCTGCGGGCACCAGTTGCCGATGCAGACCGGGCCGTCGACCACGATCGAGGTCGGCCTGAAGCCGTTCAGCAGCGCGGTGGTGTAGACGTAAGGCTTGAACGACGATCCCGGCTGCCGGTAGGCGTCGACTGCGCGGTTGAACTGGCTGGCACCATAGTCGCGGCCGCCGACCATGGCGCGGATGCCGCCGTCGAGGTCGGAGACGACGGTTGCCGCCTGGGTCGCGTGATAGTCGCGGCCGAACTGGCGCAACTGGTTCTCGATCGCCTCGTCGGCCGCATGCTGCACGGTCATGTCGATCGAGGTCCGCACCACGAAGACGCGCTCGGTGTAGGATTTTGGGAACGTGTCGACCAGCTTGCGCATCTCGTCGAAGGCGTAGTCGAGGAAGTAGTTCGGCGAGCTTTCGTCGCGGCGGTCGACCGCGAAGGCCGGGTTGCGGCGGGCGCCGAACACCTGGCCTTCGGTCATGAACCCGGCATCGACCAGATTGTCGAGCACGACGTTGGCGCGGGCGCGGGCGGCCGGCAGGTTGATGTGGGGGGCGAACTTGGTCGGCGCCTTGAACAACCCGGCCAGCATCGCGGCTTCGGCGAGGTTGATGTCGCGCACCGACTTGTTGAAATAGAAGTGTGCCGCGCCGTCGACGCCGAAGGTGCCGCCGCCCATATAGGCGCGGTCGAGATAGAGCTTGAGGATCTCGTTCTTGGTCAGCCGGGTTTCCAGCCAGATCGCCAGGAACGCCTCGTTGACCTTGCGCTCGATGGTGCGCTCGTTGGACAGGAACAGGTTCTTGGCGAGCTGCTGGCTGATCGAGGAGCCGCCCTGGCGGACGCCGCCGGCCTGGGCGTTGGTGACGAGGGCGCGCGCCGTGCCGGCAATGTCGATGCCGAAATGGTCGTAGAAGCGGCGGTCCTCGGTGGCGAGCGTCGCCTTGATCAGATTGTCCGGGAAGTCCTCCAGCGGAATCGAATCGTTGTGCTTGATGCCGCGGCTGCCGATCGGGTTGCCGTAGCGGTCGAGGAAGGTGACGGCGAGGTCGGACTTCTTCAGCCAGTCCTCATCGGCAGTTTCCCGGAAGGCGGGGATCGCGAGCGCCAGCATCAGCACCAAACCGCCGAGCCCGATCGTGGCCGCCTCCGAGAACGGCTCGACGAACACCCAGCGCTTCCAGCCGCCGACATAGAAGCGGTCCATGAACGCCGAATAGCGCTCATACAGCTCGCGGGTGCCGCGCAGGGAGGAGAACAGCGCCGAATCGAAGCGGGCGTCGAGATCCAGGCGGAAATTGTTGATCCGCTTCTTCCAATCGTCTGGAATGATCTGCCGCACGGGAACCCTGGTCGTTTCGAAAGCGTGTCAGCTGGCTTCGAAAGCACTCAGCAAGTGGGGCTGGGGGCCATCGAAGGGTCTTGCGCGATTGTTGCGGCAAACCCATGGCACTGCACAGCCAGCCGCCCGAACCCGAGCACCTGACCCCAAGCCGCGTTGCCGGCGCCGCCGCCGGAGTGACTCAATCATCTATCTAGCCGAGCGGGGGTCACAAACCAATGGTTCCGCTCACAATTTGATACACAAAGCTAACGTGGCGCCGTAATCGGCAAAGCCCCTTGCGCGGCTTGGGGCCGGGCACCTAGATGGCGACCACCTCACGCCCTCTTTGAGAATCGCCCGATGACCGCACCGCTCAAACGTCCCTCGGGCCAGGAGGGAATGTTCTGGAAAACCAAGATCTTGGAAGAGATGTCCGAGGTCGAATGGGAGAGCCTCTGCGATGGCTGCGGGCGCTGCTGCCTGGAGAAGCTGGAAGACGAGGATACCGGCGACATCTACTTCACCCACATTTCCTGCAAGCTCTTGGATGCCGGGCTATGTGCCTGCAAGGACTACCCGAATCGTTCCGAACAGGTGTCGGATTGCGTTCGCCTGACACCTGAGAACGTCCGCACGCTGACCTGGCTGCCACCGAGCTGCGGCTACCGCCTCGTGGCTGAGGGGCGCGATCTCTACTGGTGGCATCCCCTGATCTCGGGCGATCCTCAGACGGTCCATGAAGCCGGCGTCTCGGTGCGCGGCCGGGTCGAGGGCACCGAGGACGACGTTCCGGACGACCAGCTCGAGAACCACATCGTGCAGTGGCCGGTGCTGCTGCCGAAGCGGGCCAAGTTGAAGCGGCGGCCGAAATAGCGCGATCACCTCGCACCCGCAGCAAGTCACGATGATGCGACCGTTCCCGTGCTGTCGGAATGCACCCATGCACCCGACCCGCTGCCGCACGGGCAAATTATGCCTTAAGTAGTTCGCCAGTCAGCGAATCCGCGCGGCGTCGTCGCGCCCGGGCACGGCATTCATCCCATGAACAAGTTTGATCGGCAGACGCATTACCCTGCCGCGTCCCAATCCCTGCCCGAAGAGATCGCCGCCGAGCTGCCGGCCATTCCGCCGCAGGTTCAGGCGATCGAGGATGCGCCGTCGCTTGCGCCGCCGGTGCCGCTGACCCAGGCCGAGGTGCGCACCATCCTGATGAGCCTGCTGCTGACGATGTTCCTGGCCGCGCTCGACCAGACCATCGTGGCGACCGCGCTGCCGACCATCGGTCGCGAGTTTCAGGACGTCACCAATCTCTCCTGGGTGATCACCGCCTACCTGCTGGCGTCGACCGCGGTGGCGCCGGTGTTCGGCACGCTCTGCGACATCTATGGCCGCCGCTCGATGATCATCACCGCGCTCAGCCTGTTCGTGGTCGGCTCGGTCGTCTGCGCGCTGGCGCCGAACATGCCGGTGCTGATCCTCGCCCGCGGCCTGCAAGGGCTGGGTGGCGGCGGCATCATGCCGGTGGTCCAGACCGTGATCTCCGACGTCGTCAGCCCGCGCGAGCGCGGCCAGTACCAGGCCTATTTCAGCGGGGTCTGGCTGCTCGCCGGCCTGCTCGGGCCGGTGATCGGCGGATTCTTCGCCGACCATCTGCACTGGTCGATGATCTTCTGGATCAATGTCCCGCTCGCGATCGCGGCGCTCGCATTGCTGCTGCCCAAGATGGGCCGGCTGCCGGTCTACCACCGGCTGCGCAAGGTCGACTGGGCCGGCGGCCTGCTGCTGATGGCCTCGGCCGTCGTGTTCATGCTCGTGCTGACCTGGGGTGGCCACAAGCTGGCCTGGCTGTCGCCGACGCTGCTGGCGATGATCGGCAGTGCGGTGGCGCTGGGCTTGGCCTTCGTCTGGCACGCCAAGCGGGCCGATGAGCCGTTCCTGCCGCTGTCGCTGATGGGCGGCACGGTTGTGCCCTACGGCATGCTGGCGAGCGGCTGCGCACTCGGTGCCCTGATCGGGCTCACGGTCCATCTGCCGCTCTATTACGAGCTGGTCTATCATTTGACCCCGAGCCAGGCCGGCCTCGGCCTGATTCCGATCGCGGCGATCTCGACCCTCGGCGCCGCGGTTGCCGGCCGCACCATGGCCCGGGTCAAGCACTACAAGCGCGTCGCCATCGTGGGCACGATCATCGGCACCATTGCCGCCGCGGTCATGACGGTGACGACGCCGTCGCTGTGGGGGCTGATGGTGCTGCTGTCGATCTACGGGATCGGGCTCGGCACCGCGTTCCCGATCTCGGTGGTGTCGCTGCAGAACGCGGTGGATCGCTCCCAGATCGGCACCATCACCGGCGCGATGAACTTCTTCCGCTCGATGATGTCCTCGTTCACGGTCGCGGCCTTCAGCGCCATCCTGCTGATGGCGCTGGGCGCCGACATTTCGCTGGCCGAGGGCGCCCATGGCGCGGTCAGCGGCATCGCGGAAGCCGACATGATCCATGCCTTCCGCTTCGTCTATGCCGCGGCCACCGCGATGCTGGCCTGCGCCTCGGTCTGCATGATGCTGATGGAGGAACGGCCGCTGGCCGGCCCGTCACGCAGCGAGGCGGTCGAGCTCGCCGAGTAGGAAAGCAGGGTGGGCACGGCGCCATCACCACCGCGCGTGACGAGAGGGCAAGTCGGCGCCTTTGCACACCCGACGATTCGTTGAGGTCATGATGCGATTCCATGGAATCGCATCATGATCTCATCTCTTTGTTTGAGCATGATCTTTTCGGAAAACCGGTTTCCACTTTTCCGGATCATGCTTTAGTTGGCGCCGCTACTCGCGTGGTTGCACGATCTCGACGTTGTCCTGCCCGCGGGAGCCGTCGTCGGCGGATGACTTGACCAGACCAGCCTCGACGCGGCGGGCGAATTCCGTGGTCCCGCCGCTTGCGAGCTCCTTGGCCTGCGCGACCCATTGCTCGCGCTCGATCCGTCCTGCGAACGCCAGATACGAGCCGACCCATTTGGCGTGCTCGGCGGTCCAGGCCGCGATCTGCGCGAAATGCCAGATGCCGAGGCCGTGCAGCCGCGCCTCGTTCTGCTTGCCGATGCCCTTGATCAGCTTGAGATCGTCGGCCTGGCCGCCGCGCGGCGCGACGAGCCCGAGCGGGCGGGCGCCGCCATGGACGTCCTCGTTCTCGACGGGCGGCATCAGCGCCGGCAGGTGGGCCAGGAGGTAGCTCGCCTCGTCCTCGCTCAGCGGCGCGTCGGCGTGTTCGTCGATGGTGATCGCGCCGGACTTCACCGCGCTGGAATGCGCGGTGTCGAGGCCGGCCGCGAGCAGCTTGGCCTGCGCGATCCAGTGCTCGCGCTCGATCCGGCCGGGAAAGACCATGTGATGGCCGACCCAGCTCGCATGGTCAGGCGACCACGCCGCGATCTGGCTGAAATGATGCACGCCGATGTCATTGAGGACGCGCTCGTTCTTGGGTCCGATGCCCTTGATCAGCTTGAGATCGTCAGCGGCGCCCTCGGGGGCGGACAGGGCCGGCGGTCTGTCGTCGGCCGAGGCCGGGCTCTCCGGGGCCGATGATGCGGCGACCTCGGCGGCAAGCCGTTCCGCGTCGGCGTCGGCGGCAAGGCGATCGGTTTCCGCGCGTGCGGCCGCTTCGGCGGCCAGGCGATCGGCCTCGGCCTTGGCGGTCGCTTCGGCCGCGAGACGCTGGGCTTCCGCCTCGGCTTTCGCAACGGCCTCTGCCGCAAGACGGTCTGCTTCGGCTTTCGCCGCTGCTTCGGCGGCCAAGCGTTCGGCTTCGGCCTTTTCAGCCGCTTCTGCCGCAACGCGATCGGCCTCTGCTTTCGCGGCTGCTTCCGCAGCAAGGCGATCGGCCTCTGCTTTCGCGGCGGCCTCCGCAGCAAGGCGCTCGGCCTCGGCCTTTGCCGCCGCCTCGGCAGCGAGACGTTCGGCTTCGGCCTTCGCTGCGGCTTCAGCCGCCAGGCGATCAGCCTCGGCCCTTGCCGCGGCTTCCGCGGCGAGCCGCTCAGCCTCGGCCTTTGCGGCCGTTTCGGCGGCTAGACGCTCGGCCTCCGCCCTTGCAGCGGCTTCGGCCGCAACACGTTCGGCTTCAGCGTTTGCGGCAGCTTCAGTGGCAAGGCGATCGGCCTCGACGCTGGCTGCGGCCTGCGAAGCCGGGGACGGGCTGTCCGCCCAAGGACGAGCCGCCGCGGTTGCGCCGGCGAACGCGACGCTGTTTCCAGGACCGCCCGGCGACATCGCACTGGTGTCACCCAGCCCGACATATTCCTTGAGCTGTCCGCCGATCAGGCAGCCGAGAACATAGGCGCCGACCATCAGCAGGCCGACCTCGAGCCACAGGCCGGCACGTCCGGGCAGCACTGTCAGCAGCGCCATCAGGATCCCGATGACGAGGGCGAGCGTCGCCGGCAGCAGCCAGCTTCTCAGCCAGTCCGGCCGCGGCTCGTCCGACCAGGTGCGCCAGCCGACAAAGCCGCCGATGCCGACGGCGAGGATGATCCAGAACGGAAATGTCGCAAGGTCGTACATCATGATGTCAGCGCCTCACTTGACGACGAATTCGATGCGGCGGTTCTGCGCGCGGCCTTCGGCCGTGTCGTTGGAGACGACCGGCTTGGTCTGGCCGTAGCCCTCCGAGGTCATGCGCGTGGTGTCGATGCCGGCGTCGCCGATGTAGCCGACCACCGCCGCCGCCCGGCGCTTGGAGAGGTCCATGTTGTCAGCTTCGTCGCCGACATTGTCGGTGTGGCCTTCGATCGCGATCTCGGCATCCTTGCAGCGCTGCGCAACCTCGGCCAGGTGATCGAGCAGCGCCAGCGAGGCGCGGCTCAGCTCGGCGCTGCCGGTGCTGAAGCGGATGCGGCCCTTGGCGAGCAGCCCGTTGAACGCCGGCTGGCACTCCGCGACCGCGAGTGGCGGGCTTTCCGGCTTGACGCCGATCTTGACGTCGTCGAGCTTGAAGCCGCTGCCGACCGCCTCGGCGAGCTCCTTGCGGACCTGCTCGGCCGACTTGTCGTAGATGGCAAGCCCGTCGACCGTGATCGCCGCGTCCTTCGCCGTCAGCGCGCCGGACCACAGCCGCGCCAGCGCCGGGAACGTCGCCTTCAGCGACTGCACGTAATCCTTTGGCGCACCGTCGCCGATCTTCAGACCGTCCTCGACCGTCTCGGTGATGAAGGTCGTTGTGGCGGCCTCGACGAGATCGCGGCGGGCGGCGTCATCAGGCACGTAGCCGCTCAGCATGACACGGCCGTCCTGCTTCTGCAGTCCGAACGCGTAAGGCGAGACCGGGCCGTCGCGGACGTCGATGGACGCGAGCGCGAACGGCGCGGGCAGGGCGCCGGCCAGTTGCTCGCGCACGGCTGCGCCGGTGACGTTGGCGAGTCCGACGCCCCTGAGCGACACCTGGGTGTCGTTGATCTCGGCGCGCCCCTGCGACAGCCTGGCGAGCTGCTGCAGCAGGCTCGCGCTCGCTTTGGCAAGGTCGCCATCCGGGGCGCCGCGGGCGATGCCGATCTGGCTCTTGATCGGCTTGCCGTCGAACTGTCCACTGGCGGAGCCCAGCATCGCATCGCGGGCCGCTCCGCTCGGCGCGAGACCTGTGAGGCTCAAGCTGGTGCCGTCGAACTCCGCCGACCAGCGATAGGGCTTGATTTCCGGCGGCAGAATCTCGGCTTTCGCCAAGCTCAGCCCGGTCGGCAGCTTGCCGATCCCGGCCATCGTTTCATCGTAGGCGGCGGTGGAGGGGGCCTCGCCCGAAATCGCGTAGGTGGCGTCGGAGATGACGACGCGGCCCGTGCTCAGCCTGGTAAGCTCCGCCAGCGCATAGGACGTGTAGGCGCCAAAATCGCCAGCAGGCGCGCCACGCGCGATCTGCATGTGATGCATCACCGACGCGCCGGGCCAGGCCTTGATCGCGGCGGCCTCGAGCGCGCGCCTGATATCGTCATTCGGAACGACGCCGGACATCACCAGCGTGTTGTCCTCGCGAACCGCGCTCCAGATGAACGGCTTTGCCTCCGGCGGCAGGATCGCCACCTTGTCGAGCACGGCGCCGCCCGGCAGCTGCCGCGTCGCCGCGACGGCAGCCTCATAGACGTCCGATGAGGCGGCGGCACCTGCGATCGAATAAGCCTTGTCCGCGAGCGCGAACGTGCCGCCATTGAGCTTGGCGGCCTGGACCGATCCATGGCTCGCGATGGCCGCGAAGTCGGCCGGAGCTCCCAGCGCATAGGAGAGGCGATCGACCACTTCACCACCGGACGAACGGACGGCATTGAGCACGGCATTCCGAACGGCGGGCGTCGGCACCGCGCCTTCGAGCACGAGCTGGCCGCCGTTTCGCGTGGCGCGGAAGGCATAGGGCTTCGGTGTCGGCAGCTTGTCGTAGGTGCCCTCGACGAGCCGGACGCCGCTGACCGATGCGGCGTCCTCCAGTTTCGTCGACTGATCGGGACTGAACTCCGGCCCTGCGATGCGAACGTCGCGGCCCGCGACCGTGACCTTGAGGGCCGCGGCTGTGTCGGGGACGGCGGCCGCGACGGCGGCGCGTGCCCGCGGCGCAATGTCGTCCTCGACATCAGCCGTCTTGAAGCTCACGGCCGCGAGCCAGAGCACGGCAACAGCGATCAGTCCCGCCCACCATTTCGATGGTTGATGCATGTGAGAGCCCCTCGTTTCCCCACCTGCGCCCGGTTCACCCGGATCGTTCCGTTGTCATGAACCACGTGTCGAGCCTATCAGAACAGCTCTCGGAGACCAGCCGTCGGCACGTTGTGTGTTTCAATATGCACAAGCTGCGAGAGCGTCGCCGTCTGCGAGCTTCGCACCGCACCTGATGGTCCTCAAGGTGCGATCAAAGTGTGACCGTTCGACGACGAACATCGCAGGCGCGGCCTTCGCGGCTACGCCGCTCGCATCACTCTTCCAGCGCCCGGCGCAGGCGGCGGATGATGACGCCGCGGGCACGATCGTCGGCGGCTTGCTCGATCCGCTCGTGGATGTCGAGCAGCAGGCCCGACATGTCGTTGTGCCAGTCCAGCCGGGTGACCGCCTCCGGCGCCAGCCGCCGCCGGCGCGCGACGTCGAGCGGCGTCGGCACCGCGCTCGTCAGCTCGTAGACGTCGTCGAGCAGGGGGGAGAACACTTTCGCGGTCGGCACGATGCGCTCGGCGACGCGCGCTGCCAGCGCCGCGATCGCGGCATCCTCGCCGTGGGACAGAAAAAGGCCGCGCGCGATCGGGCGGCGGGCCGCGATCCAGCGGGCGATCTCGGCGCCGTCGGCGTGGCCGGAATAGTCGTCGATCATGCGGATGCGTGCCGCGACCTTGATCTCCTCGCCCTGGATGCGCACCGCCTTGACGCCGTCCTGCAGGAAGCGCCCCAGCGTGCCGTTCGCCTGATAGCCGACCAGCAGCACGGTGGCGCGGTTGTTCCACAGCCAGCGCTTGAGATGATGGCGGATGCGACCGGCATCGCACATGCCGCTGGCGGCGATGACGATGTGAAATCCGGTCAGCTTGGCGATCGCCTTGCTTTCATCGACCGTCTCGGTGAAGCGCAGATGCGGCGACGACAACAGGCGGCCGACATCGCTGCCGCCGTCGAGGCTCTCGGTGTGCGCGCGAAACACCTCGGTGGCGTGGATCGCCAGCGGCGAGTCCAGGAACACCGGCGCGGCCGGAATCTCGCCGCGCTCCATCAGGCCGACCAGATCGACGATCAGCTCCTGCGTCCGCTCGACCGCGAAGGCCGGGATCAATAGCGCGCCCTTGGCCGCCGCCGCGTCGCGCACCTCGCCGGCCAGACGGCCGCGGCGCAGCTCCGGCGTGGTCGGCTCGCGAATCCGGTCGCCATAGGTCGCCTCCGAGATCACGTAGTCGAATCCCTCCGGCGCTTTCGGATCGGGCTGCAAGAGCTTGGCGTCGGGCCCGACATCGCCGGAGGCAAGCAGCCGCAGCGGTCCGCCATCGGCGCCTTGTCCTGCGAATTCGATCTCGATCGAGGCGGAGCCCAGCAGATGGCCGGCATTCCAGTAGCGGGCGCGAACGCCTGGAATGATCTCGGTCCAGGTCTCGTAGGGGACGGCTTGGAAGTATTGCAGCGCCGTGATGGCGTCGGCCTGGGTGTAAATCGGGCTGACCTCGCCGCGGCCGCGCGCGATGTTGCGGCGGTTCAGCGCCAGCACCTCCTGCTCCTGGATGTTGCCGGCATCGGGCAGCATCCATGAGCAGAGATCGATGGTGCCGCGCGTGGCGAAGATCTTGCCGTCGAAGCCCATGCGCACCAGCTTCGGCAGCAGGCCGCTATGGTCGATATGCGCATGCGTCAGCAGCACGGCGTCGATGTCGGCGGGACGGAATGGGAAGTCGCCGTAGTTGAGCTCCTTCAGCGTCTTCTGGCCCTGGAACAGGCCGCAATCGATCAGGAACTGGCTCTTGCCGCTCCGCACCAGATAGCAGGACCCGGTTACGGTATGCGCGGCACCGCAGAAGCGAACGGTCACACTCATGCGGTGGTCTCCCGAGGACGATGGATCGATGCTCGATGACGGTTCATCACGAACGACTATTCGCGCCGTCGGCGAAGCCATAGCCGTGGTTGGCGGCAGCTGCGGCTGCGGCCAGATCATGCTCCGACGGATCGCAGGTGAACACGCGATAGAGTGGTTCACCCTGGTCGACACGATCGCCGATCTTCTTGAACAGCATGATCCCGGAGCCCTTGTTCACCGGCGCGCCGGCGGTACGCGCCAGGCGATTGAGCCGCAGGCAATCGATCGCGGACACGACACCGTCGCGCTCCGCCTTGACGTCGAAGGCGAGATCGCCGAGCTCGCTGCGGCATTCCGGCGGGCCCTGCGCATCGATGATCTTCAGCATCTGCTTGAGCGCCGCGCCGCTGTCGAGCAGCTCGCGCGCCCTGTTGTAGCCGGCGCCGCCGCGCAGCTTCGGATCATATTCGAGCAGATGCGCGGCGAGCCGCAGCGACTTCTCGCGCAGGTCAGCAGGCGCCGACGGCTCGTTGCCCAGCACCGCCATCACGTCGCGCGCCTCCAGCACCGGACCGATGCCGTTGCCGATCGGCTGGCGGCCGTCGGTCGTGATCACCTCGACCTTGAGCCCGAAACGGTCGCCGACGAATTCGAACAGCTTGCGCAGCCGCATCGCCTCCGCGCCGCTGGTGAGCTTGGCGGTCGGCCCGACCGGCAGGTCGAGCAGCAGATGCGTCGAGCCGGCTGCGAGCTTCTTCGACAGGATCGAGGCGACCATCTGTTCGCGGGTGTCGAGGCTGAGCGGGCGCTCGACCGAGATCAGGACGTCGTCGGCCGGCGACAGATTGACGTGGCCGCCCCAGATCACGCAGCCATTGCAGGCCGCGACGATCGACTTCATCTCGTCGGCGCCGACATTCACCCGCGCCAGCACCTCCATCGTATCGGCGGTGCCGGCTGGCGAGGTGATCGCGCGCGAGGAGGTTTTTGGAATGGTCAGTCCGTGGGCGGCGACGATCGGCACCACCACCATCGAGGTGCGGTTGCCGGGTATGCCGCCGATGCAGTGCTTGTCGACCACCACCGGCTCGGGCCATTTCAATTGCGTGCCGGCATTGGCCATCGCGCGCGTCAGCGCCAGCAGCTCGCCGGAGCTCATGAAGCTGGCTGAGCCGATCAGGAAAGCCGCGATCTCCATGTCGGAGTAGCGGTAGTGGGTGAGGTCCTCGATCACGGCAGCGATCGCCTGGTCGCTCAAGGTCTCGCCCCGGATCTTGGCGCGCACCGCTTCCATGCTCTCGGGCGGGGTCGCTGGCGACACCGTCGCCCGCGTGCCGGCCGGCTCGGCGAAGCGCCGCATCGCCGGCTCCGACAGGCCGATCTCGTCGGGGCCGACCAGTGCGTCGTCGTCCGTGATCAGAAGGGTCGCCAGCAGCGTCCGCGAGTTGCAGCGCAGCTCGACGCGGCTGAAGCCGCGGAACACCTCGGGCCGCAACGCCTTCGAGCGGCGGGAGATCACGACCACGTTCTCGCGGCCGGTGTCGAGCGCGACGCTGCGGATCTTGAGCTGGGGACGGGCGGAATCTGTTGTGCTCATAGCGACCAGGATAACCTTTAAGGCGGTCCACGCCATCGCCGTTGACCCAGATCATGACGTGGCATCTGGCGGATAAGCCGAATTTTTTCTGAATGTGTCGGACGAGGATTCAGCGGCTCGGCTTTGCCGCCAACCGGCCGGGGGCAGCGGACTGAGAATAAAGCGAAGCAAGTTCAGTTGCTTGCACTCCGGTTCGGATCTCGGAGGTCGGGCGAGGGCGGGCCTGCGATGGAATACCGGCTCCGAATCTGGGCCGCGCAGGTCCCTCATCGGGTTAACCGATTGTTCAAGCCGATGACGGAGGGTTTCCGGCGGGGCGTCCATCCCGGCCTCGGCGCGCCCTTCCGGCGCGTCAGATGATCGAGCCCGACCGGAGAGGTAGATGCGGCAGTTGATTGCGAGCTTCCTGAAGAATCAGGCTGGCGCGACCTCGATCGAATACGCCATCATTGCCGGCGGATTGAGCATCGTGATCCTGGCGGCCGTCAATGGCCTGGGCTCGGGACTGAGCAGCAAGTTCACCGCGATCAACACCTCGATCAAGTAGCCGGCCGGTCACGCCGCCGCGCGATCATCGCCGTCAGACAAGTCACAGGCGTCGTGATCCGCACGACGCCTGCCGCATTTCGCCCCATCCCTCGCGACGCGCCGCCTGTCTCCACGAACGAAGCTTCCGGCGGGGGCATCGCCGGAAGCTCGTCGAGCAGTCAGAGGTTCAACAGCCCAGCTTCAAAAGTTGCGCTGGGCGCGCAGCAGCATGCTCACCGTGTCCTGGTCCTTGAGCTGGTAGATCGCGGCCGGCTTTGCCGTGCTCGTGACGGCCGGAGCAATCGCCGTGCCCGAATATTTCTGGTCGAGGTGGCTGTAGGTCACGTCGGCCGAGAAGGTGAGGCCCTTGACCGGCGTCCATCGGGTGATGAGGCCGATCTGTCCGAGATTGAAGTCGGGATTGCAGGTCGAGCCCGCGGTCAGCATCCCGGTGGCGGCGATGCCGGCACAGATGAGGCTCGATCCCGTCTGGCCATAGCGCACCTGGGCATAGGCGCCATACAGCGCCGTATTCCAGCGCGGATCCCAATTGTGGGTGAAGGCGCCGCGCATGCCCCAGGTCTGCACGGTCGACAGGCCCGTGCCGGTGCCGAACACCGCGTCGCCGACGCCGGCGAAGCCGATGCTCTGATAGGCGCCGGCTACGCCCGCGCTGCCATACATCGAATAGGTCGTGTTGGCGAGGCTCTGGAAGTTGTAGCGGCTCGCGCCGTCGGTGTAGACCGCCTGCAGGTTGACGACGTCGCCTGGACCGGTCGGGATGTTCTTGATCGACAGCGCCAGTTGCGCGGCCCAGCCCCACTTGTCGGAGGGATGACCCGAGGTCTCGGACGCGCCGTAATAGGCGGCATGATTGTCATGCGCGGCGAACGACGCCTGGAAGATGCCCCACGCCTGGTCGACGCGAACCATGCCGATGATGTCGGGAGACACCGTCCCGCCGAAGCTGCTCGAGCCATAATTGCCGCCGAGCACGCCGGCCGCGGTGATGCCCGAGGTGTTCCAGATGTTGGTGGTGAAGAACTGCGTCTGGTCTTCCAGCGAGACCGCGGCGGTGATGCCCTGGCCGAAATCGGCGGTGTAGGTGAACTGGTTGACGCCGTTGTTGGAGCCGCTGCCGCCGACCAGGCCGTCGAAATTGTTGCCAGGATAGTTGGTCCAGGGCGCGTCGAAGGTCGACACGGCCTTGCCCATCGTGAATCCGGCGAACTGGATGAAGGCGTAGTAGACGCCGACGATGCCGCCCGAGATGGCGTCGCCGGTGTAGGACGTCGCGCCGGCGCCCGCACCGCCATAGGAGCCCGAGGTCCAGTTCAGCACGGTCTCGAAATAGGTACGCACCACGCCATATTCGGTCGCGGTGCGCGTATCGATGTTCAGATCCTGGCGCGAACGGGTCTGATAGCGGTTGCTCAGGCGGTTATCGGCGCCGGCCTGGCCTGAATAGGCGCCACCATAGTTGCTGTTGGTCCACAGCGCGGTCTCGGCGCGCAGATAGCCGCCGAGCTTGATGCAGGTGTCGGTACCGGGAATGTAGTAGAAGCCCGTGCCGTACAGCGAGCACACCTTCACATATTCGACGGCTTTGGCCTTCAGTGGAAGATCCGCAGCCTGCGCCGCCGCGGCGGACAATATCACTGCTCCCGCTCCGAGTAGCAGGCCCCTCAACGTCTTCATTTCCCGTTTCTCCGGTTGATGGCGATGCACACGGCCCCCCGCGTGTCGCCCCTGGCTTCGCCAGATTGCCGCTCCCACACCTCTGATTCCGACGACGGCTCGATCAGCGCGGCCGGCGGAATGGTTGAATGAAGTGTGCATGAGCTAATTTCAATTTGATGAATGCGCTCTGCTTTGTTCGAAGCCCACTCGATCGTCGTTAACACGCTGCTCGCACGCACCAGCATCGACGCAGTCACGCCGCGGTTTTGGCCTCGCGGTGTCGATTTGTTAATGGTGATAATCGTGAATAGGTTAGATGGGAATCCCGAACAATCCCGGTGCACATCGCAAGCTGCGTACATCATGTCGCGTTCGCAGCGCCGCTGCCGACGCGCGATTGACCTCTCCAGCCTCGCAACGCGATCTCAGCGACGGTTGGGCTCGACGTGAATCGACGTTCGATGTGACGTCGCTGCTACCAACCCGCGTGCGTCGTAATCCGCCGCGCGCGACATTGCGTCCAGCGTGACGCCGCTGCGCCAGCGCTTGACGAAGTCGAGAAAGACCTGCAGCGGCATCGGCGGTTGCCGGCGGCTCGGATGGTACAGGAACAGTCCGGGCGTCGCGTAGCGCCAGCCGGGCAGCAGCCGCATTAGCCGTCCGTCGGCCAGATGCGACTCGATCATCGGCTCGACGAGATACGCGACGCCGATGCCGTCGAGCGCGGCATTCAGCGCCAGATCGAAGTCGTTGACGATAAGGGAGCCGTCCACGGCAATCTCGGTGCGCTCGCCGCCCTTTTCGAAGATCCAGGGCTGCAGCGTATCGTCGGCAGGGACCCGATGTCGGATGCAATTATGGGCCTGGAGATCCTCGGGCACGGCCGGCGCGGGATGCGCCGCGAGATAGCCGGGGGCGGCAACCGCAA
Source organism: Bradyrhizobium sp. HKCCYLRH3097 (assembly GCF_051167875.1). Taxonomy (NCBI): domain Bacteria; kingdom Pseudomonadati; phylum Pseudomonadota; class Alphaproteobacteria; order Hyphomicrobiales; family Nitrobacteraceae; genus Bradyrhizobium; species Bradyrhizobium sp. HKCCYLRH3097. The sequence goes on from NZ_JBNPTX010000014.1 coordinate 147,808, forward strand.
CGAAGCTGCACTCGTCGAAGACGCGGATGACCTTCATGTCGCGCTCCACCCGGTGGCCGGATCTGATGCCGGCATCAAAGCGATTGCGCACGATGTCACTGTTGGTGTCGTCGACAGCTAGTTCGATATGGATGTCCGGGTATTCGGCCAGGAATGACCTGATCAGGGGCCCGAGCCCTCTCACGGCGAACACACGGGATACGGTCAGGCGCAGGGTACCCATCGGCTTGTCGCGGAACGCGTTGATGCTCTCGATGGCCTGGTCGACCCGTTCGAGAATCGGCTGGATCTCCGCCAGCAGGCGCTCGCCGGCTTCGGTGAGGGCCACGCTGCGCGTCGTCCGGTTGAACAGCCTGACGTCCAGCCGCTCCTCGAGGCTCTTGATGGTCTGGCTGATGGTCGGCAAGGAGCAGCCGAGATGAGCGGCCGCCTTGGTGAAGCTCAACGAATCCGCGACGGCTGCGAAAGCGGAGAGCTCGGACAGCTGAACCCGTGCCATCGCTAGGCGTACTGCGCCCGGCGTTGGTCCGCATCGTGCTGAAACATCCACATCCCCCTGATACGCCGCGTCGTGCGGCTGAGACGACTTCGCCAGCGTCGTCCCGACCGATCAGGCACATCAATCTTCCATCAGGAAGCCTACGCCCGGATCACCATCCCGCGCCGCAGAGCTAGGTGCGACGTGATCATTCCGCAAGCATCGAAGTGATGTCGAAACGATCACAAATCCGCGCCTGATCGCCGGACCACCATCGCAGGATCGACTTACCTGACCTAGGCAGATATTTTTTCCACCAATTGGGGGGCGATCGATGCGGTGTCCTTGGTGGATGACCCGCAACACCACGCGCGATGGCGTGCCCACGGCAACAGCTGGAACTCGCGGGAGTCGCGGTCGAGCGACCATTATGCACAGGACCCGTGCGCCGCGCGAAGGTTCGGAGGTCGTTCGCCGTATCGAGGCCTCAACTGGCCTTGCGTGAGCGTGCGGTGGTTCGTGCCGGCTTCTCCGACTTCTTCGGCTCCTCGGCCTTCTTCGGCTCGTCCTTGGCCTTCTTGCCGCTGATCGGCAGCAGCATCTCGCGCTGGCCTTCGACGCGCTTCTTCGGCTTCTTGGCCTTGGCCTTCGGCGCGGGGGCGCCAGCGGCGGGCGCCTTGTCACCCTCGCTGGCAAGGCTGCGCTTCAGGGCGTCCATCAGGTTGATGACGTTGCCGCTCGACTTCGGTGCAGCCTTGGCGGCGATGGTCACGCCGCTGCGCTTCTTGTTGATGAGCTCGATCAGCGCGGCCTCGTAGTGATCCTCGAAGTTCTCCGGCTGGAAGTCGGCCGATTTCTTCTCGACGATGTGCTTGGCGAGATCCAGCATGTCGCTGGTGATCTTCACATCCTGGATGTCGTCGAAATATTCTTCCTCGTTGCGCACCTCGTAAGGGTAGCGCAGCAGCGTTCCCATCAGGCCCTTGCCGAGCGGCTCCAGCGCGATGATGTGCTCGCGATTGGTGAGCACGACCCGGCCGATCGCGACCTTGTCCATGCTGCGGATGGTCTCGCGAATGACCGCGAAGGCGTCGTGGCCGACCTTGCCGTCGGGGACGAGATAATAGGGACGGATCAGATAGCGGCTGTCGATGTCGGTGCGCGGCACGAACTCGTCGATCTCGATCGTGTGCGTCGATTCCAGCGCGATGTCCTCGAGCTCGTCCTTGGTGACCTCGATGTAGGTGTCGGTGTCGACCTTGTAGCCCTTGACGATGTCGTCATTGGCGACTTCCTCGCCGGTCTCGGCATCGACCCTGCTGTATTTGATGCGGTGGCCGGTCTTGCGGTTGATCTGGTTGAAGGAGACCTTCTCGGACTCCGACGTCGCCGGATAGAGCGCGACCGGACAGGTCACGAGCGACAGGCGCAGAAAACCCTTCCAATTGGCGCGCGGGGCCATGACCTACTCCACTTAACTCCGAACTAACGGCTTGCTCCGAACCGGACTGCTGCGGGCGTCGTTCTCGCGGCAGCCGCGAGGATAACACCCGAGGCTGCGGATTCAACAAGCTGGCCGGCAGATTCTCGGATCGGCGTTAACCCGTCGCAGGGGGCGCCGCCCGGAACATCATCTGGCTGCCGACGTTGCCAACGGGAGTGCGTGACAGAGCGCTTCACCGCTCGGAATGCGAATAACACAGTGAGCTGAGGGCACCATGGCAGCCAGACGACCGACGCAGATCGTCGAGACCCCCACCGAAGCGCGGCAGGGCGAGCCTGGACCGTCCGTCCTGGCGATCCTGGCCATCTCCACCGGACTGGCGCTGCTCGTCCTTGGCCTGATCTGGTTCGTGTTCTTCCGCACCTGACGCGAGGACCGTTCGATCCGCTCCATTGCGTGGCCGGGTAACGTCCGTCCGCGTCCCTCAGATCCGCGTTCGAGCCCCGCCATCCGTGCGGCGGGTCTTCTCATGCCCGTCTTTCAGAGCTTATATCCGCCCCAATTCTGTCGGCCCCTGCCGGCGGTCCCGATCGAGATGACCAAAAAGTAACCTGGTCGCTCGGGTTCCGTTCATGCACGGTTCACGGCCTTCCGGTTCATCTTGAGGGCGGAAATCGTGCAGTTCAGCTTTGGAGGCAAGCGTGCGTCTGCTCGTTGTCGAGGACGATCCGGATCTCAACCGTCAGCTCACCACGGCCCTGAGCGACGCCGGCTACGTCGTGGACCGTGCGTTCGATGGGGAGGAAGGGCACTATCTGGGCGACAGCGAGCCCTACGACGCTGTCGTGCTGGACATCGGCCTGCCCAAGATGGACGGCATTTCGGTGCTGGAGGCGTGGCGGCGCAATGGCCGGGCGATGCCGGTCTTGATTCTCACCGCGCGCGACCGCTGGAGCGACAAGGTCCAGGGCTTCGACGCCGGTGCCGACGACTACGTGGCCAAGCCCTTCCACCTGGAAGAGGTTCTGGCGCGCATCCGCGCGCTGCTGCGCCGCTCGGCCGGCCACGCCCAGAGCGAGCTGACCTGCGGGCCGGTCACCCTCGACACCCGCACTGGCAAGGTCAGCGTGTCGGGCAACCCCGTCAAGATGACCTCACACGAATACCGCCTGCTGTCCTATCTGATGCATCATTCCGGCCGCGTCGTCTCGCGCAGCGAGCTGGTCGAGCATCTCTACGACCAGGACTTCGACCGCGACTCGAACACCATCGAGGTGTTCGTCGGCCGCATCAGGAAGAAGCTCGACTGCGACGTCATCCAGACCGTGCGCGGCCTCGGCTACCTGCTGACCCCGCCGCCGGCCGCAGGCGCCTGATCCGTTTCCGGAGCCAGCCATTCGAGGTGGCCGGGCGCCGGCCGTTTCGCTAGTTTGCGGTCATGCGCCAGAGTTCACTTGCCACCCGGTTGTTCCTGTCCGCGACCGCGTGGCTCGTGGTCATCCTCGCCATCACCGGCATCGTGCTGTCCTCGGTGTATCGCAATGCGACCGAGCGCGCCTTCGATCGCCGGCTCAACCTCTATCTCCGCACCCTGATCGCCGAGGTCGCCACCCCCGACGATCCGCCGGACCGCCAATTCCAGTCCTTGGGCGAGCCGCTGTTCGAGCTGCCGCTGTCCGGCTGGTACTGGCAGATCACCCGTACCGACGCCGAGAAGCCGGAGGTACGGGCCTCGCGCTCGCTGTGGGACAAGAAGCTGCCCAAGCTGGAGGAGCAGGGGATCGAGCTGACGGCGGCCGGGATCCGGATCGGATATGTCGAAGGGCCGGAGAACCAGGACCTGCGCATGGTCGAGCGTCCGGTGGATCTCGGCTCCGACGGCAAGTTCCTGGTCAGCGTCGCCGGCGATGCCTCGGAGATCTTCGACGAGACCCGCAGCTTCGACTACTACCTCGGCGGCACCTTCACCGCGCTCGGGATCGTGCTGCTGCTCACGACCATCTTCCAGGTCCGCTATGGCCTCGCGCCGCTGAAACGCATCTCCGAATCGATCGCCGACATCCGGTCCGGGCGCGCCGAGCGGCTGGAAGGGGAGTTTCCGGTGGAGATCGCGCCGCTGGCCCGCGAGACCAATGCGCTGATCGACGCCAATCGCGAGATCGTCGAGCGGGCGCGCACGCATGTCGGCAATCTCGCCCATGCCATCAAGACGCCGCTCTCGGTCATCGTGAACGAAGCGGCGACCCATGCGGCGGACCCGTTCGCGGCCAAGGTGATGGAGCAGGCGGACGTCATGCGCGACCAGGTCGCCCACCACCTCGAGCGGGCGCGGATCGCCGCGCGCGTCACCATCGTGTCCACCGTGACGGAGGTGGCGCCGGCCATCGAGGCGCTGCGCCGCACCATGGAAAAGATCTACCGCGACCGCAGCATCGTGGTCGAGGCGACCGCCGATCCCGCCGCGCGGTTTCGCGGCGAGCGCCAGGATCTCGAGGAGATGGTCGGCAATCTGGTCGACAATGCCTGCAAATGGGCGGCTTCGCGGGTCTCGGTCGAGCTCACCGTGGAGCCGCCGGCCCAGTCCGGGGCCTCGCCGATGCTGCGGATCGTGGTCGATGACGATGGCCGCGGCCTTTCGGCGGCCGAGCGCGCCCAGGTGCTGCGGCGCGGCCAGCGGCTGGACGAATCCAAGCCGGGATCGGGGCTCGGGCTGTCGATCGTCACCGATCTGGCTGCGCTCTATGGCGGCCGCCTGACCCTGGGCGATGCCCCGACCGGGGGACTGCGGGCGGAGCTGAGACTTCCCGGCGTTTGACGGGGCGGCGAATTTCGCCATCCTAAAGGTGTTCTTAATACCGCGGACGCTATGGTTCGGGCAGGGGTGCGCGATGTGCGCTCTCGCCGTGGAAATTTGCACGCCGGCGCATGGGTCAGACAGCTCACGAGCGGTTAAGGGAATATCTCGGGCAGCTGCCGCCGAACGCGCAGTCGCTCCTGATGCGCGAATTCGAGCGCGCCATCGAGCGCGGCCAGGACGTCGCCGTGGCGACCCTGGTGCTCGAGCAGCTGCGCAAGGTGGTGCGGCCCGTCGCGCCGCCGGCTCCCGCTCCAGCAGCCGACCCGGCGCGGCCCCAACCCGCCATCGAGGTCGCCCGTCCGCAAGGCCGCGACGAGCGCCGCCAGAGCGGCGATGGCCCGCGTCGGCTGTTCCGGCCGCTCGACCCGTTCCTCACCGATTCCACCGGTCCTCTCCGTCCCGGCCAGATCCGCCGTGCCTCGCTGCTGCCGGTCTGGCAGTGGCTCGGTCGCGAAGGCGCGCCGGAGCGCTACGCCGAATTCGAGGCCGCGATGTCGGTCTCCGGCGACAGTTCGCGCGAGGTCGAGATGACCGCACGCAAGCTGCAGCGCGCCGCCGCCGAGGCGCTGATGAACCTCGTCGGCCCCAACGCGACCGGCGACCGCCAGCGCGCGCTGGCCCGCATCGGCGCCCCCAGCGTGATCGAGGATCTGCTGCCGATCGCGCTGGTGCTGCAGAACCGCGAGGCGCTCGACGGCCTCAACGGCCGGCTGCCCGGCATCATCCGCGTGCTCGGCGATTCGCAGATTGCCTCCGTCACCGAAGCCATCAACGTGCCGTCGCTGCAGACGCCCTCGATGCTGCCGTTCGCACTGTCGCTGGTGATGCAGCGGCTCGCCGCGCCCTGGCAGATCATCCGTCTCGCCACCAAGATCGCCGCCTCCGACGACGAGATCAGGGTCGCCGCGACCCCGTTCGGCGTCGCCGTCACCATCGCGCTCAACGATCTCGCCGGTCTCGCCTCGGTGCTGCGCGCCGACATCCGGCGCGGTCATTTCTCCGATCTCGGCGATACGCTGAAGACGCTGCATGACGGCGTTCGCGGCCTGCGCACCGAGCTCGACCTGCGCTCGGATTCGAACTGGGGCAAGCAGCTCACCGCGATCCGCGCCGACATCTCCAATGCCCTGCAATCGGAGATCGACAGCGTGCCTGGCCGCGTCCGCCGCATCCTGCGCCAGCGCGCCGACAAGGACATTCCGGCCGGCGCCGGCGTCGATGGCAGCGAGGTCGAGGAGGTGGCGGCACTGATCGAGTTCGTCGCCGTCTGCCGCAACTATGCCAGCGAGCTCGCGATCAACGAGGTGACGCTGCGGACCTATTCCGATCTGCAGCAATATGTCGAGAAGGCCACCGAAGCGCTGGTGCAGTCGCTGCGCTCGGGCGACGCGCGGGCGCGCGCCTATCGGCAGTCGCAGGTGTCGGCGGCGATTCGCTTCTGTCACGTCCTGTTCGGCAACGACTACGCCCAATTGATGAGCAGGTCGGCCGAGAACGCGATGAACGGCGAGCGAAAATCCTCGCGCGCCGGTTGAGATTTTCTGCTAGTCTGTCGACGTTTTTGATTTTGCAATTTCAGGTTGACCTCGCCCCGGGGCCACGCATAGGTTCCGCCAAGTTCCATCCATTTTCATCAAGACCATGATTTCCGTCATCAACTTCGTCGAGGTCGAGAACCGCGTCGTCCGCGCGACCTATCGCAACCTCATGATCAAGGCCAAGGTCGTGCTCGTCGACAAGACGAGCGGGGCGCCACTTCCCGATCCCGTCACCACCATCGCCTCTCCGGTCCCGGTCGGGTCGCTGCGGATCAGGCTCACCGACCATGTCCGGCCGGGCACCTATTTCCTTATGGCCCTGAACGGGCACGGCAGCTATCTCGCCAAGAGCGCTGAGTTCGAGGTCCCCTAATTACGTAATCCTCCTGAGTTTTTTGGCGCGGACGGCTGCGCTACCACGGCGGCAAATGTGAATTGCCGCCGGGAACGGTGCTGGTTAAAAGCGGCGCGAGGCGCGCCTGCCGGTGGGCGCTGACTGGAACTCTGTCCGATGACTCTCTGGTTCGTGTTCGCCGTGATGACGGCCGCGGCGATCTTCGCCGTCCTGCTGCCGCTCGGCCTGGGCGCGCGGGCCGCGTCTGGCGGTCGCGAGGTCGTCGTCTACAAGGACCAGCTGGCCGAGATCGAGCGCGACGTCGAAACCGGGCTGATCGGCAAGGTCGAGGCGGAAGCCGCGCGGGTCGAGATCGGCCGCCGCCTTCTGGCCGCCGCGGACCAGGAGGGCGAGGCCGCGGTGAAGCCGAGCCTCGGCCTGCGCCGCGCGGCGGCCGTGCTGGCGCTGATCGGCGTGCCGATCGTGGCGCTCGCGGTCTACCTGCCGCTCGGCTCGCCGCAACTGCCGGATTTCCCGCTCACCGCACGCGCGGCGCCGCCCAACGGGACGCAGCCGCTGGAAACGCTGGTGGCGCAGGTCGAGCAGCACCTGCAGAAGAACCCGACCGACGGCCGCGGCTGGACCGTGCTCGCCCCGGTGCTGGCGCGGCTCGGCCGCACCGATGACGCGATTCGGGCCTATCGCAACATGATCACCTATGCCGGCGACGGCGCGGCCAAGCGCGCCGATCTCGGCGAGATGATCACGGCCGCCGCTGGCGGCGTCGTCACTGCCGAGGCCAAGGCGGAGTTCGAGCGGGCTCACGCGCTCGAGGCCGACGAGCCGAAGTCGAACTACTATCTCGGTCTCGCCGCCGAGCAGGACGGCCGCAAGGACGATGCGGCCAACATCTGGCGGGCGATGCTGGGCAAGGCGCCGGCGGATGCGCCGTGGCGGCCGCTGGTGACGGCGGCGCTCGGCCGGGTCGGCGGCGGCGAGGTGCCGGCGCTGCCGAGCGAGGCGATGGCCGCGGCCAAGAGCATGAGCGACGGTGACCGCGAGACGATGATCCGCGGCATGGTCGACCGGCTGGCGGCGCGGCTGAAGCAGAATGGCGACGACGTCGAGGGCTGGTTGCGCCTGGTGCGCGCCTATGTCGTGATGGGCGATCTCGACAAGGCCAAGGGGGCGTTGTCGGATGCGCGGCAGGCGGTGTCCGGCGATGCCGAGCGGTTGCGGCAGCTCAACGAGGGCGTGAAGACTTTCGGCTTGGATGGATGAGCGGCGCTTCCGCCGCCAACGGGATCAAGGGATGACACGCAAGCAGAGGCGTTTGACGATCATCGGCGGGGCGCTGTTCGTGCTCGCGGTCGCCGCAGGGCTGGTGCTCAACGCGCTGCGCGACTCCATCGTGTTCTTCTCGACCCCGACCATGGTCGCAGAGAAACATATCGGGCCGGGCAAGCGCTTCCGGCTCGGCGGCCTGGTGCAGCCGGGCTCGCTGAAGCGCGGCGACGATCTCGCCGTCAGCTTCGAGGTCGCCGATGGCGGCGCCAAGCTGCCGGTCGCCTACAAGGGCATCCTGCCGGATCTGTTCCGCGAAGGGCAGGGCGTCGTCGCCGAGGGCGCGCTCGATGCCGACGGCGTGTTCAAGGCCGACACCGTGCTCGCCAAGCACGACGAGACCTACATGCCGAAGGAAGTCGCCGATGCCCTGAAGAAGCAGGGCCATTGGAAGGACGATTACGGCAAGCCGAAAGGCGGCGCCAAACCGGGCCCGGTGTCGATGCGCGAGGGCACTGACAAGACCGCGGCGGGAGCGACGCAGTGATTGCAGAGAGCGGACATTACGCCCTGGTGCTGGCGCTTGCGCTGGCGCTGATTCAGTCCACCGTGCCGATGCTCGGCGCGTATCAGCGTGACGTCGCCCTGATGAATGTCGGCCGCTCGGCCGCGCTGGCGCAATTGCTGTTCGCCGGTCTCTCCTTCATCGCGCTGATCACGTTGCACGTGACCTCGGATTTCTCCGTCGCCAACGTGTTCGAGAACTCGCATTCGATGAAGCCGCTGCTCTACAAGATCACCGGCGTGTGGGGCAACCACGAAGGCTCGATGCTCTTGTGGGTGTCGATCCTGGCGCTGTTCGGCGCCATGGTCGCGGCCTTCGGCAACAACCTGCCGCTGTCCTTGCGCGCCCGCGTGCTCGCGGTCCAGGCCTGGGTGGCGACCGCGTTCTATCTCTTCATCCTGACCACATCGAATCCGTTCGCGCGCCTCGCCAACCCGCCGATCGAGGGCCGCGATCTCAATCCGGTGCTGCAGGACATCGGCCTCGCCGTGCATCCGCCGATGCTCTATCTCGGCTATGTCGGCTTCTCGATCTCGTTCTCGTTCGCAATCGCAGCCCTGCTCGAAGGCCGCATCGATGCCGCCTGGGCGCGCTGGGTGCGGCCGTGGACCCTGATGGCCTGGATCTTCCTGACGCTCGGCATCGCCATGGGCTCGTACTGGGCCTATTACGAGCTCGGCTGGGGCGGCTGGTGGTTCTGGGACCCGGTCGAGAACGCCTCGCTGATGCCCTGGCTCGCCGGCACCGCGCTGTTGCACTCCGCTGTCGTCATGGAGAAGCGCAACGCGCTCAAGGTCTGGACCATCCTGCTGTCGATCCTGACCTTCTCGCTGTCCCTGCTCGGCACCTTCCTGGTGCGCTCCGGCGTCATCACCTCGGTGCACGCCTTCGCCAGCGATCCGACGCGCGGCGTGTTCATCCTCGGCATCCTCGTGCTGTTCATCGGCGGCAGCCTGACGCTGTTCGCCGGCCGCGCCACCGCGCTGAAGCAGGGCGGCCTGTTCGCGCCGATCTCGCGCGAGGGCGCGCTGGTCTTGAACAATCTGCTGCTCACCGTGTCCTGCGCCACCGTGCTGTTCGGCACGCTCTATCCGGTGATCATGGAGGCGCTCGACTTCAAGCTCTCGGTCGGCGCGCCGTTCTACAACATCACCTTCGGCCCCTTGTTCGCGCTGTTGCTGCTGATGGTGCCGTTCGGCCCGATGCTGGCGTGGAAGCGCGGCGACCTCGTCGCGGCGACCCAACGGCTGCTCGCGGCCGGCGTCGTGGCGCTGGTGGCGATCGCGATCGTCTGGGCCTGGGCGCGCGGCGGCAGCGCGCTGGCGCCGCTCGGCATCGGTCTCGGCGTGTTCGTCATCACCGGCTCGGTCGTCGATCTGGTCGAGCGCAGCGGCGTGGCCCGCGTGCCGTTCAAGACGGCGCTGCACCGGACCCGCGGCCTGCCGCGCTCGGTGTGGGGCACGGCGTTCGCGCATGCCGGCCTCGGCGTCGCGCTGCTCGGCATCGTCTGCGAGACCACCTGGAACAGCGAGCTGATCAGCACCTTGCGTCCGGGCGACGTGCGCAATCTCGCCGGCTACCAGATCAAGTTCGACGGCATGAGCCAGCGCCAGGGCCCGAACTTCAGCGAGGTCGTCAGCACCTTCGTCATCAGCGAGGACGGCAGGCAGCTCAGCGTCCTGACGCCGAGCAAGCGCAGCTTCGCCACCCGCGGCATGTCGACGACGGAAGCCGCGCTGATGACGCGCGGCGTCAGCCAGCTCTACGTCTCGCTCGGCGATGCCACCGCCGACGGCGGGCTGGCCGTGCGCATCTATCACAAGCCGCTGGTGCTCTTGATCTGGTTCGGTCCGGTGCTGATGGCGTTCGGCGGCCTGCTGTCGCTGTCCGACCGGCGCCTGCGCGTCGGCGCGCCGCGGCCGGCGCGCGCCGCGCGCGCGCTGCAGCCGGCGGAGTAGGGCGGATGCGACGCAGTCTCGGCTTCCTCGCGCTCGCGCTGCTGCTGTTGAGCTCGCCAGTGGCGCATGCCGTGCAGCCCGACGAGGTGATGTCGGACACCGCCAAGGAGCAGCGCGCCCGCGCGCTGTCGCGCGAGCTGCGCTGCATGGTCTGCCAGAATCAGTCGATCGACGATTCCGATGCGCCGCTGGCGCGCGACCTGCGCCTGCTGGTGCGCGAGCGTCTTGCCGCCGGTGATAGTGATAATCAAGTGCTGGACTTCCTGGTCGCGCGCTACGGCCAGTTCGTGCTGCTGAAGCCGCGCTTCGAGCGCCAGACCCTCCTGCTGTGGCTGCTGCCGCCGATGCTGCTGCTCGGCGGTGGCCTGGCGCTGTGGTGGCAGGTCCGCCGCCGCGGCCAGCGCGGCCCGGAGGGCACGCCGAAGCTGACGGCCGAGGAGGAGGCGCGCCTCGCCGCTCTGATGGCGGCCGAGCAGCCGCCGGCGACGTGATGATCCGCTAACGCCACGATCACCTGCCAGTTAGTTACTCCGTCATGCCCGGGCTTGACCCGGGCATCCACGTGGATCCCAGAGTGCCGGACGACGTGGATGGCCGGGTCAAGCCCGGCCATGACGACGGAGAGAGGCGGGCTGAAAGCGCGCGTGGTGCGAAGGCCGGCTGTCGCGAGTAAGAAGCGTGCGCAGCAAATGAGAACGCGCCGTCGATCCGCAAAACCCCCGTGCTTTCCCGTGCTCCGCACCTACCCGCGCTTTCAGCTTATTTTACCTTTGTCTGGAAGTGTGCGTTGACATTCCGTCTGACGTACCCGGGCAAAGCCGATGTTCTCCAACAGCAATCTGACGATCCGCTTCCTCGTGGGAGGCGTCGTCGCCTCTCTCCTCATGCTGTTGGCGATCGGCGGCGGCACCGGCTTCATCGCGGTGCTCTATCTCAACAACCAGATCACCAGCCTGTCGTCGGACTTCGCCAATCTCAGCGGTCCCGCCCGTGATCATGCGATGCTGATCTATCAGCAGGCGCAGTCGGCGTTCTCCTACTTCCTGATGGCCTGCGCGGCCATCGCCGTGTTGGCCAGCGCCGTCTGCCTGATGACCTATGCCGCCGTGCAGAACGGCATCCTGCGCCCGCTCGCCGCGATGGTCTCGGCCATGCGCGACGTCGCCGACCAGAAATACGACACGTCGATTCCCGGCCTCGGCCTCAGCAACGAGATCGGCCAGCTCGCCGGCGCGCTCGAGGTGTTCAAGACCAACGGCATCGAGCGCCAGCGCCTTACCGCGCGCGAGCTGCAGGAGGCGCAGCGCCAGGGCGAGCGCTCGCGCTTTCTCGACGGCCGCATCCATTCCTTCAACGACCTCGTCGCCAGCGTCGTCAGCAGCGTGGCGTCCTCGGCCATCCGGCTGAAGAGCAATGCCGAGACCCTGTCGCGCGCCGCCAACGACACCTCGGCCAAGGCGAATGCGGTCGAGGCCGCCGCCAACCACGCCAATCGCAGCGTCCAGACCGTGGCCGGCTCGACCGAGGAGATGACGAGCTCGATCGGCACCATCAGCCGCCGCGTCTCCGACGCCACCCAGCGCGCCGAGGGCGCGGCCTCGCAGGCCGAGAAGAGCAAGAACACCATCCACGCGCTGTCGGACGCCGCCGAGAAGATCGGGGCCGTGGTCCAGCTCGTGCAGGCGATCGCCTCGCAGACCAATTTGCTGGCGCTGAACGCCACCATCGAGGCCGCCCGCGCCGGCGAGGCCGGCCGAGGCTTTTCGGTCGTCGCGTCGGAGGTGAAGAACCTCGCCAACCAGACCAGCAAGGCGACCGACGAGATCTCCGCCCACGTCGCCAGCATCCAGGGCATCACCGCCGAGACCCGCGGCGCCATCGACGGCATCTCGACCACGCTCAGCGAGATCAGCGCCATCATGTCCGGCATCGAGGTCGACACCTCGCAGCAGCGCAACGCCACCCAGGACATCTCCCGGAGCGTCCAGGAAGCCGCCCGCGGCACCCTCGACGTCTCCAACCACATCGCCCAGATCAGCTCCACCTCAGCCGAAACCGGCCGCCTCGCCTCTGAGGCCCGCGACGCCGCCGGCGAGCTGTCGCAACAGGCCGAGACGCTGAAGCGCGAGGTGGATGCGTTCATCGTGAGCGTGAAGGCAAGCTGATCGGGCGGCTAGCGCCGCACGACAACAGCCAGCCATCATCTCCGCCGTCATTCCGGGGCATTCGCGGCACGCGAATGAGCCCGGAATCCATAACCACGAGCGGTTGTGGTGGCGACGGGCCGTTTCGGCGTATTGCTCCACCAACTGCGAGTCGTGGCTATGGATTCCGGGCTCGCGCTCACGCGCGCCCCGGAATGACGGCGGCGAGAGCGTCGTCCCCGCCATGACGCGAAGCCGTCGCCCAGCCCTCCGCTGTCGTCCCTGCGAACGCAGGGACCCATAGCCACAGGGAGATGCTGTTGTGCGGGATGTCGGACCAGTCTTGTTTCACGACAACCGCCGCGGAGTATGGGTCCCTGCGTTCGCAGGGACGACATCGGAGTTGGTGGAGGCCGCTCGCGTCACACCGGCAGCTGCGAGCCGCGGCCCTCTAACCCGCTATTAGTAAATATCCCCCATCGTGCATACAGCACAGCTATGAGTCGCCGGACAGGCGGCCGATGCTGCGGGGCAGGCGCGTAGCGACGTCAGTTCGCCCGCCTGCCGCTCTTGGGGGAGCGGACGAGGACATGATGAGCTTGAAGATCAGGGGGCGTCTCTACGCCGGCTTTGCGGCGCTCATCGTCGCCGGCGCTGTGATGGCGGCCGTGGCGGTGTGGAACCTGTGGGCCGTGCGCGACCAGGTCGCGAGCATGTCGGCGCTGTCGGACGCAACCTCGCGCATCCTGCAGATCTCCAACCATTTGCAGGCGATCCAGCGCGCCAACCTGCGCTACATCCACGACGCCAACGAGCCGGCGCTCAAGGAGGCCGCCGAGCGCGAGGCGGCGGCGACCGCGCTGCTGCAGGCGGCCACCGCCGGTTGGCTGTCGGCGGAGCAGCGCAAGCTCTATGGCGATCTCACCGGCGAGATCGCGCAGATGCAGGCCCAGCGCGCCGCGCTCAGCGAGGCCGTCAAGCAGGTGAAGAGCGGCCGCGCCGCGCTGCTGCCGGGCGGCGAGGACCTCGCCGCCAAGGCCGCCAAGCTGTCGATCGCGGCGCGCATCTCGAAAGAACCGGAGGTCATGACCGCGGTCGCCGACATCGACGCCCGCCTGCAGCTCGTCCGCATCGCGACCTGGCGCTTCCTGGCATTGCGCGACACCAAGTCCGCCTCCGCCTTCCGCGCCGGCGTCGACAATGTCGAGCAGCGGCTCGCCACGCTGGAGGGCGCGTCGCCGCCGGCGGGCGTGCTGGCCGCGATCGCGCCGGTGAAGGCCTCGCTGGAGCTGAACAAGACCGCGTTCGAGGCCACCGCCGCCGCCGCGCTGAAGTCTGAGGACATCTACGCCAACGCGATCGAGCCGCTGATCGCCCGGAGCATCGACACGCTCAAGGCTGCCGAAACGGGCGTGAATGCCGACTATCACGCTTCTCGCGCGCGCGCCGAGGGCGCCATCGACAGCACCATCTCGCTGCAGATGCTGGTCGGCGCCGCCGCCATCCTGTTCGGCTGCCTCGTCGCGGTCCTGATCGCGCGCAGCATCGTCGGCCCGCTGGCGTCGATGACGCGGGCGATGGGGCGGCTCGCGAGCGGCGACGTCGCCGTCGAAATTCCCGGCCGCGGCGCCCGTGACGAGATCGGCGCCATGGCGACGGCGATCCAGGTGTTCAAGGACAACATGGCCGAGACCGAGCGTCTGCGCGCCGAGCATGCCGACGCCGAAGCGCGGCAGGAGCAGCAGCGCCGGGACGACATGGCGAAGCTCGCCCGCCAGTTCGAGCAGGCCGTCGGCGAGATCGTCGATGCGGTGTCGCACGCCTCGAGCGAGCTCGAAGCCTCCGCCGGGACGCTCACCAGCACCGCCGCGCGCGGCCAGGATTTGTCGACCGAGGTCGCCGCCGCCTCGCAGGAGGCCTCGTCCAACGTGCAGACGGTGGCCTCCGCCGCCGAGGAGCTGTCGTCCTCGGTCAGCGAGATCTCCCGCCAGGTGCAGGAATCCGCGCGCATCGCCGGCGAGGCGGTGGCGCAGGCCAACCGCACCAATGAGCGCGTCGGCACCCTGTCGAAGGCCGCCACCCGCATCGGCGACGTGCTCGAGCTGATCTCGAGCATCGCCGGCCAGACCAACCTCTTGGCGCTCAACGCCACCATCGAGGCGGCGCGCGCCGGCGAGGCCGGCCGCGGCTTCGCGGTGGTCGCCGCCGAGGTCAAGGCGCTGGCCGAGCAGACGGCGAAAGCCACCGGCGAGATCGCCCAGCAGGTCTCCGGCATCCAGGCCGCCACCGAGGAGTCGGTCGGCTCGATCAAGGAGATCGGCAGCACCATCGGCCGCCTGTCGGAGATCGCAGCGGCCGTCTCCGCCGCCGTCGAAGAGCAGGGCGCCGCGACGCAAGAGATCTCCCGCAACGTCCAGCACGCCGCCAACGGCACCCAGCGCGTGTCGCGCAACATCGACGACGTGCAGCGAGGGGCGTCGGAGACGGGCTCTGCGTCGTCGCAGGTGCTGGCGGCGGCAAGGTCGCTGTCGGCGGAGAGCGGAAGGTTGAAGCGCGAGGTGAGCAGATTCCTCAGCTCGCTGCAGGCGGCATGATGCGGCGGAATACCAGTGCTGCCCCGACCCGTGACGAGTAGGGCGGATTAGCGCAGCGTAATCCGCCATCGTTGACCTCGCCTGCCCTAGCTCAACAGCTTTAGGTTGGCGGCGACTGGGCCCCGCATGTTGAACCAGAGTTCGAACGTGACCGGAAAGCCAACCTCAAAGAAATCTCTGTCGACCTCATCCAGCTCCAATGGCACAAAGACACTCATCTTTGGCGCCTCACTTTGCACGAAGCCAAATGTCGGCCGTACGAACGTGATAGTTCCGCTCAGCCGCTTCGGCTGGCCCTGCTCATCGCGCAGAACCTCACGCGTGCCATTCTTGTCGGCATACGAGGCGCGCGATTCAGCAAGCACAGCGAAAAGTGGCTTAGCCTCGTCGTATCGGCCTGAAACACAGAGCTGCCGGGCATAAAGGAACTGTGCCGCATAGTTCTTGTCCCCTGGCGAGAAAGCTCGCCGAAGATGGTACGCGATTTCGTCTCCATGGGTTTGGTCGGCAGTTGGCTGACTCGCCAACATTGCTCGCGCGATTTCAAAATGCAGTTCTCGACTTGATGGATTTGCTTCAAGGCAGCTGCGCAACACGGTCAAAGCTGACGAATAATCCTCCTTCGACAGCTTTATTCGAGCCAGCCTGCGGGCAAGCAGAGTGCTTTTCTGGTTCTGCTGAAATGCACGCTCGAAGGCGGCTTCGGCGCGTTGAGCCTGCGAAAGAACATTGGAAAGCTCGCCTTCCTCGCCCAAAAGTGCAGGATCGTTCGGGAATCTTTGGAGGCCGGCGCGAAGTACGTCCTCAGCCCGGTTGATCAAGTCGCCAAGCTGGATCATTGCAGCCTCTGTCCCCTCATTCTCAGCTACAGACATTGCATCCCTCACGGAATCAATGGCGACTTTCAATAGCGTATGGTGCGGATACGGGCTTGATTCGCCAGAGGTGAGAGCAGATGCCCGGCTTGCTGCTTCCCTCCGCCAAGCTTCTCGCTCAAGGGGGTTAGTCGCAATACGAGATCGGCGCCAAGCAAGCTCCGCAAGCGAGTGCTTGATCGACTTATTGTAATGCTCGCCCTCCAAAGCTTCGTTGAGCAGCGTCTCGGCGCGATCCAATTCGGTCTGGTTGCTCGCGGAACCCATCTGGAATACGCCCCATTGGTGAAGTATGACGACGCGCCTGCCAGCTGACTGAACCGCCAGTTCATAAACCTGAACTCCTTTACGCACGTCATTGATCGCGGAGCGAACGGCTTCAGCGCGCACGAGGTAGGCTAGAACCTCCAAATCGTATGAGTAGGATGGGTTAAGTTTCCCGATTATGCGCGTGAGATTCTCGAATCGCTCGTCCTGAGTCTTCAGTATCGAGTTGTAAAGCTCGTGCGCTATGTGAGAGTGCCTGCTCTCGTAGACGTAGTCACCCGATCTTGCGTCTTGTCGAAGCCGAATTACCTGCTCTAAAGGTTTGAACATTCTCTCTCTGAACTGATCGAAAGTAATGTCATGGATTCGAGAAATCAGCCCCGCACGGACAGGGGGGCCAAACCGATGTAGGGAGCAGATGTCCAGGTAGAGAAGCCGGGCTTCTTTCGAAGGAATTGAATAATACTCCTCGGTCAATATATCGACCAATGGTGCACCGTGAGTGGCTTCTAGTAGAGCCACGAGCAATTGGCGCCCATGAACAAAACGCAACTCTTCCTTTCGCTTATCGAGAGGTAACTGCGCCAGATAGCCAAGACTGTCGTGTAGGCCCAATTTCTGTAGAAGCTGTTCAATCTCAGCTTCCGACAGATAGCGCATTTCATATTCGTCGCCCACGTATCTCTCTAGATCTTCGCAAACCGCGTTCCACAATACAAAGCTTTCGGCGCACACGATCTGTACGGATGCCCGCAGTCGAGAAACCAGGCTAATAAGTTCAAGAATTTTGTTCTTATGTTCGGCCGCGTTGTCGATAAAGATGTAGATTGGTACATTCGTAAGTGAGAAAATTTCTTCGAATTTTTCGATGTCAATCAATCCTTGCCGACGGATAAAGAAGCAGAGTTTACCGTGCTGATCTGCCAAATCCCAAGCCATTCGTCGCAGTGCGACCGACTTTCCGGACCCGGCGTGCCCCTTAAGCACGATTATCCGCGCACGTTCGGCCACTGGATTCTGGATCAACTTGTCTCTTAGTATTTCACTACACAGTGATCGGCCTACATCAAGTTCTTGCTGGATGGCGTACCAGCCTAGACCGAAGCCCTTGTAGAACTTCGCTGGAGTGTCTGGCTCGGTCGGCATCTCGCGCGCAACGTGGTCAGCAAGGCTTCCTAGGTATGCCTTTAGCGCGGAAGAAACGTCTCGCCCTGGGACAGTAATGAAGCGCGTGAAGGATGTGTCGCCAAGCATGCTTCGTGCGAGAACGCCTATTGCGCGGGCGCCTGCTGGAATCGCGTCATTTAGGCTGCGAAGGAAATCTTCAAAAGCACCGCTAATCGCGATAACCCGGCGATCCCGCCAATAACCTTCTTCAGCGGGCTTAAGGCCAAAATTCACAATATAATGCCGCGGACGATTGTCGCCTTCTCTGATTATTTCATTGAACAGCAGGCGCAAATTGCTGTCCATGAACGAGTATCCTGCGAAAATGAGCGTCTTTGTTTTTGCCCATTCCATGAAGGTGTCGAACTGTCCATGTCGCCCTTCTCTGAATGTAATCAGCTGCTCTGTACTAGCGATCAGTGGTGGCTTCAGCTCATAGTGGCGAGTAATGCATCCGTGCATCTTAACGTAAAGGAGAGATTTGTGATCAATTCTATCGACAGCTCCGTCGTCGTCTTTTACGTGCGGCACGAGCTTTTGAAGCGGACGAGACGTTTTTGCATATGCCCGCTCGATGATAAGGTCATAGTTCGTCGTAAGAATGCCCGCCCAAGGCAGTGTGGGAATGAGAAGATGAAAGTCAGCCGGCTGGAATGGGCTTAAGACGTCAAACACATACTTCTGGACAGTGAGTACGTCCCGCGTTGAAGCGGCGAGATCATACGCAATCCGAAATTCCGAGCCCGCATATTCTTCGCCAAGAAAACGAGTTACGATTAGATTCGCCAGTCCGGCTCCGGTCGGAATTTCATATCCCTTCTCGTCTCTTGCTCCCCGAGACGCTCCCGCTCCAAGGAACAGCACTGCTCTGCCTTCTACGACAGCTTCCACGAGCTCTTTTGCAAGTTCCATTGTACCTCCCGATTCAATTATTTCTTCAATCGATCAACGGTAGCAGCATCCCGAAGGTCTAGGCGTGTCAGCAATATGCGCCCGTGTTTTTGACCTCAGATGGCGCAAGCAGAGCCGCTACGCTCGCACGCGCGTGACGAGGATGGAGTAGCGTGTCTGCCCGGTAGAGGTCCATCCACTTATCAACCATCGAGACAAGTGCAAAGTGGAATCGCTGGACCCCCAAAGGTCTTTTGCAAAGGGTCCTAAACAGTCTTATGAGTGATGAATTGACGGGAGCTCACACCAACTGCCCGTCGCCCAAATCACCCCGCCTTCCGAAATCCCGTCAATCCATTCCGAAAAACATAAATCATTTGCCGCTTCCCCCAAATCACCCGTATCTTCCGGCCGTTCCGTTCCGCCGAGGGGGCGTATCGCGATCGTCACGGACGTCGGGATGGAATGCGATGGACGCGGGCGGCCGCAGCGGGGCTTTGGCCTCGCCGACGAACGGCGGACTGCGGACGTGAAATCGTGTGGTCCTGGCCTCCCGGTGCTGAGGCCAAGCCGGTGGTGATGATCCGCCGGCGACGGGGTCAATGAGCCGGTCCCCGGGGAGAGCACGTATAAATGTTAAAACCATCGCACAGGGAGGGCCGGGTGTGTTCGGCCAGACCTGTGGTACCTGCCGCCTGCATTTTTTTGAGCAGGCGGGCCACGGGCGCGGCCAGCGCCCGGCCTTCCCTGTGCCCTCGATGCGAGGGTGCGAATTCAAGGGCATAGCTCGGGCGCGAGATGCGTCGCGAGGATGATGGGGCTCGTCTCTCGGTTATGTTCTCCAAGTGCTGTTTGATCGTGTGGATCGAGATCTCTCCGCGTCATTGCGAGCGCAGCGAAGCAATCCAGAGTCCCGCCCACCACCCTGGATTGCTTCGCTGCGCTCGCAATGACGGAGATTGGGGCAGGAGCGTGCGCGACAGTTGACGGCGTCGGGGATCCCCGCATGTGGCTTCGCTCATGGGCGACGGCCGGTCGTCGACGCAGTCGGGACCGGTAGGCGGATGAGCGAAAGCGTAATCCGCCGGGGGCTGGCTCCCGTGCGGGCGGATGTGCGGCGGCTGGATATCGGGGGTCGTTGGAAAGGCGCGGGTTACGCCTGCGGCTAACCCGCCCTACGGGGGTACAACTTTGGTCGGACCGGCCGAAATGATGGCCGCTACGGGGCGGCCGGGACGTGGGCAAGCCCCTGGTCTCGCAAGGCTTTTCCGCCTCGCTCCACCATCTGCGCCATTCCGCCGCAGTGTTCGTGTCCATCCATTACAGAAGTTTAACGCCGCAGCCAGCACGCCGTAAGGCGGCAGCCCCCATCTTCACTGGCGAACGGGGCGCACAGCCCGGGACCCAAGTTTTAGACCTTGACCAAAATCGCTTGCGGAGAAAACCGTATGACTGACCGTCCGACCGACCTGTCCTCCCTTCCGTCCTATCGCCAGCCCCGGCGCGGGCTGTTCTCGGCGCGCAAGTTCGCGCTGATGGCCTCCGTCGTCGCGGGCCTCGGCGTCGCCGCCTATGGCCTGTCGCCGCAGGGGGCGCCGCTCGACCTGTTCTCGACCTCGGCCCATGCGCAGGTCGCCAACGAGGTCAGCAAGGTCGCGCGCCCGGTCGGCTTTGCCGACATCGTGGAGCGGGTGAAGCCGTCGGTGATTTCGGTCAAGGTCAACATCGCCGAGAAGGTCGCCAAGGACGACAGCGACGACGATACGCCGTTCCAGCCGGGCTCGCCGATGGAGCGCTTCTTCCGCCGCTTCGGCGGTGAGAACGGCATTCCCGGCATGCCGGGTCGCGGCGGCCGCGGTGGCGGTCGCGCCGTGACCGGGCAGGGCTCCGGCTTCTTCATCTCCGCCGACGGCTATGCCGTGACCAACAACCACGTGGTCGACGGCGCCAACAAGGTCGAGGTGACGACCGACGACGGCAAGACCTACAGCGCCAAGGTGATCGGCACCGACCCGCGCACGGATCTGGCGCTGATCAAGGTCGAGGGCAGCACGAACTTCCCGTTCGCCAAGCTCGCCGACGGCAAGCCGCGGATCGGCGACTGGGTGCTGGCGGTCGGCAACCCGTTCGGCCTCGGCGGCACGGTGACGGCCGGCATCGTCTCGGCGGTGGGCCGCGACATCGGCAACGGCCCGTATGACGATTTCATCCAGATCGACGCGCCCGTGAACAAGGGCAATTCCGGCGGTCCGGCGTTCGATGTCGACGGCAATGTCGTCGGCGTCAACACCGCGATCTACTCGCCCTCCGGCGGCAGCGTCGGCATCGCGTTCTCGATCCCCGCCTCGACGGTGAAGAGCGTGGTGGCGCAGCTCAAGGACAACGGCTCGGTCAGCCGCGGCTGGATCGGCGTGCAGATCCAACCGGTGACGCAGGACATCGCCGACAGCCTCGGCATGAAGAAGGCCGAGGGCGCGCTGGTCGCCGAGCCCCAGGCCAACGGCCCGGCGGCGAAGGCGGGCATCCAGTCCGGCGACGTCATCACCGCGGTCAACGGCGAGCCGGTGAAGGACGCGCGTGAGCTCGCCCGCACCATCGGCGGCATCGCGCCGGGCGCCTCGGTCAAGCTCAACGTCCTGCACAAGGGCGAGGACAAGACCATCAACCTGACGCTCGGCAAGCTGCCGAACACGATCGAGGCCAAGGCCGACACCGGCGGCGACAATGCGAGCCCGACCCGCGGCGCCGACGTGCCGAAGCTCGGCATGACCGTGGCGCCCGCGTCGAGCGTCGCCGGCGCCGGCAAGGACGGCGTCGTCGTCACCGAGGTCGATCCGAAGAGCGCGGCCGCCGATCGCGGCTTCAAGGAAGGCGACGTCATCCTGGAGGTCGCGGGCAAGTCGGTGACCTCGGCCGGTGACGTGCGCGAAGCGATCAACGCCGCCAAGGCCGACAACAAGAACAGCGTGCTGATGCGTGTGAAGAGCGGCGGGCAGTCGCGCTTCGTCGCGGTGCCGCTGGCCAAGGGCTGAGCGAGGGCCAAGGCCCTTACGAGATAAGGCCCTTACGAGATGGGAGACCGCCGGCATGTGCCCCCGCGCCGGTGGCTCTTCCTGGGGGCGGGCTTAAAGTTCCGCTCCCGCAAACCTTCCGTTGGACAACGCCCCCCTCCGTCGGAAGGAACTCGGGCGGTGAGGTCCCCCAGCCTCACCGCCCACTTTGCTGCCGATCAACCCCGGGCCCATGCCGCCTTGCACGGAAACGGCGGCCGGTCCATGTAGATGGACATCGAACCGTGACCGCCGCCCCCGTTTCCGCAATGCGCCTCCTGATCATCGAAGACGACCGCGAGTCCGCCGACTATCTGGTCAAGGCGTTCCGCGAGGTCGGACATGTCGCAGACCTCGCCAGCGACGGCGAGGAGGGGCTCGCCATGGCCGACAGCGGGGATTACGACGTGCTGGTGGTCGACCGCATGCTGCCCAAGCGCGACGGCCTGTCGCTGATCGGCGCGCTGCGCGACAAGGGCAACCGGACGCCCGTGCTCATTCTGTCGGCGCTCGGCCAGGTCGATGACCGCATCAAGGGCCTGCGCGCCGGCGGCGACGATTATCTGCCGAAGCCCTATGCCTTCGCCGAGCTGCTCGCCCGCGTCGAGGTGCTGTCGCGCCGCCACGGCGGCCCGGCCGAGGAGACCACCTACAAGGTCGGCGATCTCGAGCTCGACCGGCTGTCGCACCGGGTTGCGCGCGGCAAGGACGAGCTGACCCTGCAGCCGCGCGAGTTCCGCCTGCTCGAATATCTCATGAAACATGCGGGGCAGGTGGTGACGCGCACGATGCTCCTGGAGAACGTCTGGGATTATCATTTCGATCCGCAGACCAACGTGATCGACGTCCACATCTCGCGGCTGCGCTCCAAGATCGACAAGGGGTTCGACCGCCCGCTGCTCCACACCATCCGCGGCGCGGGGTACATGATCCGTGACGGCCTTCGGTAAGCTGATCCGCACCACGGCGTTCCGGCTGACGCTGGTCTATCTGCTGTTGTTTGCGCTGTTCGCCGCCTCGCTGCTCGGCTATTTCGCCTGGAACACCCGCCGGCTCATCACCGAGCAGATCTCGACCACGGTCACCTCCGAGATCAGCGAGATGACCGACATCTTCGCCCGCTGGGGCCTGCGCGGAATCGTCGGCGCGATCGAGAGCCGCGCGCTGCGGCCGGGCGCCAATCTCTATCTCATCACCACGCCGACCGGACAGGCGATCGCCGGCAATGTCGGCTCGCTGGCGCCGGGCGTGATGGGCTCATCCGGCTGGTCGGAGACGTTCTACCGGCGGCTCGACGACAGCACCGAGCACAGCCATCGCGCGCTGGTGTATGTCACGCAGCTCTCCAGCGGTTTTCGGCTTTTGATCGGCCGCGATCTCGAGGAGCGCCGCCGCCTGTTCGGCATCGTCGCCAAGGCGGCGCAATGGTCGGTGCTGGTGGTGGTGGTGCTCGGCATCGGCGGCGGCATCTTCGTCGCGCGGCGCGTGCTGCACCGGATCGATGCCATGACCGGCACGACGCGGCGGATTATGGATGGCGATCTCTCCGGCCGTCTGCCGGTCGGGCGCAGCGGCGACGAGCTCGATCGCCTGGCGGAAAATCTCAACGCGATGCTGGAGCGCATCGAGGCGCTGATGACCGGCCTCAAGGAGGTCTCCGACAACATCGCGCATGATCTCAAGACGCCGCTGACACGGTTGCGCAACCGCGCCGAGGAGGCGCTGGCGAAGTCGCGCTCCGAGGACGAATATCGCGCCGCGCTGGAGCGCACGATCGAGGAATCCGACGGCCTGATCCGCACCTTCAACGCGCTCTTGATGATCGCGCGGGCGGAGTCCGGGCAGGCGCGCGGCGACATGGTCGAGTTCGATGCGGCCGAGGTCGCCGGTGGCATTCACGAATTGTACGAGCCGCTGGCCGAGGACAATGAGATGACGTTGCGGGTCAAGGCCGCGGCCGCGCCGGTGCATGGCAATCGCGAGCTGATCAGCCAGGCGCTCGCCAATCTCGTCGAGAACGCGATCAAATACGGCAAGCCGGCGGCGCTGCCGCTCGATGCCGCCGCCGCCGCTGATAGCCGCGAAATCCTGATCGAGGCGCGGCGCGAGGGCGGACAGGTGCTGCTCAGCGTGACCGATCATGGCGAGGGCATTCCCGAGGCCGAGCGCAAGCGCGCCGTCGAGCGTTTCGTGCGGCTGGAGGCGAGCCGCACTTTGCCCGGTTCCGGCCTCGGTCTCAGCTTGGCGTCCGCCGTCGCGACCCTGCATGGCGGCGAGCTCCGGCTCGGCGATGCCAGGCCGGGGCTGATCGCGACGCTGGTGCTGCCGGCTGGTGCCGGCGTGCCCGCGAAGCTTGCGGCGCCGGCGCAGGATGTGCCACAGAAGGCCGCATGATCTCATCCGCGCCGGGAAACGCGGACGGGCAGACGCTGGCCGAACGTTTCGTTGCCGGCCCGCATGTCCGTGCGCCCGACAAAGCCGAACAGCGCCTCCACGAGTGGCTCGCCGAGCTCGAGCCGTCCTTGGCCGCCTCGCTCCACGCGCTGCTCGCCGGCGGCTGGCCGCGAACCATCCTGCTCGGGATTGCCGAGTGCTCGCCCTATCTGTTCGATCTCGTCCGCGCCGACGGCCATCGCCTCGACCGTCTCTTGCGCTGCGAGCCGCAGGCGCATCTCGCCGAGCTGATCGCCCGCACCGGGCGCGAGGTGTTTGCCGCTTCCAGCGAAGCCGAGGTGATGAGCCTGCTGCGGCGGCTGAAATCCGAGGCGGCGCTCTTGATCGCGCTGTGCGACATCGGCGGCGTGTGGCCGGTGATGCAGGTGACGGCGGGGCTGACCGACGTCGCGGTGTCCTCGGTGCAGATGGCGCTGCGGTATCTGCTGCGCCTGGAGACGGTGCGCGGCCGGCTCGCGCCCGTCGATGCCGACGATCCGGAGCAGGGCAGCGGCCTGTTCGTGCTCGCGATGGGCAAGATGGGGGCGGGCGAGCTCAACTATTCGAGCGACATCGACCTGATCGTGTTTTTCGATCCCGAGATCAACTCGCTGGCGCGCGACATCGAGCCGCAGCCGTTCTTCGTCCGCGTGACGCAAGCGATGGCGCGGCTGCTGCAGAGCCGCACCGCGGACGGCTATGTGTTCCGCGTCGATCTCCGGCTGCGGCCGGATCCGGCCTCGACGCAGGTGGCGATGTCGACCGAGGCAGCGCTGCATTACTACGAGCGCGAGGGCCGCACCTGGGAACGCGCCGCGATGATCAAGGCGCGGGTCTGTGCCGGCGACGTCGTCGCGGGCGAGGCGATGCTGGCGGAGCTGTCGCCGTTCGTATGGCGCAAGCATCTCGACTTCCAGGCGCTGACCGACGTCCACGACATGAAGCGGCAGATGCAGGTCTATCGCGGCCACAGCGAGATCGCGGTCGAAGGCCACAACGTCAAGGTCGGGCGCGGCGGCATCCGCGAGATCGAGTTCTTTGCCCAGACCCAGCAGTTGATCGCCGGCGGCCGTCATCCCGAGCTGCGCGTCCGTCCGACTTTGCAGGCGCTCGACGTGCTCACCGCCAGCAAGTGGATCACGGAGCAGGCGCGCGACGAACTCACCACGGCTTATGAGTTCCTGCGCAGGGTCGAGCACCGGCTGCAGATGATGGCGGACGAGCAGATCCACAGCCTGCCCGACGATGTCGAGGGCGTGAGCCGCTTCGCAAGCTTCTTCGGCTACGACAGCCGCGAGCGGTTCGCGACCGATCTGCTGTTCCATCTGGACGTCGTGCAGGGACATTACGCCAGGCTGTTCGAGGGCGATCCCACCGGCACCGTCAGCCTGCCGGCGGTGAATTACGGCGCCGGTCCCGACGAGCCGCGCCTGATGGAGCATCTTGCCGGATTGGGCTTCCGCGATCCGGTGATGGTCGCCAAGACCCTGCAGCAATGGCTGGCGGGCGAGTACCGCGTGTTCCGCACGGATGCGACGCGCACCGCGTTCACCGATTTCCTGCCCGCGCTGATCGATGGCCTCGCGCATGCCGACGAGCCGGATCGCGCCGTCGTGGCCTTCGACCGCTTCCTGCAGGCGCTGCAACTCGGCGGCCGCCTGATCACCCTGCTCGGGCAGAACCGCGATCTCGTGGCGCTCGTCGCGCTCGTGCTCGGGGCGGCGCCCCGGCTCGGCGACATGCTGGCGCGGCAGCCGCGGCTGATGGACGGCCTGATCGATCCGCGCTTCTTCGGCGCGATCCCCGACCGGCGCGAATTGTCAGAGCGGCTGGCGTCGACGCTAAAGGATGCCGGGACCTATGAGGAGTTTCTCGATCGTCTCAGGCTGTTCGGCCAGGAGAGCCTGTTCCTGATCGGCACGCGCATCCTCTCCGGCACGGTGTCGGCGCAGCAGGCCGGCACCGCCTTCGCCGACGTCGCCGAGGGCATCGTGCACACCGTGCATGATCTCGTGACGGAGCGCTTCGCCGCCCAGCACGGCCGCATCAAGGGCCAGGAGACCGCGATCGTCGCGATGGGGCGGCTCGGCGCGCGCGAAATGACGGCTTCGTCCGATCTCGACCTGATCCTGCTCTACGACTTCGACGGCGATGCGCCGGATTCCGACGGCGAGCGCTCGCTGCAGGGCGCGCACTACTTCGCGCGCTTCACCCAGCGGCTGATCTCGGCCTTCACCTCGCGCACCAATTACGGCGTGCTCTACGACATCGACATGCGGCTGCGGCCGTCGGGCCGCGCCGGCCCGCTGGCCTCGCACATCGACTCCTTTGCGCATTACCAGGAGCAGGAGGCGTGGACCTGGGAGCACATGGCGCTGACGCGGGCACGGGTGATCTCGGCGTCGCCGGCGTTTCGGGCCCGGATTGAGGAGATCATCCAGGCCGCGCTGCAGCGTCCGCGCGACAGGAGCGCGATCGCGCGCGACGTCGCCGACATGCGCCGCGCGATCGCGGCCGAGAAGGGCGAGGCCGATCTGTGGGACCTCAAGCACGCCGCCGGCGGCATGGTCGACATCGACTTCGTCGCGCAATATCTGCAGCTCGTCCATGCCGCGACGACGCCGGAGATTCTCGATGTCAGCACGCTTGCGGTGCTCGACAATGCCGAGCGGCTCGGCGTGCTGCCGCGCGCTGAAGCCGTGATCCTGCGTCAGGCCGCGCGGCTGTATCACGATCTGACGCAGATCGTGCGGCTGTGCGTCAGCGACAAGTTCAAGCCGGATCAGGCCGGCGAGGACCTGCTGCGGGTGATGGCCCGGGCGGGCGACGCGCCGGATTTCTCGGCGCTCGAGGCGCGGCTGCGCGAAACGCAGACCGAAGTGCGGCGCGTGTTCACCGCACTCGTGGAGGGATGACCCGACCAGCCGCGCGGTAGGACGGCCGGCCGCCTATGCCTTTTCCTTGGCGACCGCGGCATCTTTCAGCCGGCCGATCGCTTCCTTCACCGCCGGGTCGAGGCCCGCGCCGCCGGCGTCGTGGTGCGCATAGATCGTCTTGAGCATGCGCGGATCCCAGAACTTCTTGATGTGCTCGGCGACGCCGGCGACCTCCTTCTCCTGCCCCTGGCTCTGGAAGAACTTGCCGATCTGGTTGGCCATGTAGACGAGGCGCTCGGAGGGGTTATGCGACATGGGTGTTGTCCGTCTGTGTTGATCGCGCGCCGGTCTCGGCGCTCGCGACGATCCGTTCGGGATGGGTGAAGATTTCGAAGCCGTCGTTGCGGGCCACCGCAATCAGCGTGATGCCGGCGGCCTCGGCCATGCGAATGGCGAGCGCGGTCGGGGCGGAGACCGCGACCATGATGGGTGCGCCCATGGCAGCAGCCTTCTGCACCAGTTCGACCGAGACGCGGCTCGTCAGGATCACGATGCCCTCGCTCGCCGCACAGCGCGTTTGCGCGAGGTGGCCAGCGAGCTTGTCGAGCGCGTTGTGGCGGCCGACATCCTCGCGCAAGCCGACGATGCCGCGCGCGGGAGTCCAGAACGCCGCGGCATGCACCGCGCGGGTCTCGTGATTGAGCTTCTGCAGCGGCTCGATGGCCTCAAGCGCCGCCATGACGTCGCGCGGAGCGAAACGCCGGCCGTCCGGGACATGCGCCGCCGGCCGCACCGCTTCGCTGATCGAATCGATGCCGCACAGGCCGCAGCCGGTGGGGCCGGCGATGTTGCGGCGGCGCTCGGCCAAGCGTTCGGCCTGCGCGTCGGGCAGCCACATCCTGAGCTCGATGCCGTCATCCAGCTCGACGACGTCGAGCGAGATGATGTCGTCGCGGCTCGTGACGAGACCTTCGTTCAGGCTGAAGCCGATGGCGAAGTCGCGGAGGTCTTGCGGCGTCGCCATCATGACGGCCTGGGTGCCGCCATTGTAGGTCAGTGCGACCGCGGTCTCCTCCGGCACGCGGCGGTGGCCCTCGGTGAGGGCTCCGTCGCGCCAGACCAGACGATCCGCGATGCGCACTGCATCGGTCATGCTACTCCGCTGCCTCCACGACCGGGGCGATGCGGCGCGAGTTGCGGGCCTGCTCGTCATAGGCTTTCTGCCAGTCCGACGGTCCGTTGGACTGCGACACCTGCACTGCCGTGACCTTGTACTCCGGACAGTTGGTGGCCCAGTCCGAATAGTCCGTGGTGATGACGTTGGCCTGGGTCAGCGGATGGTGGAAGGTGGTGTAGACCACGCCGGGGGCGACGCGCTCGGAGATCAGCGCGTGCAGCGTGGTCTCGCCGGCGCGGCTGGTCAGCCGCACCCAGTCGCCGTCGCGGATGCCGCGCTGCTCGGCATCGTGCGGATGGATCTCCAGCACGTCCTCGCCATGCCACACCACGTTCTCGGTGCGCCGCGTCTGGGCGCCGACATTGTACTGCGACAGGATGCGCCCCGTGGTGAGCAGGAGCGGGAAGCGCGGGCCGGTGCGCTCGTCGGTCGCGACATACTCCGTGACCACGAACTTGCCCTTGCCGCGGACGAAGCCGTCGACATGCATGATCGGCGAACCCTCGGGATTCTTCTCGTTGCAGGGCCACTGCACCGATCCCATCTCCTCGAGCTTCTGATAGGAGACGCCGGCGAAGGT
Organism: Bradyrhizobium sp. HKCCYLRH3097; assembly: GCF_051167875.1. Taxonomy (NCBI): domain Bacteria; kingdom Pseudomonadati; phylum Pseudomonadota; class Alphaproteobacteria; order Hyphomicrobiales; family Nitrobacteraceae; genus Bradyrhizobium; species Bradyrhizobium sp. HKCCYLRH3097. The sequence goes on from NZ_JBNPTX010000014.1 coordinate 176,320, forward strand.
CGGCGTCAGCGCCGCGATCTCGTCCATGATCTCGGACGGGTGATTGTACTTCATCTCGAAGCCCATCGCCTTGGCGAGACCGATCGTCACCTCCCAGTCGGCCATGCCGTTGAGCGGGGTCATCACCTTGCGCACCCGCTGGATGCGGCGCTCGGCGTTGGTGAAGGTGCCGTCCTTCTCGAGGAAGGTCGAGCCCGGCAGGAACACGTGGGCGTAGTTGGCGGTCTCGTTCAGGAACAGGTCCTGCACGATGACGCATTCCATCGACGACAGCGCCTGCACCACATGCGTGGTGTTGGGATCCGACTGCAGGATGTCCTCGCCCTGCACGTAGAGGCCCATGAAGGTGCCTTCGATCGCGGAGTCGAACATGTTCGGGATGCGCAGGCCCGGCTCAGGGTTGAGCTTGACGTTCCACATCGCCTCGAACTGGTCGCGCACCGCGTCGCCCGAGATGTGGCGGTAGCCCGGCAGCTCATGCGGGAACGAGCCCATGTCGCACGAGCCCTGCACGTTGTTCTGGCCGCGCAGCGGGTTCACGCCGACGCCGCGGCGGCCGATATTGCCGGTCGCCATCGCGAGGTTGGCGATCGCGATCACCGTGGTCGAGCCCTGGCTGTGCTCGGTCACGCCGAGGCCGTAGTAGATCGCGCCGTTGCCGCCCTTGGCGTAGAGCCGGGCCGCGCCGCGGATCGCTTCCGGGTCCACGCCGGAAATGCTGGCGATCGCCTCGGGGCTGTTCTTCTCCAGCGCGACGAACTCGGCCCAGTCCTGGAACTCGCTCCAGTCGCAGCGCTCGCGCACGAAGGTCTCGTTGACGAGGCCTTCGGTGACGATCACATGGGCCAGCGCAGTCAGGATCGCGACATTGGTGCCGGGCAGCAGCGGCAGATGATAGTCGGCCTTGACGTGCGCCGACTTCACGAGGTCGATCTTGCGCGGATCGACGACGATCAGCTTGGCGCCCTGACGCAGCCGCTTCTTCATGCGCGAGCCGAACACCGGATGCGCATCGGTCGGGTTGGCGCCGATCACCATGATGACGTCGCTGTCCTCGACCGAGTCGAAGTCCTGCGTGCCGGCGGAGGTGCCGAAGGTGGTGGCAAGGCCGTAGCCGGTCGGCGAGTGGCAGACGCGGGCGCAGGTGTCGACATTGTTGTTGCCGAAGCCGGCGCGGATCAGCTTCTGCACCAGATAGGTTTCTTCGTTGGTGCAGCGGGACGAGGTGATGCCGCCGATCGAGTCGCGGCCGTATTTGGCCTGGATGCCGCGCAGCTTGTCGGCGGCGAACTTGAAGGCCTCGTCATAGGAGACCTCGCGCCAGGGCTGGTCGATGGTCTCGCGGATCATCGGCTTGAGGATGCGTTCCTTGTGGGTCGCATAGCCATAGGCGAAGCGGCCCTTGACGCAGGAATGGCCGCGATTGGCCTTGCCATCCTTGTACGGCACCATGCGCACGACTTCCTCGCCGCGCATCTCCGCCTTGAAGGCGCAGCCGACGCCGCAATAGGCGCAGGTGGTGACCGCCGAATGCTCCGGCTGGCCGATCTCGATCACGCTCTTCTCGGTCAGGGTCGCGGTCGGGCAGGCCTGTACGCAAGCGCCGCACGACACGCATTCCGAACCGAGGAAGCTCTCGCTCATGCCCGGCGACACCCGGCTGTCGAAGCCGCGGCCGGAGATGGTCAGCGCGAACGTGCCTTGCACTTCCTCGCAGGCGCGGACGCAGCGCGAGCAGACGATGCACTTGGAGGGATCGTAGGTGAAATACGGGTTCGACTCGTCCTTCGGCAGCCAGGCCGGATTGGCTTCGCCGCAGGCGTCGGCGAACACGTGGTTGTCGCCCTGATAGCCGTAGCGCACGTCGCGCAGGCCGACGGCGCCGGCCATGTCCTGCAGCTCGCAATCGCCATTGGCAGCGCAGGTCAGACAGTCGAGCGGATGGTCGGAGATGTAGAGCTCCATCACGCCCTTGCGCAGCTTCTTCAGCCGCTCGGTCTGGGTGTGGACGACGAGGCCCGCGGCCACCGGCGTGGTGCAGGAGGCCGGGGTGCCGGCGCGGCCTTCGACCTCGACGAGGCAGAGGCGACACGAGCCGAACGCGTCGACCATGTCGGTCGCGCACAGCTTCGGGATCTGCGTTCCGGCCTCCATGGCCGCGCGCATGATCGAGGTGCCCTCGGGAACGGTGATGCTCTGGCCGTCGATGGTGAGCGTGACCATCTTTTCGGACTTGGAGAGCGGTGTGCCGTAATCGGTTTCGTGGATGAGCGACATGGTCGGTGTCCTTGTTCCCGATATCTTATTCCGCAGCCTGCAAGCGCGGCTGCTGGGGGCCGAAATCTTCGCGGAAGTGCTTCAGCGCCGAGAGCACAGGGTAGGGCGTGAAGCCGCCGAGTGCACAGAGCGATCCGAGCTTCATAGTGCCGCAGAGGTCTTCGACCAGGGCGATGTTCTCGGCGACGCGCTCGCCGCGGCGGATCTTGTCGATGGTCTCGGCGCCGCGCGTCGAGCCGATACGGCACGGCGTGCACTTGCCGCAGGATTCGATGGCGCAGAACTCCATCGCGAAGCGGGCCTGCTTCGACATGTCGACGCTGTCGTCGAACACGACGATGCCGCCATGGCCGATCAGGCCGTCCTTGGCGGCGAACGCCTCGTAGTCGAACGGCGTGTCGAACAGGGCGCGGGGGAAGTAGGCGCCGAGCGGGCCTCCGACCTGCACCGCACGGACCGGGCGGCCGGTGAAGGTGCCGCCGCCGATGTCGTCGACCAGCTCGCCCAGCGTGATGCCGAACGCGGTCTCGAACAGGCCGCCGAACTTGACGTTGCCGGCGATCTGGATCGGCATCGTGCCGCGCGAGCGGCCCATGCCGAAATCGGCATAGGCCTTGGCGCCCTCGTCGAGGATGAAGGGGATGGCGGCGAACGACAACAGGTTGTTGACGACGGTCGGCTTGCCGAACAGGCCATGATGGGCGGGCAGCGGCGGCTTGGCGCGGACGATGCCGCGCTTGCCCTCGAGGCTCTCCATCAGCGCGGTCTCTTCGCCGCAGACATAGGCGCCGGCGCCGGTGCGCACCTCCAGCTCGAAATTGTAGTTCGAGCCCGCGACGTTGCTGCCGAGCAGGCCGGCCTTCCTGGCGATGTCGATCGCCTTGGTCATGGTCGCGATCGCGTGCGGATATTCCGAGCGCGTGTAGATGTAGCCCTTGGTGGCGCCCACCGCGATGCCGCAGATGGTCATGCCTTCGATCAGGACGAAGGGATCGCCTTCCATCAGCATGCGGTCGGCGAAGGTGCCGCTGTCGCCCTCGTCGGCGTTGCAGATGACGTATTTGCGGTCGGCCGCGGTCTGCGCCACCGTCTTCCATTTGATGCCGGTCGGGAAGCCTGCGCCGCCGCGGCCGCGCAGGCCCGAGGTCGTGACCTCGGAGATCACAGCATCGGGCGTCAGCGTCAGAGCGCGGGTCAGGCCCTTGTAGCCGCCATGGGCGCGGTAGTCGTCGAGCGACAGCGGATCGATGATGCCGCAGCGGGCGAAGGTGAGGCGGGTCTGCCGCTTCAGCCACGGGATCTCCTCGGTCAGGCCGAGCGAGAGCTTGTGCGGCTTGTCGGCGACGATCGCATCGAGCAGGGACGGCACGTCGTCTGCCGTCACCGGTCCGAAGCCGAACCGGCCCTGCGCCGTCTCCAGTTCGACCAGCGGCTCGAGCCAGTACAACCCACGCGAGCCGTTGCGTACGACTTCAATATCGACCTTCCGCTCCAGCGCCGCCTTGTGCAGCGCGTGGGCAACCTCATCGGCGCCGACGGCGAGGGCGCCGGCATCACACGGGACAAAAAGACGCACGCTCATCGCTGGGCCTCCGAGACGAGAGCATCGATCCGGGCTTCGTCGAGCCGGCCGACCAGGCGGCCATCGAGCATGGCCGACGGCGCGGTTGCGCACAGGCCGAGACAGTAGATCGGCTCGAGCGTGACGCGCTCATCGGCCGTGGTGTTGCCGATGGAGATGCCGAGCTTCGCTTCGGCGCGCGCCGCGAGCGCATCGCCGCCGGCGGCCTGGCAGGCCTCGGCGCGGCACAGCTTCAGCACGTGACGACCGGCCTTCTTGGCCCGGAAATCATGGTAGAACGTGAACACGCCGTAAACCTCGGCGCGCGAGAGGTTCAGAGCGGATGCGATCATCGGAATGGCATCCTCCGGCACATGGCCGAACGTCTCCTGCAACGCATGGAGGATGGGCAAGGTTGCTCCCTCCATCCCGCTATGTTGGGCGATGATTTCGGCGCCGCGCGCCGCGTCCCACGTCTCGTACACCGGCGTCATCCTGATCCCGATTCTGCGTTGCAAGCGTTTCGCACATCCAAATTGGAATTGCTCAAGATATCAATAAAGCAGTCCCGTGCTGCGATAGCGAAACGCAATCGAGAGATAGCTAGAAGTTGACGAAAAACAGGCCTTCGCGCGACCGGCTTGCGGCCGCGTTTTACCGTGTCCGGGCCCGCCGCGCCGTGATAGGTTTCTCCGTGGCCCGCACCGCCGAAAACGTGCGGAACTGGGCCCTTCAACCGCTGGAAGGCCGACCTCTTGATTGACAAGCTCGAACTGCTGCTGGCGCTGGCCAAGGAGCGTCATTTCGGCCGAGCGGCCGAGGCCTGCGGCGTGACCCAGCCGACGATGTCGACCAGCATCAAGCAGCTCGAGGAGATCCTCGGCGTTATGCTGGTGCAGCGCGGTTCCAGGTTCCAGGGCTTTACGCCGGAGGGTGAGCGCACGCTCGACTGGGCGCGCCGCATCGTCGGCGACTTCCGCGCGATGCGCCAGGAGATCAACGGGCTCAAGGACAAGCTATCGGGCGAGATCCGGATCGCGGCGGTGCCGACGGTGCTCGGCATGGTGGCGTCGCTGACGACGCCGTTCCGCGCCAAGCATCCGGAGGTCCGGTTCCGCATCATGTCGTGCACGTCGGCCGACGTGCTGGGGCTGCTGGAGAACCTGGAGGTCGATGCCGGGCTGACCTACATCGAGAACGAGCCGATCGGCCGTGTCCGCACCATCCCGCTCTACAACGAGAGCTACCGGCTGCTGACCGCGCCCGACGCGATGTTCGGCGATCGCGATCAGGTGACCTGGCAGGAGGTCGGGCAGGTGCCGCTGTGCCTCCTGACCCCGGACATGCAGAACCGCCGCATCATCGACCGCGCTCTGAAGGCCGCCGGCAACGAGGTGACGCCAACGCTGACGTCGAACTCGCTGCTGGTGCTGTACACCCATGTCAAGACCGGCCGCTGGGCCAGCGTGATGCCGGCCAAGCTCGCCGAAACGCTCGGCCTCGCCGACAAGGTGCGCTCGATCCCGATCGTCGATCCCGTCATCAACTACCAGATCGGCCTGGTCATCCCGCAGCGTGACCCGATGACCCCGCTGATCGCGGCGCTGGTCCAGATCGCCCGCGAGGTCGCGCCCAGCCTGCAGGCGTGAGGCGCGCGTCCGCGGAGTTGCCGCTGGCCCAGCGCCTCAGCACCGGCGGTGAACAATGGCCCAGGCTTGCTTCGCTGCGCTCGCCATGATGGCGTACACGGTCTCCTCTCGTCATTGCGAGCGCAGCGTCGCCATCCAGGTTGCTTCCGTGGCGACGGTCGGCGTCGTCACCGACCTCGCTGGCGTCGTCGGCAGACTTCGGGCTCTCATGCGGTCGCGGAACCCTGACCTTGCGCGTGGCGCGTGGTCTTCAACTCATAATGCGCGACATGGCCGTCATGGCGGCTGAGCAGCTTCCGCGCCGCGGGCGGCACCACCGCCGTGTCATGCGCCGGACCCGCGAAGCGAACCACCGCCGTCGGATCGGCGAAGGTCATGATCGTCACGAATTCGACCTCGTCTTCGAGCGGCCTGCGCAGCAGCTCGATGCTCAGAAATCCCTCGATTTTCCGATCGATGATCCCTGGAAAGGTCGTTGACCGCAGCAGGTCCTCATAGGCATCGGCATCCGCCGCCCTGGTCCAGCCGTGCCAGATCCGCTTCAGCATCGCGATGCTCCCTTGGGTACGATGATGGTCACCGAACCCTTGCACGGGCGTCGAGCGTCGGACTTGGTGAAAGTTGCGGTCCGCGCGGCGAACTCGCGGAGCGGCTAGCTCCGCTCAGTACGCCGCAAATTGCTCCCGCATGATCTTCTCCTCCTGCCGGATCCGCAAGGTCAGTGGCACGGCATAGATGATCAGGCCGGCCACGAGCGTGAGATAGGCGTGCAGGGTCAGCGCGTAGCCGATCAGCTCGGGCAGGATGTTGAGGAAGTAGTTCGGGTGGCGCACGATCCGGAACAGCGGATGGGTCACCAGCGCGTGGTCGCGCGCGAGCATCAGCTTGACGGTCCAGAGGCGGCCGAGCAATTGCGACACCACAAGCAGCATCACCGCGCCGAACAGATAGATCACGAACCCGATGATGCTGACGGCGTCGAGCGGCGCATCCCGGACGAGGCCCTCGGCCGTCGCGGCGAGATAGAAAGCGACATGTGCGATGGCCAACCAGCGCGACACGGATGCGCCGTATTCGGTTGCGCCGTCGGCGCGCAGCCGTTTTTCGTTGCGGATCGAGACGCCCAGCATGGCAAAGCGATAGGCGAAGGCGGCAACGATGAAGGCAATGATCACGCGCGGTACTCCAGATCTTGGAGCAACTGCCTTAGTTGCTGACGTGCAGGTGCGTCAATACCACGTTCCGCCGATGTTGCTGACTAGGCACGAAGCGACGTCATGATGCCGTCATCCGCCTGCGTCGGCGTTGCATGTCCGAAGGGCAAGCCGATCGCATGCCTCGGGCATCATCCGTCACGCGAGAGCGCTGTCATGCCTGTGGGGCCTGATCCTGAAGTGCAATCTCTTTGAGATGTGAGTCCGATTTGATGATGTTGCCGTAGGGTGGGCAAAGTGCCCACGCTACGGCAGTACGGCCGCCGCGCTCACGCCGCGACCGAGATGCTCGCCGTGGCCTTGTACGCGTCGCGGGGCAGGGTCACGCGCACGACGGTGCCGTGCTCCAGCCGCGAGCGCAGCCGCATCGAGCCGCCGTGCAACTGGGCCAGCGAGCGGGCGATGGCGAGGCCGAGCCCGGAGCCGTGATAAGTCTTGGTCATCTGGCTCTCGACCTGCTCGAACGGGCGGCCGAGGCGCGCCAGCGAATGCGCAGGGATGCCGATGCCCGTGTCGGCGATGATGAGCACGACCTTGTCCTCGAACACGCGGCTCCGCATCGTGACACGGCCGCCCTCCGGGGTGAACTTCACCGCGTTCGACAGCAGGTTGACCATGATCTGCTTGGTGGCGCGACGGTCGGCGACGACCGGGATGCTGCCTCCGATGTCGGCGTCGAGCACGAGGCTCTTGTCCAAGGCGCGACCGGAGACGACGCGCAGCGATTCCGCCAGCGTCTTGGCGAGGTCGAGCGGCTCCATGTCGAGCTTCATGCGGCCGGCCTCGATCTTCGACATGTCGAGGATGTCGTTGATCACCTCGAGCAGATATTGACCCGAGGTCAGGATGTCGTGGCAGTACTCCTGGTACTTTTCCGAGCCGAGCGAGCCGAACATGCCGCTGCCCATGATCTCGGAGAAGCCGATGATGGCGTTGAGCGGAGTGCGCAGCTCGTGGCTCATATTGGCGAGGAATTTCGACTTGGTCTGGTTGGCTTCCTCGGCGCGGGTCTTTTCCTGCGAGTACTTCTCGGCGAGGTCGGCGAGCTCGATCGCCTGGCGTTCCAGCGCGCTCTGCGAGCGCTGCAAGTCGATGACCGTGGCGCGCAGGCGCAGGTCGTTGTCGACGAGCTTCTGCTCGTGCTCCTTGATGCGGGTGATGTCGGTGCCGACCGAGACGTAGCCGCCGTCCTTGGTGCGGCGCTCGGAGATGTGCAGCCAGCTGCCGTCGTCGAGCTGCGCCTCGAAGGTACGGCCGCCCGGCGCCTGCTGGCTGTGGTCGTGCAGCCGGGTGCGGATCTCCGGCATCTTGCCGACCTCGATGACGGTCTCATAGGAGGTGCCGGGGATCACGGCGGAGTCCGGCAGCTTGTGCAGCTTCTGGAAGTGCGAGTTGCACAGCACCAGCCGGTTGTTGGCGTCCCACAGCACGAAGGCTTCCGAGATCGTCTCGATCGCGTCGCGCAGGCGCAGGTCGGCCTCGACGGTCTTCTCGACCAGGCTCTTCTGCTCGGTGACGTCGACCGCGATGCCGATCAGGTGCAGGCCGGAATCTGAGGTGCCCTGGCTGAGCTCGCAGCGAACCCGCAGCCAGATCCAGTGGCCCTCGGTGTGGCGCATCCGGAAGCTCTGGTCGATCTGGTGGATGTCGCCGGCGACGAGCTGGTCGGCGATCTCGAACAGGTCGATGTCGTCCGAGTTCACCAGCGCGTTGACCTCGCCGAAGGTGAGGAGGTCGGTGCGGTTCTCCAGGCCGAGCATCGCGAACATCGAGTTCGACCAGAAGATGCGCCCGCGCGACAGGTCCCAGTCCCACAGCCCGCAGCGGCCGCGATTGAGCGCGGTGTCGATGCGGCCGCGCACGGCGTCGTTGATCAGGTCGCCCTCGCGGGCGCGGGTCGACTGCCAGTGGAAGGCGAAGCCCAGGATCAGCACGACGAAGCCCGTCGTCGCCGACAGGGTCACCGAGAGCGCGGCGTCCGAGCCCCAGATCGGCTCGAGCTTCTCCTGGATCACGACGACGCGGCCGGGCAGCGCCTTGATCAACTGCGACACTGCGAAGGCCGGACGGCCGTTCGGCAAGGTGATCTCGGTGACCGCGCCCTGCAGGCCGGGCGTGGCCAAGAGCTGCGCGGTCGAGATCAGATCGAGGATGCGGTCGTTCTCGCCGAGCGCGGCGTCGACCGGAACCCGGGCCAGGATGCGGTGGTCGGCGCCGGTGACGATCACGTGGCGTCCGGCCGCCGCTCCCCAGGCGGGGATCAGGTCGGGCAGCAGGCTCTGCAGATGCTCGATGTGGGCGATGCGGTCCGGGCGCGTCGCCAGATGACCGATACGGTCGGCGAGCAGGTCGGAGATCGCGGCCAGGTCGCGCTTGGTCGCGCCGCGCTTCTGACGGCTCTGGTCGAGCACCTGGACGAAGGCGCCGAGACAGATGGTGACGAGAAAGGCGATGATCAAAGTAGGGACAGCACGACGCAATACCGGCTCAGCAGTCAGCAGCCTTTGATAGGCCGGTTTCGCGATCGATTGCGCCAACCCCTTGATGGAATCAGAAGATTGGACGCACGCGTTCGCGGCATGCGCACGCGCCATGCTGTAGACCCCCGAAACTTCTTGGATACCCGAATTTCGAAAGAGCCCCAGCCGCTTCCGAATCAAGTTGATTTGAATCCAGATTTCTCGGGCTGTCGAGAGTCAACGATTTGGCAAAAGCTAATAAATCTTATCCAATGCGGAATTGCCATGGCGAAAAGCCGGCAGAGTGAGTCCGAAGCGGGAACGCAGCATGACGTTCAGGCTTCAGCCGTGCGGCGGCTCGGCGTGACTGATGACGCGCTTGACGCTCGGGAAGGCGCGACGCACCCCGCGCTCGATGTGGTCGACATTGTCGTGCACCTTCAGCACGCTCATCGACGGCGCCGCGCGGCAGTGGAAGTTGACGATCTCGCCGGCCTCGGTGTTGCGGACGCGGACATTGTGCACGTCGTACATGTCGGTCTCGGCGGCGAGACGCTGCAGGGCGGCGGCGATCTCGGCGATCCGCTGCGCCGGCGCGTCGACGCCGAATGGCAGCTCGGGTTCGAGCGGCTCGATATGGGTGTCGACCTCGACGTCGGCGCCGAATTCGTCGCGGATGCTGCGTTCCAGCTCGTGCGCGATCGCATGCGCCGCGAACAGGCTCATGTCGCCGTCGACCTCGAGGTCGATCGCGACGATCAGGCGGCCGCCGACGTCGTGGACGGTGACGTGATGGATCGCGAGGCCGGAATTGCGCGCGATCACCATGATGCGCTCGCGCACGCTCTCGTTGCTGAGCGCGACCGGCACCGTCGTGAAGGTGACGTCGGCGCCGGACAGGCTGGCATCGACCGCGGCCTGCGCATCGCGCTTGATCTCGTGCACACGGTCGATCGGGTAGGTGCGCGGCACCTGCACCGTGGCGTCGACAAAATGCGTTGCGCCGACGAGCCGGACCCGCAGCCGCTCGACATCGACGACGCCGTTGATCGAACGGATCGCGGCGCGCGCCTTTTCGGCCGCGCCCTCTGGTGCACGGTCGAGCAGTGTTTCTACGGTGGAGCGCGCCAGCCGCAGGCCGAGCACCGAGATCATCAGGGCGACCGCGACCGCGGCGGCGGAATCCCCCCACCAGAACCCGAACGCGGTGAGGACCAGGCCGCCGATGACGGCAATCGAGCCGAGCACGTCGGAGGCGAAATGCAGTGCGTCGGCGGCGAGCGCCTGGCTGTGGGTCTCGTGCGCGGCGCGGTGCAGCGCGCGGGCGCGCCAGAAGTTGACGGCGATGTCGACCAGCAGCACCACGAACGGAATCGCCGACAGCGACGGCGGCGGCGCCGCCTCGCGCAGCCGGCTGACGGATTCCACCAGCACGCCGCCGGCCAGCACGTAGAGCAGGGCGATGACGCCGAGCGCCGACAGGCTCTCCAGCTTGCCATGGCCGTAATGATGCTCGTCGTCGGCCGGCCGGTCCGATACCCGAACCACCATCCAGGTGATCACGGTGGCGACGACGTCGACGGCGCTGTGCAGGGCCTCGGAGACGAGCGCGAGGCTGCCGATCAGGATGCCGACGATGAACTTCGCCGCGGCCATGCTGGCGCTCGCCGCGATCGAGATCGCGGCGACACGGGTTTTCCCGGAATCGACATGGGAGGCGGCGTCTCTCATGGCGGCGGATGTAGCAGCCGAGGCCGCACCATGAAAGCCGGGATCGCGCGGTCCATGGGCGCGGACCGCGCGCTGTTTCGAGTGCTTCTAAATCTCAGAAGGTTGCGTTCACAAGGTCACCACGATCTTGCCGAGATGCTTGTTCGCCTCCATGTGCGCGAACGCCGCGCCAATGTCGTCGAAGGCGAAGACGCGGTCGATCGGCAGCCGCAGCGTGCGCTGCTCGACCGCACTCCAGATGTCCTTTTTCACCTCGTCGAAGATCGTACGGATCTCCTCGATCGAACGGGTGCGGAAGGTGACGCCGACGTAGGTGATGCGGCGCGCCGCGTGCAGGTCGAAGTTGAAGTCGGCATGGGTGCCGCCGAGCCGGCCGACATTGACGATGCGGCCGAGGACCTTGGTCGCGGCGAGGTTCTGATTGGCGACCTTGCCGGACACCTGGTCGATGATCAGATCGACGCCCTCGCCGTTGGTCGCCTGCAGCACCTGATCGACCCAGGCGGGATCGCTGGAGTCGATGGCGAGATCGGCGCCGAACTCCTTGAGCCGTCCGCGGCGCATCGCATCGGTCGAGGAGCCCACCACCAGCGAGGCGCCCTTGAGCTTGGCGATCTGCATCGCCATCAGGCCGACGCCGGAGCTCGCACCCTGCACCAGCACGCGCTGGCCCGGCTGCAAAGCGCCGTTGGTGACGACGGCGTTGTGCATCGTGGTCAACGCGATCGGCAGCGTGGCGGCCTCGTCGAAATTCATGTTCGACGGCGCGTGGAACAGACGGCCGTGGTCGGCGAGAGTGTATTCGGCGAACGCCGCGCTGCCCGAGCCCATCACCTTGTCGCCGATCTTCACGCCCCTGGCGTTGGGACCGAGCTCGGCGACCTCGCCGGCCCATTCCATGCCGAGCACCGTGCCGACGCCGCCGGCGGCGCCATGCACATGCCCCTTCGTCATGCCGAGATCGGCGCGATTGAGGCCGCAGGCGCGCACGCGGACCAGGACCTGCGTGCCCTTCGGCGTGGGCTTGGCGATATCGGTGATCGCGGCGCCCTGGGCGCCGTAGACATAGGCTTTCATCGCGAGGAATCCTGTCCGTCACATTGAGCGGCGACCTTACTGTGCCGCTGTTCTCAGCGCACCGCCTAACAGGCGGCGCGCTGCTCCGACAAGACTCCCTGGGGGATGAACCGGTTCCGCTGACCGGGCTGGACGCGTCAGGCGGCGACCGGAGCTTCCGCTTCGTCGAAGGCGCTGGAGACGTCGCGCATGCTGATGACGCCGGCGAGCGCGAAGTCGACGATGACCGGGAGATGGCGGATGTGATGCACGTTCATCAGGTGCCGCACGTGCTCGAGCGAGTCCTCGGTGCTGCAGGAGATCAGCCGCTGCGGCGAGATCAGCTGCGAGACCTTCATGGTGACGCCGGCGGCGCCGTGCTCGGCGATGGCGCGCACCACGTCGCGCTCGGTGAACATGCCGGCGGCGGTGTTGCCTTCCGTGCGGACGACGTCCTTCACGACGAGGGCGCTGACATTGCTGGCGCGCATCAGCTGCGCCGCGACGCCGACGGTCTCGTTCATTCGCACCGTGATCACGCGCGCCGTCTTGTTGCGCAGGATGTCTCCGACTTTCATGGCACCCTCCCGTTTGTTGTCTTGAACAGGAGGAAGTCTGGTATACGTTATGCCAGAAGTCAATTGGGATCTTGATGTTTTCTGGGCAGATGTCTGGAAAATAAGGTCAGTGATGCTGTCAAATGCATGCTCGGATTGGCATCTGGCATGCACGGCGCGCCAAAAGAAAAGGAGGCGCATGGGGGATGCGCCTCCTGCAGTCGCGGGAAGAAGCGGGTGATTTACGCCGTGGTGCGAACGTCCTGCGCCGCAGGCTGGGTGACCGCCGCCTCCTTGCCGAGGATGAAGGCGCGGCGCAGCGGCTTGATCACGAACAGCGCCATCAGCGCCGCCGTCGCGTTCAGCGCAACGCCGATCACGAACACGGCCTGCCAGCCATACTTGGCGGAGACGAGGCTCGCGAGCGGGACCAGGAGCGAGGCGGTGCCCTTCGCGGTGTAGAGCATGCCGTTGTTGGTCGCGGCATATTTGCTGCCGAACGTATCGCCCGAGGTCGCCGGGAACAGGCTGTAGATCTCGCCGAACACGCCGAAATAGACCGCGGTCGCGAGCACGAACACGATCGGGTTGTGGCCGTAATTCGCCAGCGTCAGCAGCATCAAAGCGGCGGTGCCGAAGGCGATGAACATGGTGTGCTCGCGGCCGATCGTGTCCGAGATCCAGCCGAACACCGGACGGCCGAAGCCGTCGAAGATGCGGTCGAGCGAGATCGCAAACGTCAGCGCTGCCATCTGGAAGCCGGCGAGCGACACCGGCTCGTTGGCGATCTTGAAGTCGTGCGCGATCGGGGCGATCTGGGCGGCGGTCATCAGGCCACCGGAGGCCACCATCACGAACACCAGATACATGATCCAGAAGATCGGCGTGCGCAGCACCTGCGGCGGCGTGTAGTCGATCTTGCTCTGCGGCAGGTTGAGCTGCTTCTTGCGCGCAGGCGCGGCGTGGGTCGGCGGCCGCAGGAAGATCGCGAGCACGAACACGATCAGGCCCTGGCCGATGCCGAAGGTGAAGAAGGCGCTCTGATAGCCGCTCGAGGCGATCATGCTGGCGATCGGCACGACGGTGAGCGCGGCGCCCGCGCCGAAGCCGGCCGCGGTGGCGCCGGCGGCGAGGCCGCGGCGGTCGGGAAACCATTTCAGCGCATTGCCGACGCAGGTGCCGTAGACCGCACCGGCGCCGATGCCGCCGATGACGGCGCCGGCGTAGAGCAGGGTGAGCGAGTCGGCGTAGGAGTTCAGCACCCATGCCAGCGAGATCATGACGGCACCGAACATGATGACGAGGCGCGGGCCGTATTTGTCGACGAACCAGGCCTCGACCGGCACGAGCCAGGTTTCGGTGACGACGAAGATCGTGAAGGCCAGCTGGATCGCCGTGCGACCCCAGTGAAACTTCGCGTCGATCGGATCGACGAACAGTGTCCAGCCATATTGCAGGTTGGCGATCATCGCCATGCAGATGATGCCCATCGCGAGCTGGAGCCAGCGGAAGCCGCTGGACTGTGCCTGAACAGGCGGTGTCGCCTCTGTGCTGGAAACCATGTGTCCTCCCTAACGCGCTCTCTTGGAGGATGCCGCTGCGAGCGCGCTCCTCGTCTGCGCACGAAGTCATTCTGGTATAATATATTCCAGTCTGCAATATGGCCTGCGACACAGGGTGCGACATGTTGCTTTGCAACGAGAGCGAAATCGTCCGCCAAGCAAAAGAAAACGCTCGGCAAAATGCCGAGCGTCGTCAATCTGGAAGCGTTCTTTTTTATTTTTGTTGCAGCGCGAAGGGGCGCGTCAGAGCGTCGATTTCTGCACCACGACCCTCCGCCAGGGCTTGAGCACCGCGATCGCCAGGATCGATGCCAGGATGTTGGCGCCGGCCGCGATGATGAAGACGCGGTCCCAATTGCCTGACGACTGCTGCATGTAGTTCGCGATCGGCACCAGCAGCGCTGCCGTGCCCTTGGCGGTGTACAGCAGGCCGGCATTGGTGGTGGCGAACTTGGTGCCGAACGTGTCGGTGCAGGTCGAGGGGAACAGCGAGTAGATCTCGCCCCAGGCGAAGAACACGAAGCCGGACAGGATCACGAACCACACCGGATCGTGGCCCAGCATGTACAGCGCCCAGATGCCGATGCCTTCCATGCCGAAGGCGATGAACATCGTGTTCTCGCGGCCGATCATGTCCGAGATCCAGCCGAAGAACGGACGCGTCAGGCCGTTCAGAACGCGGTCGATGGTCGCTGCGAACGTCACCGCCGTCATGGTCATGCCGATCAGCGTCACCGGAATGTTGTCGACCTTCCAGTCGCCGGCGATCGGCTTGAGGTTGGCCGTCACCATCAGGCCGCCGGCGCCGACGATCACGAACATGAAGTACATCAGCCAGAAGATCGGCTGACGGATCACTTCGGTCGGGTTGTAGTTGCGGCGGCTCTGGACGAGGTTGGTGTTCTGAGTGACCGCGGGCACCTGGCCTTCCTTGGGCGCGAACAGGAAGAAGGCGAGGATGACGATGATGATGCCCTGGCCGAGACCGAAATACAGGAAGGTGGTCTGGAAGCCGGAGTCGCGGATCATGGCCTGGATCGGCGCGACGGTGAGCGCCGAGCCGGCGCCGAAGCCGGCCGCGGTGATGCCGGCCGCGAGGCCGCGCTTGTCGGGAAACCATTTCAGCGCGTTGCCGACGCAGGTGCCGTAGACGCCGCCGGCGCCGATGCCCGCGATGATCATGCCGAGATAGTAGCCGTTGAGCGAGGTGGCGTAGGCGTTGATCATCCAGCCGATCGCGCAGAGCACGCCGCCGACGAGCACGACGATGCGCGGGCCGTATTTGTCGACGAACCAGCCCTCGACCGGCACGAGCCAGGTTTCGAACAGCACGAACAGGGTGAAGGCCCACTGGATCGACGCGCGATCCCAGCCGAAGGTCTTGGCGATATCCGGGACGAAGAAGGTCCAGCCATATTGATAGTTGGCGATCATCACCATCGCCAGGACGCCAACCGCGAGCTGCGTCCAGCGATAGGCGTCGCTTACTCTTGCAGATGCGGGCGCCCCCGCGTGAGCCAAGTCCGTCATGTTTCCTCCAGGCTGTCTATTCTTGTCCTAACAGCTATGCGGAGTTTGGTATATGATATGCCAATAAACAAGCGGATTCATCGAGCCCGTGCCCGCTGCTAGGCCAGCGATCGATGAAAAAAGCCTGCAGAAGCAAGGCAAATCGTTGCAGCGACAATACGACGCAGCAGAGGATATTTGTAGTTCAACTATCGGAGCAAGGGCGAGTTTATGTGGCGAGCGCCCGCAACCGGTTGTAGCCCTGCTGGATCGCCGACCAGAACAGCGCGATCAACCCGAGTGCCATGATGGTGCCGACCAGCCCGTTGGAGAAGAAGATCGCGAGCGATCCCTGGGATCCCAGCAGTGACTGCCGGAAGGCCTCCTCGGCCTTGTCGCCGAGCACGATGGCGAGCACCAGCGGCGCGAGCGGATAGCCGCACTTCTTGAACAGATAGCCGAGCACGCCGAACACCAGCATCAGCACCACGTCGAACGTGCTCGAGTGCACCGAATAGGCGCCGATGGCACAGAGCACGAGGATGAGCGGTGCGATGATGCTGAAGGGAATGCGCAGGATCGCCGCGAAGACCGGAACGCAGGTCAGCACGACGAGCAGGCCGGCGAGGTTGCCGAGATACATCGAGGCGATCAGGCCCCAGACGAATTCCTTCTGCTCGACGAACAGCATCGGGCCGGGCTGCAGGCCCCAGATCAAGAGGCCGCCGAGCAGCACCGCCGCCGTGGGGGAGCCGGGCACGCCGAGCGACAGCATCGGCAGCAGCGCCGCCGTGCCTGCCGCATGGGCTGCCGTCTCCGGAGCGACGACGCCTTCGATCTCGCCATGGCCGAAATTCTTGCCGCGCTTGGAAAGGCGCTTGGCGATGCCGTAGCTCATGAACGAGGCCGGCGTGGCGCCGGCGGGGGTGATGCCCATCCAGCAGCCGATCAGGCAGGAGCGCAGCGACGTGACCCAATAGGCCGGCATCTCCTTCCAGGTGTGCAGCACGACACGCAGATTGATCTGCGCATTGCCGCCGCGGAAACTCAGGCCTTCCTCCATCGTGAGCAGGATCTCGCCGATGCCGAACAGCCCGATCACGGCGATCAGGAAGTCGAAGCCGTTGAGCAGTTCAGTGACGCCGAAGGTGAGGCGGAGCTGGCCGGTGATGGAATCCAGGCCGACAGCCGCGAGTGCGAAGCCGATCATCATCGCCGCAATCGTCTTGAAGGGTGGCTCCTTGCTCAGGCCGACGAAGCTGCAGAAGGCGAGAAAATAGACGGCGAATTTCTCGGCCGGGCCGAACTGAAGCGCGAAGCCAGCGACCAGCGGCGCGATCAGCGTGATCATGATGACCGCGAACAGCGCGCCGACGAAGGACGAGGTGAACGCTGCCGTGAGCGCCTCGCCCGCCTTGCCCTGCTGCGCCATCGGGTAGCCGTCGAAGGTGGTGGCGACCGACCATGGTTCGCCGGGGATGTTGAACAGGATCGAGGTGATGGCGCCGCCGAACAGCGCGCCCCAATAGATGCAGGACAGCATGATGATCGCCGAGGTCGGCGGCATGCTGAAGGTCAGCGGCAGCAGGATCGCGACGCCGTTGGCGCCGCCCAGTCCCGGCAGCACGCCGATGATCACCCCGAGCACGATGCCGAGGATCATCACCATGATGTTGAACGGTTGGAGGGCGACTGCGAAGCCGTGAAACAGATTGGCGAGTTCTTCCATGCCAGCTTGGTCCTGCAACGCTCAGCGGATGAGTTTTCTTGTTAGAGTCCGAGCCAATCCTCGATCGGCCCCTTGGGGAGGGGGACCATGAACCAGCGCTCGAAGATCAGATAGGTCACGACCGGCATGCCGATCGCGACCGCTTCCACCGTGAGCCAGCCATATTTGCCGAGCCACCGCATGAACCAGGCGATGAAGATCATGGACGCGAGGTAGAGGCCAATGAAGGGCAGGGCGCCGACATAGATCGCCGTCGGCACCACCACGCTCATGACCTGGCGGAGCTGGCCCCATTCGGCGAAGACGCGGCCGTCGTCCTCGCGCAGCGTGTTGCGGACATTCATCGCGCTGGCCGCGACGATGAGCAGGCCGACATAGAACGGAAAGAATCCAGCCCGCGGCCCCTCAGCGCCCCAATTGATTCCCGCCTTCACGCTGCCGATGATCACGATGATCCCGAACAGCGCGATGGCGAGCGTGACGCCGGCCTCGACCGCCTTGTGGCTGGGGCCGGCCGATCCACCGTGACTTCTCATGCGAGCCGCTCAGTTCGAGGCCAGGAAGCCGGCTTCCTTCATCAGGAGCTCGTGCCGCTTCTCTTCGGTCTCGACCCATTTGGCGTAGTCCGCACCGGTCATGAAGGTGGTGTTGAAGGCGCCGGTCTTCATGAACTCCTGCCATTCCGGCGTCTCTCGCACCTTCCTGAACAGGTCGACGTAGTATTCGATCTGGTCCTTGGTGGCCCGCGGCGACATGAAGATGCCGCGCAGCATCAGATATTCGATGTCGAGCCCCTGCGACTTGCAGGTCGGGATGTCCTTCCAGGCCTTGCCGTCGGTGATCGGCTCGTCAAAGCCCATCGGCTTGTCGTCGAACACGCAGAGCGGCCTGACCTTGCCGCCGCGCCACTGCGCCACCGCTTCGATCGGATTGTTGACGGTGGAATCGATGTGGTTGCCGACCAGTTGGACGGCCACTTCGCCACCGCCCTTGTAGGGGATGTAGGTGAACTTCGCGCCGGTCGCCTTCTCCATGGCTACCGTGATGATCTGGTCTTCCTGCTTCGAGCCGGTGCCGCCCATCTTGAGGGTGCCGCCGGCCTGCTTGACCGCATCGACGTAGTCCTTGGCGGTGGTGTAGGGCTTCTCGGCATTGACCCAGAGCACGAACTCGTCGAGCGCCAGCATCGCGACGGGAGTGAGGTCCTTCCAGTTGAACGGAATGCCGGTCGCGAGCGGGGTCGTGAACAGGTTCGACAGCGTGATGATGATCTTGTGCGGGTTGCCGGCCGACGCCTTGACGTCGAGGAAGCCTTCGCCGCCGGCGCCACCGGACTTGTTGATCACGACCAGCGGCTGCTTCATCAGGTTGTGCTTGGTGACGATGCCCTGGATCGTCCGGGCCATCTGATCGGCACCGCCGCCGGTGCCAGCCGGAACGATGAACTCGACCGGCCGGACAGGCTCCCATCCCGCCAGAGCCGGGATATGCCCTGCCATCAGGGCGATGCCAGCCATAACGGCCACGCGCACGGAACGCTTCATCGACGCTTTCTCCCCTTCATTCCCGAGAGCGCACGGCTTCTTCCGGCCGCTGTGCCCAATCGAACCACCGACCTGTCGAGCCCGCCGGTGTCATCCCCACCGTGACCAGCTCCAGGTCGTCGCCAGCCCCGGACTTCCTTGCAATGCCCATGCAGCCAAAAGTTGTGTTGGCAGCCGGGAGCAGGCAGCAAGAGGAGCATCCGCAGCAAATCGACCGATTTGATTTTGGTATGAAGAGGTGACCGACCGCAATTGAGGAGATCGGGTGGGACGCCCACGGGGCCAATATGTCGCAGGTCGCGCGGGTGTCGCAAAAGCAAAAGCCCCGGAGATCCGGGGCTCTTGGTTGGGCTTCGAGGGCTGCCTGCGCGCGCGAAGCGCGCCGAGCCTCAGAGGCCGAAATAGGGCAGGTCGCCGTTGCGGTTGGCGGCGCGGGCGCTGGTCATCAGCACGCGGTCGAGGGTCGCCAGCAGGCGGCCGAACAGCGACACGGGCTGGACGAGGGGGAGGGCGACGGTCTTGGCCATGGTTTGTCTCCTTCAGTGAGGCGGTATGACGTTCTGACTGAGGAGAATTTACGTATACCAGATGCCAGATACAACGGATTATATTGCATGGCGGTATGAGCATTTTGCGATGCAGCAGGAATGTGACGATTTGGATTTTCAATCGAAATTTGGCTCCTCATGCAGAAAGAGCCGCCCAATGGGGGGCTCCGAACAGTTAAAAGGTAATTAGATACGCATTCGGGGCTATGCGACGGCTTGCCTGCCGCGGCTGGCTCGCCCACGACGATCCGGGGATCGCGGCCACTGCTGGACACCTCCCAGGTGCGCTCCGATCGCGTGCTCCGCGTGCAACGCGAGGGAACAATGGCGCGGGGCCAGGGAACCGTGCCGCCCGGGCCGCAGTTACCCTGCAATCGCACGGAGCGGCATGACCGGATGTTGATCGTTCAGTTCGGCGCGCTGTATCTCTTCTAGAAACGTATCATCGGCGAAGGAAAGGCCATGCGCGCCTTGATCCTGGCACTGTCCCTCCTAGCGATCGCCGGAAGCGCGCAGGTCGCTCACGCTGGTCTGAGCAGCACACCTCGTGAAGCGTCGGCTCCCGCCGATACCGTGATCGCTGCCCAGGACGCCAACCAGCAGGCCGAGAACCAGATCGGCCTCACCAAGGCGAAGCGTCGCGCCGTGCAACGAGGGCTGACCAGGCTCGGGTTTGGCACCAAGATCAACGGGACGTTCGACGAACAGACCCGCGCCGCCCTCGCCCATTGGCAGGAGGAGCGCGGCTACCCCACGACCGGCTTCCTCAATGCCGCCCAGCACAAGGTCCTGATGGACGCGGCCGCCGAGGCTGCCAAATCCGACCGCCAAGCCCGTCGCAGCACGGGACGCGCGCGACATCAGCGCAATGTCGGAGGTCCCATCGGCGCGATCGGCGGCGCGATGCACCGCGTGGTGGGCGGAATTTTCGGCAGGTAAGCGTTCAACCTCGAAAGAGCTGGAGGACGGCCATCGCAACCTGGCACGTTGTAGGACGGTTGTGACCACGATTCGCCGGGCGAACTCATGTTACCAGAGCATGCGCATGGCGGCGTGGATGTCGGGGAATGAAGCAGATCGGATCAACTTGCTTTGACCACTACGAGTCCTCCCACCCCTTGCGGGATGCGGCCTGGCCGGCCGCCGGATACGAAGAGGCTGTCGCATCTTCGGCAGATGTCTGCTGTGGCTCTCAACGACACCGTCGCAATCAATGACCTCTGGGCCCGAAATGGGCCAAGCACGTCACTTCACGTCGCCCAGGTCGGCGGCCTGGCCGAGCCGAGAGTCACCGATATCAGTCGTTGCGTCGTTGCGCGCACGCGGCAGATAGATCGTGACCGTGGTTCCCTTGCGGAGCTCACTCTCGATCACCGCGACACCGCCGCATTGTTTGGCAAATCTATAAACGCTGGCGAGACCGAGCCCGGTGCCTTTGCCCGGCTCTTTGGTCGTGAACAAGGGCTCGAATGCAACCGCGAGGATTTCAGGCGGCATGCCCGAGCCCGTGTCGGAAACCGCGACTGCCACGTAATCGCCCGAGAGATTGTCGTGCTCGCCGTGCAGCGTCCTATTCATCGTCGATATTTGCACGGTGCCTTCCGCGGTCATGGCATCGCGCGCATTGACGACCAGGTTGATGATCGCCATCTCCAGTTGGGTTGCGTCGCCGCGTACGGGCCAAGCCTCCGATGCGAGGTTGAAGATCAGCTTGCCGATTGTGCCCAGCGACTGCTCCAGCACTCCCTTCATGGCAAGGATCGCCTGATTGATGTCGATAATCGTCACTGCCGACGGCTCTTGGCGTGCGAAGGCCATAAGGGAGCGGACGAGCTGCTGGCCCCGTTTGGCACTAGCCAGGGCATTATTGATACGCAATCGCGAGCGGGGATCATCGATCCGCTCCTCGAGCATATCCAAGTTTCCTAGGATCGGGGTGAGCAGATTTCCGAAATCGTGGGCGATGGTGGCGGCCATCTGGCCAATCGCTTCCAGCTTCTGTGATCGCCGGAGCGACTCCTCGATTTGCGCTTTTTGGTGCTGCGCCTCGTCGCGCTCGACCTCGCGCTGGTTGATCAATTGGGAAGCCGTTGTCAGAGCGTGACCTAGCTCGTTCACCTCCCGAATTTCGACCGTCGGGACATCAATCTTCCTGGACAGTCCCAGCGCAAGCGCCGGGGTCGTCATCGCGCGGATCGAGCGGACGATTCGCCTGCTGATACTTGCCGCCAACAACGCACCGAGCAACAGCACGAGGACCGCGGTAGCGCTCTGGATCATCAGTGCCCATCGCAGATTCGTCGTATAGACGCTCTTGGGAACGCCGAATGCGATCATCCAGCCCGTGATCGACGACCGGTGGTATCCGCCGATGACTGCGATACCTTCCAGCGTCGGGGTCTCGTATATGCCCTCCTGCGCCCTCGACGTCTGGCGTTGGAATTCAGGCGTTCCCTGCTGGCCGATGAACAGTTCCGGATCTTTGGTCCGGGCGACGATAGTCCCGCCGGTGTCGAGGATCGCCACGATCCAGCCCTCCGGTATCTTCTGCCGCTCCAAGATTACGGCAACATTCGCGGGAAGAATGCCCATCACAAGCGCATACGCGACCTTCCCGTCCCGAAACACGGGCACACCGACGGCGATTTGAGGCTGTCTCGATGTGGCTCCGATATAAAAATCGGAAATCGCAGGTCGGCCGGACTCGAAGATGGTGCGGACCAGGCCTGGGATGCTGGTTCTGGGCAACGGCTGACCGTAGGGGACCATCGTGCTGACCAGGAGTTGTCCGGCCGCGTCCGCGATGACAATTACATTGCCTGTCAGCCACTGCAGCAGTTCGCGCGAGTGCTCGTGAAAGGCGGCAAGATCACCGGACTGCAGGTAGGGTGACTTTGCAAGCACCCGCAAGCTCGACTGGACGCTGAGCAGCTCGCGGTCGACCGCCTGCATCAGCGCGCGTGTTGTGGCCACGGTATTGCGTTCTGCATTGTCGCGTGCCGCAATATACGAGTCGGTGATCAGGTAGCCGGCGACCAGCATTGCCGGAACCGTGCAGACCACGAGGAGCAACCCCAACCAGAACCGAATGGATCGACCACGGTTTTCGACAGGAGGTACGCGCCTGGACATGAACTCTTCACCGATAGAGTTTTGGAAAGAACCTCGCGACAGCCCACCATGCAAAACCCTATGAGCCTAAGGCGGGTTCTATTTGATTTGAGTCAAACGCCTACGATGAGAACCCGGGCCAACGCCCCGCCTCCAGGTATGGGATCGGGAATTTTCGCAGCCTCATGCCTGCCCTCAAGCTGAGGGAAGACCATCGTGTCGGTTCAAAGCAGAACTCTGGAATGGGCCTTCGCTACTACAATGTGGGATGCTAGCGAAATGTCTCAGATCGGTCACAAGCGGTCGAACCTCCGGCGACTGTGTCACGTCCGCTGCGTCCCTAATACCGGACATGCCGATACAGGCCCGATCGTCAGCCGTAGGCGGTGATCGCGCGGCTGGCCGTTTGTCCCCCTCTTGGCGGATCTCCACCGGTTAACTTTTCTGAGAGGTGATCTGTATTGATCAGCATGTTGGAGTGCGAGGGTAAAAGCTATTCCCACCGGTCAGTCGCGGGCATCTATCCGGTGACTGGGAGCATCGCGTTCACGTCTGATGCGAGGGAGTACGTCATGAGCCTGTTTTACGAGCCACCATGTCCTAAGTGCCGGAGACCCACAATCTTGGCGCGTATCACGCCCGGTTCGTCTGGTCTTGGTATCCGAACGTTCAAATGCCCCGCGTGTGAGGAAATTCATCAGCGGGTAATCGGATTCGTCGATCCAATGAAATCTCGAACGGTAGAGGGCTGGTTGCGCGGTGAATTGGGAGCGCCGGTGCAGAGCTCCGAGCGTAGCGTGTTCCAAATACACAACTCAACTCTGGAACAAGACAATTCCTTAAATGGAAACTACAAAGCTTGAGAGGTTAGCTCCCGGAGTATCGAGGAGATGCTGTCAGAGCCATAAGGCTTAGGCAGAAATCTGCTTCCCTCCGGTAATCGGCTTCTTTGAACGCATGATGTCCTGAAGTCGCGATGATCTTGATCGGGCCAGCGACCACGCACAAAGTGCGCGAGCTTGAGCCCATCCATCGATCCGGCCATCTGGATATCGGTAAAGACGACATGAATATCCGGGCGCGTTTCTAGGATGGCAATCGCCTCGTCCGCGTTGCTAGCTTTAGCCGCCCTTCGCATCTGTTCTGCCACGCCGAGGGGCTTTTCGGAAGTGAGCACCGCGTCCGCGACTCCGGGCCTCCCCAATTGACGGCCTCACGCGCGCCAATCGGCAAATTATAGGCAATCCAGTCGTCGACGCGAGGATTGCGGAACTGGAACAATTTCTCGTTATGGCTGTTGTCATCCATGATCTCCGGAGTGGATAGATCGAGACGACCTGGGGCAGCAAACCACAATGAAAAGATCATTCACAGCCCTCGGCATTTTCGCGCTTCTGGGAGCGCTGACAGTTGCCTTGCTTGGCTTTGCACCAAAGCTCGAAGCGAGCGAGGTCGCCGCGTTAGCCAAGGGAGACCGGCTGGCAGTGAGAACGGCGTCAGCAAACTGCTCAGCGCAGACGTGGCCTCACTTCACTACATCCTGTCTGCAAAATACGAGTTCAAGCCAAACAATCGTGCAAGCTCGTCTGGTAACGGCCGGCCGCTAAGGCGCCGAAAGCTATCATCGTCCAGCATACGATGGTTCGCCCCGCGCCTGAAGACAATGGCCAGAAAAGTGCCAGCTTGCGAACTGGGCTTCGCAGAAGTGTCGGCCCGGCCGACGCGAATCATGGCGACGCCGTGAAACGCACTTATCCTCCTCTTTTCCAGGGTTTGCATGACCTCCGATTTACCTGAAGTACCAAAAGTCCTCGTTGTCGAGGACGAAATGATGCTGCGTATGCGGGCGGTGGATATTGTGGAAGATGCCGGGTTCTCTCCTGTGCAGGCCGTCGATGCCGACGAGGCGCTCTCTATTCTCGAATCACGCTCTGACATATCGCTCCTCTTTACCGATATTCAGATGCCCGGCAGCATGGATGGGCTCAAGCTTGCTCACGCGGTCCACGACCGCTGGCCGGCCATCAAGATCATTTTGGTTTCCGGCCAAGTTGAGCCTTCCGACGCAGATAGGCCTCAGGACAGCCGCTTCTTTGGCAAGCCGCTAAGCAATGGCCAAATGATCACCGAACTGCAGGCGATGGTCGGTGCGGGCGCACTGACGACGATTCCAGACGCGTCCCTGTTGCCGACAGATAAGAACGGTTACAGCCCGGAAGCAATCGAACTTAAGCGAATATCCGCACAAGAGGCCGCGCTCTCCGCAGAGAATGATAGCCTTCGCTTATTACTTGAGCAGGCCAACATCGATGCCAAGGCCTTGCTCATGCAGTCTTCTATCGACGCAGAGCAGCGCGATGCAGCAGACAAGTTGCAGAAGCTGATCGTGGGCGAACTCCATCATCGCATAAAGAACAACCTCGCAACCGTCAGTGCCATCGCGTCGCAAAGCTTTCGGACCACAACCAGTATCGAGCACGGGCAGAAGGCTATGGAAGGCCGGTTGCTGGCGCTATCGCGCGCCCATGATTTGCTGATGCAAGTCAGTTGGTCGAACGCCAGCCTTACCCGCACCGTGAGCGGCGCAACCGAGCCCTTTGACAGTCAAGGAAACAGACGTTTCCATTTCAATGGGCCAGATATCAAGGTGGCCTCAAGTGCCGTTATTGCCCTCGCAATGACGCTCAATGAACTTTGCACCAACACCATAAAATTTGGCGCACTGTCGACCTCCGCTGGCAGCGTGGAGGTCGCCTGGAAGATAGATGAGGAAAAGCAGCGGCTTTGCCTGACTTGGACGGAACGAGGAGGTCCGCCCGTTCGGCCGCCCACGCGCAGCAGCTTTGGGACGCGCATGATGCAATCCCTCGGTCAGCAGCTCCATGGCCAGGTGCAGCTTTCTTACGAGCCGGCCGGCTTGATCTACTCGCTGGATGTGCCGCTAAGCTCAATCATCGCGAAAGCTTGAGCCATTCCGTCGATCCGGTTCGCAGGACTGTTGAACAGATTCGAGAACTGAGCGCATAAGAATATTACCGATGATCGGATCAACAAAATGATGAAGTTGCAAGCGCTGATAGTGACCATCTTTCTGGCAGCCATTGGAGCCACAGGCGCTGAGGCAGAGTGTGAGATCGCCGACGCCAAGCTGGAAGAAGCTATACAACAGAATCCCAAGCTGCGTGGTCCCGCCAATAGTCAGTCGGTACGCGATCTAAGAAGTTTGCGGGATGCTGCATTCACGCTCCGGTCCTACGGGCGTCAGGAGGACTGTGAGCGTCTTCTAGCAAATATCCGTGAATTGATAGCCGGGCCGCCAATGGGCTCGTTGGGCGATAATGACGAGGAAGATGCCGATAAACAAAACGCAGCGCGGGAGCCGAGAGCTAAACGCGGAGCGGCGCTGGGCAGTCGTGACAAAAAGGACGCAAAGCCGCTTTCAAGGATTGATGAACTCACCCCCGGCTTGAGGACGGACGAAATGATCGGCGCGGAAGTCCGCAGTTCCGACGACAAGATCGTAGGCGAGGTTAGAAATATCGTTTTTGGCACGAAAGATGGCCGAGATTACGCGATCGTCGCTTCTGGCGGCTTTTTTACAACGGGAAAGGAAAGCATCGTCGTGCCGATCAAATCGCTCAAGGTGACGCAGGATCGGTCGAGCTTCTTTCTTCCGATTTCCAGAGAGATCGTGAAAGCCGTGCCCCTCATGCCTGATCAGGACTACTTGTGGCTGTCGGATAAAAAGTGGCGTACCCA
Source organism: Bradyrhizobium sp. HKCCYLRH3097 (assembly GCF_051167875.1). Taxonomy (NCBI): domain Bacteria; kingdom Pseudomonadati; phylum Pseudomonadota; class Alphaproteobacteria; order Hyphomicrobiales; family Nitrobacteraceae; genus Bradyrhizobium; species Bradyrhizobium sp. HKCCYLRH3097. The sequence continues at coordinate 202,586 of NZ_JBNPTX010000014.1, forward strand.
TAATGACGGGTTTTTTCAGAGTCGCTGAGCACAGATGAACAATCTGGGTTCAGGCTATAGGTGCGAGCAAACGCCCATGCTCGTCGGCCTCGATCGTCTGCAACGCTTCAATCGTTTCGTTGACCGTAACGTCCGACCATTCGATCTGGATGAAGAAATCTCCTAGATCGTCGTGAAACTCGGATCGTACGCGTTCATCTGGGCAACCTCGCGCAACTGCCTCAGGATGTCCGCTCCGGGTCTTGGTCGTGTAAAAACGGCCTTGCGGACGTCCGTCCTGACCACGAGGACGCGGGCGTTTCTCAGGCTGTGATTGCCGCGATCAACGGCTTGACCCCGACGATGTTCATGACCCGTGTGAGGTTGTAGGCCAGAACCGATAGGGCCATCTCGGCGGCTACTTTTGGGAGCGATTTAGTGAGGAAGTGCGTCGCTCCCATACGGGCCTTCATCGTGCCGAACGGATGTTCGACCGTCTCGCGCCGCTGGCGCATCGCTTCCGGGTTTGCGTCAAGGCGCTGCTGCACTGCCTCAAGCAGATGCTCGTGCTCCCACCGTGTAATCCGCCGCTCCGGCCCCGGCGTGCACTGGGATTTGAGCGAACAGGTTTGACAGGCTGTGGTCCAGTAGCGCCGCAACACCTTGCCGTCTTCTTCGTTTGTATAGCGATACGGTAATCGCTCTCCAGCTGGGCAGCGATAGGCATCCTGTTCTGGCAAATAGACAAAGTCCTGCTTACCGAAGCGTCCCTCCGACTTAGCATTTGACGTCTGCGGCTTGGGCAGCGTCACCGTGATTCCGGCCTCGTGGCACGCGAGGATCTCTGGGCTATTGAAGTAGCCGCGATCGGCTACAGCGTCGAGCGTCTCGCTCTTGAGAACGGCCTTTGCCTGTTTGGCCATGTTAGCAAGTTGGGCGCGATCTGAACCGCTGTTCGTGACCTCGTGCGTCACAATCAGATGGTGCTCGGTGTCCACGGCGACCTGTACATTGTAGCCGACAACGCCGGAGCCGCGGCCGCTCGTTGCCATCGAGCGGCTGTCGGGATCGGTCAGAGAGATTTGCTGATCGGACGACGCAAGCATCTGCTTCTCATACGCGGCAAGCTTGCCCATTTCCTCCTTCAGCTTCGTGAGCTTCTCGGCAAGTCTCGTCACCTTCGCAGCCAGCGCCTCTGTCGGCTCCTGGCGGTCGGCCGTGTCAAGTTGGCTCAGATAACGCGCGACGCTCTCCTCCAGCTGAGCACGCCGCCGTTGGACCTTTGCCCGTGTGAAGTTCTTGTCTCGGTTGTTCACGGCTTTGAACTTGCTGCCATCGATGGCGACGCTCGCCGTCGCCAGAAGGCCCATCCCACGGCAGAGTTCGACAAAGCGCGCACAGACCATGCGAAGCGCCAGGCCGTTGTCTTTACGGAAGTCGGCGATGGTCTTGTGATCGGGCGCGAGCCGACCCAGCAGCCACATCACCTCGAGATTGCGGCCGGCCTCCCGTTCGAGCCGCCGGCTCGACTGCACCCGGTTCAGATAGCCGTAGATGTAAAGCTTCAGGAGAACCGAGGGGTGGTACGACGGCCGACCGGTGGCTGCCGGCTCCACCCCTTCAAAACCCATCTCAGACAAATCGAGCGCTTCGACAAATGCGTCGATCACGCGAACGGGGTTGCTCTCGTCAATGAAATCATCGAGGCATTCAGGCAACAGCGTCCATTGCCCACGATCCGCCTCTTCAACGAAGCGCCTCATCGATTCCCCCAAAAGAATCACTGGAGAATCATAACAGCCGCGCAGCGTTTTCACACAGCCAGGGTCCTAAGCCGTCGAATTCTCTACGACTGGGACAGGCGTCATCCAGACGCTCGCGTCGACATTGCAGATTTATCTAGCTAAGATCGACAACTATTGTTGTCATCAGCTGGTCGATCGAACTGGAAGCGTTGGACGTTGGAGCCGGATATGGGCGTCCCGAAAAGGCGCCTCATTTGGGACCTTGTGCAAGGAGGCCTCTCGGAGGAATCCTTCATCGCGCAATTCGGCGCAAATCCGCGAACTACGCCCGAGATCGTTCGCGTCGAGCTTGAGGAGAGTTTGACAGAGAGGTCGACCGATAACCTCAGATTTGCGCTCATCCTCGCATTTCGGTTTGGTCTCTCGCGGCAATGGGCTCCGTTGCTGTGCAAGCTGATGGGAGAAGATTGGCACCACAGTCACGAAGACATAGCCGGCGCCCTTCAAGATTTGCGTTTGCCGGTCACCATTGACTGCCTGTATCGGACCGCGTTGCGCAAGCATGATTATCTCGCCTGCAACGACAATGAATCCCTGGCAATCAAGTGCATCTGGGCGCTGCATGATATCGGTACGCCCGAGGCAGCCGAGAAACTCCAACGTTTATCGCAGTCTGATTTGTCAGCGCGCGTTCGCGAGAAAGCTCTCAAGCGACTATCGGCGCTGGCGGTGACGCGACCCGGCGACCCGGTGCCAGCTTATCGCCGCGCAAGAGACCAAGAGGTTCGGCCCGACTGGGATTTGGGTGGATCTCAGCGCGACAAGTAGGGCAGCGGGCGATATCCTTCGCAGAAGCGTGCCAGGAGAGGTCAAGTCTCGGTGGGCGGGAATCAAAAAGCCGCCGGGCGATGCCGGCGGCTTGATGTCGGTGGGAGGTAGGTGCTGCGGCGCTCGCGCCGCTCCTGCCTTGGTGCTGCGTTGCCGCTTACTCAGCAGCTTCCTTGCGCGGCGGATCGAGTGCGCCGGAGTCGTGGATCTCGGCGACCTGATGGTCGCTGAAGCCCAGCACCTGGCGCAGGATCTCGTCGGTGTGCTCGCCGAGCAGCGGCGAGCGCGTGACGTCGGCCGGGCTGTCCGACAGCTTGATCGGGTTACCGACCGAGAGATACTTGCCGCGGGTCGGGTGGTCGACCTCGACCAGAGTGCCGGTCTTGCGCAGCGACTCGTCCTCGGCGATCTCCTTCATCGACAGGATCGGGCCGCAGGGGATGTCGAACTCGTTCAAGATGTCCATGGCCTCGAACTTGGTCTTGGTCATGGTCCACTGCTCGATGCGGCCGAAGATCTCGTTCAGGCGCGGCAGGCGGGCGGCGGGCTTGGCGTAGTTCGGGTCGGTCTTCCAGGTCGGCTCGCCGATCACGTCGCAGATCTTCTCCCAGACCGGGGCCTGGGTGATGAAGTAGATGTAGGCGTTCGGGTCGGTTTCCCAGCCCTTGCACTTCAGGATGCGACCGGGCTGGCCGCCGCCGGAATCATTGCCGGCGCGCGGCACGGCGTCGCCGAACGGCACGCCCTCGCCGAACTGGCTGTATTCCTTCAGCGGGCCGTGCTCGAGGCGCTGCTGGTCGCGCAGCTTGACGCGGCAGAGGTTCAAGACGCCGTCCTGCATCGCGGCGGTGACGCGCTGGCCACGGCCGGTGTGGGTGCGCTGATAGAGCGCGGTGACGATGCCGAGCGCCAGGTGCAGGCCGGTGCCGGAATCGCCGATCTGCGCGCCGGTGACCAGCGGCAGGCCGTCACGGAAGCCGGTGGTCGAGGCGGCGCCGCCGGTGCACTGCGCGACGTTCTCATAGACCTTGCAGTCCTCGTAGGGACCAGGGCCGAAGCCCTTGATCGAGGCGACGATCATCTTCGGGTTGATCGCCTGGATCTTCTCCCAGGGGAAGCCCATGCGATCGAGCACGCCGGGGCCGAAATTCTCGACCAGCACGTCGCACTTCTTGATCAGCTCGGTCAGAACCTCCTTGCCCTTGGGGTTCTTGGTGTCGAGCGTGATCGACCGCTTGTTGTGGTTCAGCATCGTGAAATAGAGGCTGTCCACGTTGGGAATGTCCTGAAGCTGGCCGCGGGTGATGTCACCCACGCCCGGCCGCTCGACCTTGATCACGTCGGCGCCGAACCAGGCCAGCAGCTGCGTGCAGGTCGGTCCGGACTGGACGTGGGTGAAATCGAGAATGCGAACGCCCTCGAGCGCCTTGGTCATGTCTTGCTCTCCGTAACGATTGGTCATCCCGCGACAGCGGGCATCTGATGTCCTTGCGGGTGGCCTTTACTTCTTCTTCGTCAGCACGCTCTGCGGATTGAGGTTGCCGATACGGCCGCTCTCGGATCCCGCAGCAGGATCGATCACGGCGTTGATCAAGGTCGGCTTGCCGGAATCCATCGCGTCGTTGACGGCGCGCTTCAGCTCGTCTGGCGAGGTCGCGTTGACGCCAACGCCGCCGAAGGCCTCCATCATCTTGTCATAGCGCGCGCCCTTGACGAACACGGTGGTCGCCGGGTCGTCGCCCGCCGCGTTCTGATCGGTGCCGCGATAGATGCCGTCATTGTTGAAGATAACGACGCAGATCGGAAGATTGTAGCGACAGATCGTCTCGACCTCCATGCCGGAGAAGCCGAAGGCGCTGTCGCCCTCGATCGCCAGCACCGGCTTACCGGTCTCGACCGCGGCGGCGATGGCCGAGCCCATGCCGATGCCCATGACGCCCCAGGTGCCGACGTCGAGCCGCTTGCGCGGCTGGTACATGTCGATGACGCCGCGGGCGAGGTCGAGCGTGTTGGCGCCCTCGTTGACTAGGACCGCGTCCGGACGCTCCTTGATGATGGTGCGGAGCACGCCGAGCGCGCCGTGATAGTCCATCGGCGAGTTGTTGTTCATCAGCCGCGGCGCCATCTTGGCGACGTTGTCCTCGCGCTTCTTCTGCACCGCGCTCAGCCACTCGACCGAAGCCTTGGGCCAGTTGCTGCCCATCGCCTCGCTGAAAGCCGTGACGACCGAGCCGATGTCGCCGACCACGGGGGCCGCGATCTCGACGTTGGAGTCCATCTCCTTCGGCTCGATGTCGACCTGGATGAACTTCTTCGGCTGTTCGCCCCAGCTCTTGCCCTTGCCGTGCGACAACAGCCAGTTGAGGCGGGCGCCGATCAGCATGACGACGTCGGAGTCCTTCAGCACGGTCGAGCGCGCCGCGCCGGCGCACTGCGGATGCAGGTCGGGCAGGAGGCCCTTGGCCATGCTCATCGGCAGGAACGGCACGCCGCTCTTCTCGACGAAGGTCTTGATCGCCTCGTCGGCCTGCGCGTAGGCCGCCCCCTTGCCGAGGATGATCAGCGGGCGTTTCGCGTTCTTCAACAGATCGAGCGCGCGCTTCACCGAGTCGGGGGAGGGGATCTGCGCCGGGGCCGGATCGATCACCTTGACCAGCGAGGCCGCGCCGGCTTGCGCGTTCATCACCTGGCCGAACAGCTTTGCCGGCAGGTCGAGATAGACGCCGCCCGGACGGCCCGAGACGGCGGCGCGGATCGCGCGGGCGAAGCCGATGCCGATGTCCTGCGCGTGCAGCACGCGGAACGCCGCCTTGCACAGCGGCTTGGCGATCGCGAGCTGATCCATCTCTTCATAGTCGCCCTGCTGCAGGTCGACGATCTCGCGCTCCGAGGAGCCCGAGACCAGGATCATCGGGAAGCAGTTCGTCGTCGCATGCGCGAGCGCAGTGAGGCCGTTGAGAAAGCCGGGAGCGGAGACGGTGAGGCAGACGCCCGGCTTCTTGGTGAGGAAGCCGGCGATCGCGGCGGCGTAGCCGGCGTTCTGCTCGTGACGGAAGGAGAGCACGCGGATGCCTTCAGCCTGCGCCATGCGACCGAGATCGGTGATCGGAATGCCCGGCACGTTGTAGATCGTGTCGATCCCGTTCAGCTTCATCGCGTCGATGACGAGATGAAAACCGTCCGTGAGCTCCTCGTGCGTGTCCGGTGCCTCGGTCTTAACAGCAGTCTGCGCCATGCGCCTCTCTCCCTGGTCGTCTACGAAGGCGCTTTGCGGCGTCTTCTTCTGTTTGAACCTGTCAGCTGAATAGTTCCTGGCCGTGCGTCTCGACATAGGTCGCGAGGCCCAGCGTGTGATCACGGGCCCGCTTTTCGGCGAGCTCGGTGTTGCGTTCTTCCAGCGCCTCGATGATCGCGAGATGCTCGGGCAGGGAGGCCGCGATACGATCGGTGCGCCCGATCGTGAGCTGGCGATAGCCGCGCACGTGCAGCAGGATGTCGTTGGTCATGTCGACCAGTACCGGCGATTCCGACAGCGAGATCAGCGCCTGATGAAACGCGATGTTCGCCTTCGAATACTCCTCGACGTGCTCCTGCGGCGGGCGGTCCTTGCCGAAGTCCTTGAAGTAGTCGCGCAGCGCCGAGATGTCCTTCTTGCGCGCGATCGTGGTGATCAGGCGCGCCGCCATGCTCTCCAGCGCCGCCCAGGCGCGGATCATGTCGACGATCTCGCTCTTGGTCCGGCGCACCACGACGATGCCACGGCGCGGCACGGTCTTCACGAAGCCGTCCTGCTCCAGCATCGCGATCGCTTCGCGAATGGGCGTGCGGCTGACACCGAGGCGCTCGGAGAGAGCGCGCTCGTCGAGCATGACAGGCTCGGGCGAGGCGTAGATGTCCATCTTCAGAATGGCTTCTTTCAAGGCCTCATAGGCCTTATTCTTGAAGCTCGTCTCCGGGGCGATGCGAGCGATCGCGATGTCGGCCTCGGCCATGATGGGCAATGCCTTGTTCGTTTTTTCTGTAGACAAGACCGTCTCCTCTCCTTGGGAGATGCTTGTTTACAGCATTTTGCGTCCAAGTTTTTTGGCATACCAGATGCCAGGATGTCAAGCTGCGAGCTTTTTCAGCGTGTCCACATCTTCGTCGCGCTTGACAAAGTTTGCGTCTGGCATACCAAATGCCATAAACGACCAGCAATCCCCAGGAGGAAGCCCCGATGTCTGACGCCATCCCGAATGCCAAGGCCACGATCCGAGACGTTCTCGATCGTGTGAAGGCGGATAAACGCACCAGCCTCACCGCGCCCGAAGGCAAGATCGTCTGCGACGCCTACGGCATTCCGGTGCCGAAGGAGGGACTGGCGAAGTCCGCGGCCGAAGCGGCCAAGCTCGCGGGCGACATGGGTTTTCCGGTCGTGATGAAGATCGTTTCGCCCGACATTCTGCATAAGACGGAAGCCGGCGGCGTCATTGTCGGCGTCAAGACCGCCGACGATGCGAAGACGGCGTATGAGACCATTCTCGCGAATGCGAAGAAGTACAAGGCCGACGCCAAGATCGAAGGCATCCAGGTGCAGCAGATGCTGACCGGCGGTACCGAGGTGATCGTCGGTTCGATCACCGACGGCTCGTTCGGCAAGCTGGTGGCCTTTGGCCTCGGCGGCGTGCTGGTCGAGGTTCTGAAGGATGTGACATTCCGCCTCGCCCCCGCGACCAAGGACGATGCCCTGTCGATGCTCGACGGCATCCAGGCCCACGAAATGTTGAAGGGCGTGCGCGGCGGCGATGCCGTCAGCCGCGAGGCGCTGGCGGACGTCATCGTCAAGGTGTCGAAGCTGGTCAGCGATTTCCCTGAAATCGTCGAGCTCGACCTCAATCCGGTGTTCGCGACCAAGACCGGCGCGATTGCGGCCGACGTCCGCATCGTCGTCGATTTCGACTACAAGCCCCGTCCGGCGCCGCGCTCGAACGAGGAAATCGTCACCGCGATGAACCGCATCATGAAGCCGCAGGCGGTCGCCGTGATCGGCGCCTCCGCCGAGGACGGCAAGATCGGCAACTCGGTGATGAAGAACCTGATCAACGGCGGCTACAAGGGCCAGATCTACCCGATCCACCCGAAGGCCTCCGAGATCCTCGGCTACAAGGCCTACAAGAGCGTCAAGGACGTGCCCGGCGTGATCGACACCGCGGTGTTCGCGATCCCCGCCAAGTTCGTCGCCGGCGCGCTGACCGAATGCGGCGAGAAGCAGATCCCGGGCGCGGTGCTGATTCCGTCGGGCTTTGCCGAAGCCAATGAACCGGAGCTGCAGGCCGAGATCGTCGAGATCGGCAAGAAGTACAATGTCCGCCTGATGGGGCCGAACATCTACGGCTTCTACTACACGCCGGCCAATCTCTGCGCGACCTTCTGCACCGCCTACGACGTCAAGGGCCACGCGGCGCTGTCGTCGCAGTCGGGTGGCATCGGCATGGCCATCATCGGTTTTTCGCGCTCGGCGAAAATGGGTGTGTCGGCCATCGTGGGCCTCGGCAACAAGTCGGATATCGACGAGGACGATCTGCTCGCCTTCTTCGAGCAGGACCCGAACACCAACCTGATCGCGCAGCACTGCGAGGACCTCAAGGACGGCCGTGCCTTTGCGGAAGCCGCCAAGCGCGTCTCCAAGAAGAAGCCGGTCATCGTGCTCAAGGCCGGCCGCACGTCTGCTGGCGCCAAGGCCGCCTCGTCGCACACCGGCGCGCTCGCCGGCAACGACAAGATCTATGAGGACGTGCTGAAGCAGTCCGGCGTCATCCGCGCCCGCTCGCTGCGCCAGCTGCTCGAGTTTGCCCGTGGCGTGCCGGTGCTGCCGACGCCGAAGGGTGAGAACGTCCTCATCATCACCGGCGCCGGCGGCTCGGGCGTGCTGCTCTCCGACGCCGTCGTCGACAACGGCCTGTCGCTGATGACCATGCCGGCCGACCTCGATGCCGCCTTCCGCAAGTTCATCCCGCCGTTCGGTGCCGCCGGCAACCCGGTCGACATCACCGGCGGCGAGCCGCCGATCACCTATGTGAACACGGTCAAGCTCGGCCTGTCGGACGAGCGCATCCACGCGCTGATCCTCGGCTACTGGCACACGATCGTGACCCCGCCGATGGTGTTCGCGCGCAACATGGTCGAGGTGAAGAAGGAGATGGAGGCCAAGGGCTTCGTCAAGCCGATCGTCGCCTCGCTCGCCGGCGACGTCGAGGTCGAGGAGGCCGCCGAATATCTCTACCAGAACGGCATCCCGGCCTATGCCTATTCGACCGAGCTGCCGGTCGAGGTGCTCGGCGCCAAGTACAAGTGGGCGCGCGGCGCGGGCCTGCTCTAAGTCAAATCGATGCGAATGCCGCTCCGGCGTCTCGCCGGGGCGGCACTTTCTTTGATAGCGTGACGAAGCAAGATCCGTCCGTCCGGCAACGGCGCCGCCTGTGAGGGCGGTGCAGAGAGGCGCCACGTGATCCGTCGCAAGACGATCGAGCCACGCGCGGATGCTGCGGCCGAACCCCGCGACGGCGGCGTGCAATCCGTCGGCCGCGCGCTCCAGATCCTGGAGATTCTCGCCGAAGACGACGAAGGCTATCGCCTCAGCGATCTCGCCGTCCGTGCCGGGCTTTCGACCTCGACCGTTCATCGCCTGCTGACCACGCTCGAGAAGCGCCGCTTCGTCCAGTTCGACCGCATGGAATCGAAATGGCACGTCGGCGCGCAGAGCTTTGCCGTCGGCGCGACCTTCACGCGTCGGCGCAATTTCGTCGCGCTGGCGATTCCCTATCTGCGAAGGCTGCGCGACCAGTCGCGCGAGACCGCCAATCTCGCCGTCGTCGACGATGAATCGCTGATGGTGCTGCTGCGGCTGGACAGCCGCGAGATCATGCGCTCGCTGACCAAGGTCGGGGGCCGCCTCGCCATGGTCGCCTCCGGCATGGGCAAGGCGGTGCTCGCGACCTATTCCGATGACGACGTCAACGGCATCATCCACCGCCAGGGCATGCCGCGCCTGACCGAGAAATCGATCATCCGCGCCAGCGACCTGTTCCGCGAGCTCGAGACCATCCGCCGCCAGGGCTACGCCGTCGACGACGAAGAGGCACGCCTCGGCCTGCGCTGCATCGCCGCCGTCGTCCACGATTCCTGCCGCGAGCCGGTGGCGGCGATCTCGGTGTCGGGCCTGGCGAGCCGGCTGACCGAGGATCGGGTGCCGGTGGTCGGGGGAATGGTGCGGGATATCGCAGGGGAGCTGACGGCGGCGCTCCGGGGCGTGGCGCAGCCTGACTAGCTTTGGCGTTCGGAACTACGCCGAATATAGCGGGGACCACGAGATAAATAGCTCGGTCGAGTGGGGGGACCTTAGAGGTCACCCCCATTTTCTATCCGACAAGAGAAATCTATCTACACTTTTGGCTGCAATTGCAGAACGGGAAGAGGTTGAGAGCCTAATGCTTCCTTGCAACACAATCTAAGGGGGAGTGCAAACTTTTTCACCATTTGCTCAAACGACTTGCCGAAATGGACGATCATTTGAACATAACAGGAACGAAATGTCAACCGAAAATCCGAAATCTAGTGTCAAACTTCGGAAGTCATAGGCCGGGGTCAACAGGATAAGCTAAAATCTGCGACCAACCACTATGATGCTAGCTTGTCCCGCAGTTACAACTTCCTTCATCGACTAGATTCCTCTTTATAGGCGTGAGTTGATTGCGTGAGGCGCTTACCCGCCGACTTGTTGCCCTCGAACCCGATCGGCACGGTCGTTCCCCCGCGTATGCTCAAGACGTGAGCAGGTCGCTAGCCTATTTGGGCTTGCGGGGGCCGCGACGTCGCGCAACGATCCTGCCGCAATAGGCCAGCACGTTCAGCGAGTTCACCGCATGACCAAACTCACGCGCTTCTCGGTCGGCCCCCTGCACACCATGACGCGGCGGCTCGCCGACGTCGCATCGGGTCGCGCCGCACCCGATCTCGTCATCACCGGCGCCCGCGTGCTGTCGACCTATTCGGAGCGCATTCTCCCGAACCGCGAGCTGTGGATCACCGGCGGGCGCGTCGCGGCGGTGAAGCCGGCCGGGGCGCACAAGGCGATACCGAGCGGGTTCGCGATCCATGACGCGGCCGGCGGCATCATCGCGCCCGGCCTCGTCGATCCGCACATCCACATCGAATCCTCGATGGTGACGGCCTGCGCCTATGCGGAGGCCGCGCTGCTCAACGGCACCACGACGATCTTCTGCGACAGCCACGAGATCGGCAACGTCATGGACGTCGCCGGCGTTGAGGCGATGCTGGAGGATGCGCGGCAGGCGCCGCTGTCGATCTTCCTCACCGTGCCCTCGACCGTGCCGGCGACCTCGGCGGCGCTGGAGACGGCGGGCGGCGATCTCACGCCGGACAAGATCGCCGGCCTGTTCGATCGCTGGCCGGAGGCGGTCGCGCTCGGCGAGAAGATGGATTTCGTGCCGGTCTGCATGGGCGACGAGCGCAGCCATGCCATCCTTGCGGCGGCTTTGCAGCGCGGACGGCCGGTGTCCGGGCATGTCTATGGCCGCGAGTTCGTCGCGGCCTATGCCGCGAGCGGCGTCACCGATACGCATGAGGCGATCGACCGCGACATCGCCGACGACCTGCTCGATGCCGGCGTCTGGATTTTTCTGCGCGGTGGTCCGCCGACGACGCCGTGGCACAGCCTGCCGCAGGCGATCCGCACCGTCACCGAGCTCGGCGCCTCGCACAAGCGCACCGCCGTGTGCACCGACGATCGCGATGCCGACGATCTCATGCTGTTCGGCCTCGACTGGGTGGTGCGCGAGGCGGTGAAGGCGGGGATGTCGCCGGAGCAGGCGTGGTCGATGGGCTCGCTGCACGGCGCGACGCGCTTTGCGATGGATGGCGAGATCGGCGGTCTCGGCGGTGGCCGCCGCGCCGATCTGGTGCTGCTCGACGACGGCCTGAAGCCGCAATCGACCTGGTATGGCGGCGAGCTGGTGGTGGACAAAGGCAAGATCACGCCGCGTCTCGATCAGGCGCTGTCGCAGCGCTATCAGTACCCGAAGGCCGCCTATGCCACGGTGAAGCTGCCAAGACAGATGACGCTGACGCCGGAGCTGCCCACCAAGGCCTGCACCGTCAATGCGATCAAGACGGCGCTGCCCGGCATCACGCTGATCCACGACAAGGTCGCGATCGAGCCGGCCAACGATTGGGAGACGCTGTTTGCGCGCTACGGTCTCTGCTTCGTCGCCGTGATCGAGCGCCACGGCAAGTCGGCCGGCAATGTCGCGCACGGGCTCTTGAAGGACTTTGGCCTCAAGCGCGGCGCCGTCGCCTCCAGCGTCGGCCATGACAGCCACAACATCATCGTCGCCGGCACCAACGAGGCCGACATGCAGGCCGCCGTCGCCGCGATCGGCGCGCAGCAGGGCGGCGTCTGTGTCGTGGCCGACGGCAAGGTGCGGGCGATGGTTCCATTGCCGATCGCCGGCCTGTTGTCGGACAAGCGCGTCACCGAGGTCGCCGAGGAGGTGAAGCTGCTCAAGAAGGAATGGGCGGAAGCCGGCTGCACCATTCCCTACATGGGCTTCAATTTGATTCCTCTATCGGTCATTCCGGAAATTCGTATCACCGACAAGGGCCTCGTGCTGGTGCCGCAGATGGAGCTTGCGCCGCTGTTCGAATAGCACCATCGAACCGTCATGCTGTTAGGACATGTCAGCTGTTTGTCGTCCTAACTAACTGAGGCCACCCGTGTTTTGCCGAGCGTGCCGCATCGTGGGAAAAATCGACGACTGAATTGAGATCGCAGCCGTCAGCAGCGATCCTCGCGCATCAACCAAAAGAGGAAGCGCGAGATGGCGAAGATGCGGGCGATCGATGCTGCGGTGCGAATCTTGGAGAAGGAAGGCGTCACCTGCGCCTTCGGCGTTCCCGGCGCGGCGATCAATCCGCTGTATTCCGCGCTGCAACGGCGCGGCTCGATCCGCCACATTCTCGCCCGCCACGTCGAGGGCGCCTCGCACATGGCCGAGGGCTACACCCGCGCCAAGGCCGGCAACATCGGCGTGTGCATCGGCACCTCGGGCCCGGCCGGCACCGACATGATCACCGGGCTCTATTCGGCGATCGCAGACTCCATTCCAATCCTCTGCATCACCGGCCAGGCGCCGCGCGCGCGGCTCTACAAGGAGGATTTCCAGGCCGTCGACATCGAGCAGATCGCCAAGCCCGTGACCAAGTGGGCGGTGACGGTGCGCGAGCCCGGCCTCGTCCCGCGCGTGTTCAGCCAGGCTTTCCACATCATGCGCTCCGGCCGCCCGGGACCGGTGCTGATCGACCTGCCGCTCGACGTGCAGCTCGCCGAGATCGAGTTCGACGACGAGACATACACGCCGCTGCCGGTCTACAAGCCCGCGGCGAGCCGCAAGCAGATCGAGAAGGCGCTGGAGATGCTCAATGCCGCGGAGCGCCCGCTGATCGTCGCCGGCGGCGGCATCATCAACGCCGATGCCAGCGATCTCCTCGTCACCTTCGCCGAGACCGTCAACGTGCCTGTCGTGCCGACCTTGATGGGGTGGGGCGCCATTCCTGACGATCACGTGCTGATGGCCGGCATGGTCGGCCTGCAGACCAGCCATCGCTATGGCAACGCCAATTTCCTGGAGTCCGATTTCGTGCTCGGCATCGGCAACCGCTGGGCCAACCGCCACACCGGATCGATCGAGACCTACACCAAGGGGCGCAGCTTCGTGCATGTCGACATCGAGCCGACCCAGATCGGCCGCGTGTTCAATCCCGATCTCGGCATCGTCTCGGACGCCAAGGCGGCGCTCGAGCTGTTCATCACCGTCGCGCGCGAGTGGCGCAAGGCTGGCAAGCTGCGCGAACGGCAGGCGTGGCCGGCGGCGTGCCAGGATCGCAAGCGCACGATGCTCCGGCGCAGCGATTTCGACCAGGTGCCGATCAAGCCGCAGCGCGTCTATCACGAGATGAACAAGGCGTTCGGCCGCGACACCTGCTATGTCAGCGTCATCGGCCTGTCGCAGATCGGCGGCGCGCAGTTCCTCAGCGTCAACCACCCGCGCCACTGGATCAATGCGGGGCAGGCGGGGCCGCTCGGCTGGACCCTGCCGGCCGCGCTCGGCGTCCGCGCCGCCGATCCCAGGCGCGAGATCGTCGCGCTCTCCGGCGACTACGACTTCCAGTTCCTGATCGAGGAGCTCGCGGTCGGCGCGCAGTTCAACCTGCCTTACATCCACGTCGTCGTGAACAACGCCTATCTCGGCCTCATACGCCAGGCGCAACGCGGCTTCTCGATGGACTATCAGGTGCAGCTCTCGTTCGAGAACATCAACGCGCCGGAGGTCGGCGGCTATGGCGTCGACCACGTCGCGGTCGCGCAGGGCCTCGGCTGCAAGGCGATCCGCGTCACCGACCCGCGCCAGGCGCAGGCTGCGTTCGCGACCGCGCGGGAATGGATGGCGGAATACCAAGTGCCTGTCGTGGTCGAGTTCGTGCTCGAACGCGTCACCAACATCGCGATGGGTACCGAGATCGACAACGTCGTGGAGTTCGAGGAGGTGCTCGATCTGCCGGTCGACGAGACGCCGGCCGAGCCGGCGCGCACCTTGCAGCCGGCCTGACCGCAGCCATCGCACTCAGTCGAGGACCCATGACATGCCGCGCTTTGCCGCCAACCTCACGATGCTGTTCAACGAGCTGCCGTTCCTCGACCGCTTCGCCGCCGCCAAGGCGGCCGGCTTCGGCGGCGTCGAATACCTGTTCCCGTATGATTTCGACAAGGCCGAGCTGCGCGAGCAGCTCGCGCGCCACGGGCTGACGCAGGTGCTGCACAATCTGCCCGCCGGCAATTGGGCCGCGGGCGAGCGCGGCATCGCCATCCTGCCGGATCGTGTCGACGAATTCCGCGACGGGGTGCGTCGCGCGATCGAGTATGCGAAGGCGCTGGATTGCCGCCAGCTCAACTGCCTCGTCGGCATCGCGCCCGAAGATGCCGATCCGCGCGAGCTCAACCAGGTGCTGGTCCGCAACCTGCGCTTCGCCGCGACCGCGCTGAAGGCGCAGGGGATCAAGCTGCTGATCGAGCCGATCAACACGCTCGACATTCCCGGCTTTGTCCTCAACCGCACGGCACAAGCGCTTCAGCTGATCTCGGAGGTCGAGTCCGACAATCTGTTCGTCCAGTACGACATCTACCACATGCAGATCATGGAGGGCGATCTCGCCCGCACGATGCAGAAGCATCTCGCCCGCATCGCCCACATCCAGCTCGCCGACAATCCCGGCCGGCACGAGCCCGGCACCGGCGAGATCAACTACGCCTTCCTGTTCCGCCACCTCGATGCGATCGGCTATCGCGGCTGGATCGGCTGCGAGTACAAGCCGCAGGCGACGACGGTGGACGGGCTGGGCTGGCTGACCGATCGCACGATCGTTCCCGTGAGCTGAGTTTTCGGCTCACACGATTGCGCCACATGGCGCCGGTTGATTGCACGGTCACCGAAATGTGCTCCGCCGTCATTCCGGGGCAGCCGCGCAGCGGCTGAGCCCGGAGTCCATACCCACGGATGGCAAATACAGGACGAGCTGAGGCCACACGCGGCTCGCGCCATCGTAGACCGTTGTGGTCGGATTCCCGGCTCGCGCTAACGCGCGCCCGCGATGCCGGTGGGGAGGCAAAGTGCGCTTTTGACGTTGGCCTGGTCGCTGCGCGATCTCGCGTTGCAGGTTCTCCCGCCGAGCATCGTGCGTTCCCTCTCCCCGTTCGTCACGGTGGCGCGACGAGCTTCGCTCGCGCTGAGAGGGCCGGGGAGCAGTCACACGGGACGTGTGTCGCAGATGGCCACAGACATTCGTACCGAGCCGGCGCGGCCGATCTCGATCGTTGCTACCCGATGGCTGTACCTAGGCAAGGGCTGCAACTTTTATGGAGGAGGCTGGTCCAGAGGGTCTCGTTCGATGAAGTCTCGCGGGACACAGAATGAGTGACCACTGTAGCGAGCTCCATCTGTGTCGACGATAGTCGTACCGAATCCAAGCCAGTAGTAGCCATGGCTGTCAATTTCATTGACCGCGCAGGATTGGCCGATAAAGCCGCGCATTTCCGCTTGCTCGCTGGCGGGAAGGTCATGCACCAGCCAATCAGGCAGGCCAAGCAGCCTGACACGGTCCCCAACCTGAATGTCGTTCGACACCTTGGCAAGCTCCCGACTGCGGCTCACTTTTTCTGGTTTCCGGTTTTCGTCCGTGTCGATGCCAGTTTCGA
Source organism: Bradyrhizobium sp. HKCCYLRH3097 (assembly GCF_051167875.1). Taxonomy (NCBI): domain Bacteria; kingdom Pseudomonadati; phylum Pseudomonadota; class Alphaproteobacteria; order Hyphomicrobiales; family Nitrobacteraceae; genus Bradyrhizobium; species Bradyrhizobium sp. HKCCYLRH3097. The sequence goes on from NZ_JBNPTX010000014.1 coordinate 218,444, forward strand.
GGGCATCACTTATGATTTGGTCGCGTGGTAGGCCCGGGTGCACCGGATCATCTTCTTACCGAGTGGGCAGTCCAGTATGCTTGACCCTCGCGAGGTTGCGGCCACGCCATCGCTACGGACGAAGAAGTGCTTGGTCCTCCGCAAAAGACTCCAGAAGAGACCGAAATCGTTTTCGGATCTCGTCCGCCTGATAGAGATATTTGCGGCTGAATTCTAAGGACAGGACACCCCATTGCGCCCCAGTCGCGTCCGCAATCGTGCAGCCGGGGTTCTTGTTCGTGAGCTTATCGCAGGCAAATATCAGAGGGCCTTCGGTCGTGTCCTTGAAGTAGAGCTCTTGGTCGGCAGCCTCACATAGACGGTAACCGGATTCGACCGCCCGGAATACGCCCGGTCCCTTGTCGGCGCACCAGCGATTCCACTCAAGCTGTCGTGCGGACAAATCCAGCTCTTTCTGCCAGCCGTGGATCGTCGCGTTCAATTGATCTCCAAGTCCGCCGTAATAGGGAGGTTTCAGGAACTTGTTGGCGTTGTCCGCTGTCCTTGGCACCAGTCCAGGAAGCAGGACACGAATCTCGAAGATCGTATTCTTGGTCGGCTCGACATCTGGCCTGCTCAAATCGACCAGATAATTGCGTGGGATCTTGTAGATCTTGCTGCCAAACGCGATCGGAATTGGTGTGCTCTCGAGAGATGGATACTCTCGAAACAGTTCGTCATCAGATGCGTGTCCATTGACCATCTCTTCGACGGACTCGTGCTTCTCGAATAGCGGATCACGATCGGTTGCGTGACCAAAAGACGTGCAACCGAAGAAGGAGTATGCGATCAGCGCGGTCGTAAGGACCAAGCGGACAATCCGCCTCGTCGAGTCGGGAGTTTTTGCGCCGGGGGAGATGCTGGCTGCGCCATATTGCCTTTGTCCAACCTCAGCCATGGCCCCGGTCCACTTGTCGTATCTGGCAACCCTCGCTCCGGTTGCAGTATCTCGCTTGATCTACTGTAAGCACCGCAAGCGCTGAACTTTCGGTTAATAGAAAGGTCCCCGAGGATGCAAAAGCCTCGGCGACAATGACCTCACCTGACGAAACAGTTATTTGCATTCGACCGTCGCTCCGCGGCAGACGACGAGTGCTGGAAACCCATCCGAGGTCACTGATGTCATCTGTTGCGACCGTGTTTGCGCAATCCTTCTTCCACGGCACGCGCGCCGATCTGCGGCCGGGCGACCTGATCGCTGTCGGGTATCCGTCCAACTTCACCGAGGCGCAGCCGATGTCCTGGGTCTACTTCACGGCGACGCTGGATGCGGCGATCTGGGGCGCCGAGTTGGCTACCGGTGACGGACGGGGACGGATCTACGTCGTCGAGCCCACAGGTCCGTTCGTTGACGACCCGAACCTGACGGACAAGAAGTTCCCGGGAAATCCGACGCGGTCTCATCGATCCCGCGCGCCTCTGCGCGTCATTGCCGAGGTCGTTCATTGGCAGGGGCACGCGCCGGATGTGGTGAGGCAGATGAAGGAGGGCGTTGCGCGCGCAATGACCGAAGGGCCGGGCATCATCGACTGAACGGCGCGGCGGCATCGCACTGCCGTCGATCCGTCGCGCCCGATGGCTGTTTGCGGATGCTGCGACGCGCTCGCCACGCGGCGCCCTCCGTCCAGAACATCGAAAAAGTCCGGTGGCAAGGTGCGTTCGAACTGGTGTCGACGCACGAAATCTCCTCCTCATGAGCCGAGCCTATCGCCGAGAGGCGAGGGTTGGACTTGGCGTCCATGATTGATCGGGGGCGCCGCTCGGCAGCGTCGCTCGCCTTTCGGCGACGGCATGGTTGAAGAGTTCGAGGACCAAGCCGAATGCCGCCAAGTCCTCTGGTTCGATGGCTCCATCGTCATAGCCCTTGAGTGTCTCGGCGATGATCCCGTCGACCTCTCGTTGCCAGCTCAGCAGATCGTGTTCCGAGCCGGCATTGCGCACCTCCGAAACCACCGCAAGAATGCGGTTGCGGCCGCTGGTGTCGTCCTCCAGTTCATCCCGGTTCAGATAGCGGCGCAGCCATTCGGCGGCCGAACCGATGCCGGAAAGTACGAGCAAGGCGAACCAGAAATAATCGCTGTACTTGTCCAGAAAGGTTCGCTCCGTGCCGTTGATCACCGCCGCGGCGCCTCGATGTACGGAAGGCTCGGTCTCCTTCTCGGTATCGGGCTTCGTGATGTGCGAAGCGCCGGCGAGGCCTTGCGTGATCGTGTCGCGGACCGCGAAAAGCTGCCGGTAGAAGGCCGCCGCCTTGGCTTCTGAAAGCTCCTTCTTGGCCAGGATCAGGTGATTGACGCTGATCGTGTCGACCTTGTCCTCCGGCCAGGCCGGTTTCGCGTTGAAGACGCTGGCTGGAATTTCCTCGGCCTCGTAGCGCGGATGCTTCAGGGCAATGGCCTCCGATGCTTCGATCGGAAGAAACGTCGGAGCTCCGCGGGCTCGGGAGGTCGCGGTGATGGCGTCCACCGTGATCTTGCTGTCGAGCGGACCGACGGCGAGATACGCATCGAGGGTGGGGTCTTGCGCAAGCTTCTCGATCTCGTCTGTCCCGAATTGCGCCGTGGCAACCCTATCGGGTTGCACGCCGGACCCCTCCAGAATGGTCTGGAGCACAGCGACGTTTGCTCCGGTCCTCCCGATGATGCCGACCTTGTGACCTGCCAGTTGGGCGATATCTCCGATCTTGCCGCCGGCCTTCTGCTTGGGCTCGCTGCCGCGTCGCCCGGAGGGCGACCACAGCACGACATAGTTCTTGCGCAGGACCGCCAGCGTTTGCGCGTCGGGCGGCATGCCGAGGTCACCGCGGCCGACCGCCAGATCGGTTCTGTCGGCGGCCAGCAGGGCCAGGGATTCAGCCGCTCCGCCGGTCGTGATCGGGGAGAGCCGGACGGTCCTGCTTTCCTCACCGAAGGCGTCGGCCATCGCCTGGACCACCTTGTGGTCGTCGCTCGCCGCCGGTCCGACGGCGATCCGGAGAGTCTCGGGTTGCAAGACGTAGAACAGGCCGGCCGCAGCGGCGCCAAAGGCGACAAATCCCAAGGCCAACACGATCAGCAGCCTTCGTTGACGGCGGTCGTGAGCACTCCTGACCACATCGGACGATGACATCAGCGGACCCCTTGAGAAAACGCGTGTCGGCTCCAAGCGCACTGGAACTTGGGCGAACCGGTGTCAACCCGGAATGTTCCGTCGGCTGGCGAGAGTTGATGAAAGCAAGCCTTGGTGGGTCGCTTGGGGTCAAAAGGGGCCCTGAGGCACTCCGGCGCCTACTTCCGATCGGGCCCGAGAGCGGACATTCTCAGCGCCACTCCGGAAGGTCCGGAAAGGGCCAAATTCGGTCATTGTGCACGCTGCATCAAAGCGGCATACGCCGATGTTGGGAAGGGCGCCCCGTATTCCCGCTTAAAGTTCGCATCGGTTATATTAGCTCGCACGTGCCTGAGAGCTGCGACAAACGGCGATATAATTTCCTGCCGCGCACCGGCGAATTTGAACACAGTCGGCTCCGGGACTAAGGCGCTGCGCTTGTGATCCGGCCAGAGATTTATCTTCAGGACAGCCTGCGAGGATTGAGCCGCAGCTTGCAGGCACAGATCGCACTCAGATGCGCCTATTAGAAGGCGGATTCTATCGTCTAGGAAGCCATCATACAAAACGCGAATCGCATCACAAAATGCTTCGAAGAAAGGAAAAACGCGCGTTGTGAAGTCGGCCTCGAATTTTTGCGAGCCCGAGGAGAACCGCAGCACCATTCCCCCACGGATCGGAGGTAACATTTCCACTTGAAGGTCATCTACCATCGGACTTTTCTCAGGTAGGCAATACGGACACCGCGACCCCGTGGCGAATCCTGCCATCCATCATGGCCAATGGCAAATGACCGCTGTGGGTCTTGGTCGTGTAAAAACGGCCTTGCGGACGTCCGTCCTGACCACGAGGACGCGGGCGTTTCTCAGGCTGT
>NZ_JBNPTX010000015.1:0-207581 GCF_051167875.1 Bradyrhizobium sp. HKCCYLRH3097
TCCGCGTTGACCGTTTCTTTCGAATGCCCATCGCAACCTCCTCATCGAGTGTTGCGACGACCAATTGAATCCGCCGGCCCGGCCTTCCCTGCGCGATGGTCTTCACGCTTATACGCAGTCTGCCTGGTGCGCCGGGCTTGTTGGCCACCTCCGCGCGAGGCGAAGCCTCGTCGCGATCGCGACAACGCGCAGAGCGCGTTGCGCGGATAACACCAGCGTCGGGGTGTCAGCACGCTGCGACTTCACGTCCGCGCCGAGCCGTTCGTCCGCGCACCCGAGAGGATACGCTGCGGCTCCATCACGGCCATCGCTCCCCGCCTCGCGTGTCGTGACGATCGCGCGCAACGCCCCTCCGGCCGAGGCGGGATGGCGGCACTAAAGCACAATTTCCGGAAAAGCGAAAGCGTTATTTCTGGAATGACGAACTTTTCTCGCCGTGACCGTGATGACCCGTCTACCTGCTCTGCTGAAAATTCACCAAGGGGATCCCGAAGCAGGCGCCGCGGCACGGCGGTGGTTGAAGCGACCATCGGGCACCGCGGCTCACGCGAATCTTCCCGGCCCGTGCTTCCCCGTACCATTCCGGCCCCGGACTCGCCGAGCGGGCGGAGAGTCACCGTCGCGACCTCGCCGATTCGTCATATTTCGATAAAATTCAATATCTTAACCAGTTATCCCCAAGCCGCTGTACAACCTATTGGATTCCTAATAGAGTCTAAAAAGTTACTTTTCTGTACACCGGTTACGGACTAGCTTTTAGGCATGGCGACGGAAAAAGCCGAAACTGACCGCATCCCCGTAACCCTAGCCCTGGCAACCATCGGCTATCTCGAAAAGCTCGTGAAACAGGGAACCCACGGCACCAGCGTTCCGGGTGTCTGCAGAACGTTGATTGAAGAAGGCATCCGGCTCGCCATCAAGGATGGGCTGCTGTCGATTCGCGACAACGGACGGGCGTAAGCTAGGGACACGCAACGCGGACAACAGTTTCGGTGCAGCCGTCGGCCAGGACGATCCAGGACGGATCAAACTTGGAAGCGACAACAATGCCCGCCGAACGACAGACACTCCCCACCTGGACCGAGGAACGGCTCCAGGCCCTGAAGCAGCACTTTGAGGCCGGGCTGACCTGCCGAGAGATCGCCGCCGAGCTCGGCGTCAGCCGCAACGCCGTGATCGGCAAGATCTCCCGCCTGGCGCTGACGCGCGACAATGGCGGCGACACCAGGCGCGTGGTGCGCGGCGAGACGACACGCGATGGCGCACGCCGTCCCGTGCCGAAGCTGCGCCGCCGCATCCTGCGCGCGGTCCAGAACGACCCGCCGCCTGCGATCGTCGAGGAACCGGTCGGCACCGTCGTGAATGGCTGCTCGCTGTTCGAGCTCTCCAAGGAACGCTGCCGCTGGCCGATCTCGACGCCCGGCGCGGATGATTTCTGCTTCTGCGGATCGAAGCCGATCGAGGGGCTGCCGTATTGCCCGAGCCACACGCGGATGGCGTACCGGGTGGCGTCGTCGAGGTAATGAGGGCGGCGTAGCAAAGATCCTACGGGCCTAATGGCTTTCACGCTTTGCCTAGTCTCCGCATTTTGCGGGGACGGCGCGGCGGCCTCGTCTCCCCTCCCCCTTGCGGGGAGGGGAGCTCACCGTCTCGGGGGGAGAGATCCCGTCCCAACTACACCAATGGACCCGCCCTACCCCAGCTTCCACCCAGCCTCCTGCGCGAAGCGCTGGAAGAACTCGGGCTCGTAGGCCTGCTCCGGTGACTGGCGGACGCGCAGGTCCAGCAGCTTGGCGTCCTCGCCGACGAGGATGCGCCATTGCTCCGCCTTGACGCCGTCGAGGATGATCTTGGCCGCCTGTGCCGCCGTGGTCGGCGCGTCCTCGAGGAAGCTGCGGGCGCGCTCGCGGGCGGCAGCCTGGATGTCGGCATCGCTCATGGCGGCGACGTCGATGCCCATGCCCTTCATGCGCTGGCGCGCAAGCCCGATCTCGGTCTCGCTCAGCTCGTCGGACTCGGTGCCGCTCTGCACCTTGCGCGAGTTCGACACGATCGAGGTGCCGATGTGGCCGGGCATCACCACCGAGCATTTGATGTGCGGGGCGTTGAGGCGGAGGTCGTTGATCAGCGCTTCGGTAAATCCCTTCACCGCGAACTTCGCGGCGCTGTAGGCGGTGTGCGAGACGCCCATGCCGACCGAGGCCCAGAAGCCGTTGACGCTCGAGGTGTTGACGATATGGGCCTCGTCTGCCTTCAGCAGCATCGGCAGAAAGGTGCGGACGCCGAGATAGACGCCGCCCCAGCAGATGTTGAAGGTGCGCTCCCACTGCTCCCGGGAGTTGGTGAACAGGCTGCCGCCGCCGCCGATGCCGGCATTGTTGAACAGCAGGTGGATCCTGTCGGTGGCCTGCTGCTCGGCGAGCTCATCGCGAAAGCGCTGCAGCTGGGCTTCGATCGAGACGTCGGCGACATGGGTGGTGACACGCAGGCCCTGCGGCAGCTTCTCGGCCTCGCACAGCCGCTTGGTTTCGGCCATCGCCTCGGCCGAGACGTCGCACATGGCGACGTTGCAGCCTTCGGCAACGAGCTGGCGCGCGAGCTCGCGGCCCATGCCCGTGCCGCCCCCGGTGATCACGGCGATCCTGCCGGCGAAATCCTTCATTGGATGGTCTTCCTTCCCTGCTGCGGGACGGCCATGCCGTCCCGGCGACCTGCTCGTTCTCTTCGCGGAACGCGTTCCGAGCTTAGGACGTTTCGCCGGCCTGACCAGAGGGGATGTCGGGGATTTGCGTTGCAGCGCATGCAACGAAGATTTCAGCTTGGGGTTGAACCTTCTCGAGGGGCGTCCGACTTATTCCACGGGGAGGCAGGCTCGAGGAGGTTCGCATGGCGTACCAACAGGGGCACTGGCAGGACGAAGGCTGGCGCGACACGATGGTCGATCCCGCGGGATCTGACGACGGCGCCTATGTGACGGGCTGGACGATCAGCGGGCTCGCAGTGATCGGCACCATCGTCGCGGTGTGGCTGCTCGGGATCTGAGACCCGAGACGGTCTGCAGCAGATATGAAAAGGCTCGCCGCCGGCGATCAGCCTGCGCAGGACGATTGCGCCCCGCTCCTCCTCGCCGCGACGTTCGTTCTGCACCGCTTTGAGCTGGAGGCCGCCGCCGCGTCGCAGGCAGCGGTACAGGTCCCATCCGGTCGAACTCGTTGCATACAATTAAAGTCAATTGACTAAATTTTAGGCTGATATCAGGCAGGAAATTCGTCTGCCTAAGCTGCGATCATCTGCAAAATGTTGCCATTTCAACAGCTTGGTGCGCCTGCCTTCCCGCGCGCCGCTGGCACAAAGCTTGCGATCACCCCCTTCAAGGCTCCGCCGTGGCGGTGAAGCCGAGATGACAGCGCGGGCGGACCGACCCGCCGAGGGAGCTCACCAATGGACTTTGGCAGGATTTCACGACGGCATCTGTTGCAGGGTGGCGCGGCGCTGACGCTCGGCGCAGCCGCGGGCCTGCGGCCGGCCTTCGCAGCGGAGACGACGATCGGCTTCATTTATGTCGGCTCGCGCGACGACTACGGCTACAACCAGGCGCATGCGCAAGGCGCGGCGGCGCTGAAGAAGCTGCCCGGGCTGAAGGTGATCGAAGAGGAGAAGGTGCCGGAGACCGACGCGGTCGAGAAGACGATCGAGTCGATGATCAATCTCGACGGCGCCACGCTGCTCTTCCCGACCTCGTTCGGCTACTACAATCCGCACATGATCAAGATGGCCGCGAAGTATCCGAAGCTGCGCTTCGAACACTGCGGCGGCCTGTGGAGCGAGAAGGACCCGAAGAACGCCGGCTCCTATTTCGGTTATATCGACGAGGCGCAATACATTGCCGGTATCGTCGCCGGCTATACGAGCAAGAGCGGCAAGCTCGGCTTCGTCGCCGCCAAGCCGATCCCGCAGGTCCTGCGCAACATCAACGCCTTCACGCTCGGCGCCAAGCTCGCCAATCCCAAGGCCACCACGCAGGTGATCTTCACCGGCGACTGGTCGATGCCGGTCAAGGAGGCCGAGGCCACCAACAGCCTGATCGACCAGGGCGTCGACGTGCTGACCTGCCATGTCGATGGTCCCAAGACGATGGTGGAGAATGCCGCGCGCCGCGGCGCCTTCGTCACCGGCTATCACGTCAACCAGTCGCCTTTGGCACCGAAAGCGTATCTCACGGGCGCAGAATGGAATTGGGAAGCGCTGTATCCGAAGTTCGTCAAGATGCTCCAGGCTGGCGAGAGCATTCCGAACTTCTATCGCGGCGGCCTCAAGGAAGAAGTGGTCAAGATCTCGGCGTATGGCGAGGCGGTGTCCGAGCAGGCGCGCAAGCATGCCGACGACATCAAGAGCAAGTTCCTCGGTGAGGGCTACACCATCTTCAAGGGCCCGATCAAGGACAACAAGGGCAACACCGTGATCACCGCCGGCACCGAGCGCGGCCAGAAGGATCCTGAGCTCGAGAAGATGGACTACCTGGTCGAGGGCGTGATCGGAGCCACGTCGTGACATCAGAGGCGGCCGATCCGGTTGATGTGGCCGCCATCGCGCCGGCCGCCGACGCAGGTTTCCTGCAACGTTATGGCGCGAGCATTGAATACATTCTCATCCCGGGCGCGGCGCTGGTCGCCGCGCTCATCGTGTTCGGCATCTTCGTCGCGCTGTTCGGCAAGAACCCGCTCGATCTCTATTGGTACATGTATTACGGCGCGTTCGGCACCTTGTTCTCCTGGCAGAACACGCTGACGCGGGCAGCTCCCTTGATCCTGACAGCGCTGTGCACCGCCCTGCCCGCGCAATTGGGCATGGTGATCATCGGCGGCGAAGGCGCGCTCCTGATCGGCGCGCTCTCGGCAACCTCGGCGGCGCTGGCACTGCAGGGCATGCCGCCGCTGATGGTGCAGATCGCGATGGTGATCGCCGGCATGACCGGCGGCGGGTTGTGGATCCTGCTGTCCGGGGCCTTGCGGCAGTATCGCGGTGTCAACGAGACGATCTCGAGCCTGCTGCTGGTCTATATCGCGCTCGCGATCCTCAACCATCTCGTCGAAGGCGCGATGCGCGATCCGGCCAGCCTCAACAAGCCGTCGACGCGCGAGATCGGCGCCGCCAACATGATCGGCAGCATTCCCGGCACCGACGTGCATTGGGGCCTGGTGTTCGGCCTGATTGCCGCCATCGCGGCCTATGTGCTGATCTACCACACCACCTTCGGCTTTGCCGCGCGCGTCGCCGGCGGCAACATCCGCGCCGCCAAGATCGTCGGTCTGTCGGTCGGCAAATTGATCCTCACCGTCTGCTTTCTCGCCGGCGCCTGCGCCGGCCTTGCCGGCATGGTCGAGGTCGCCGCCGTGCAGGGCCGCACCAACGCCAACCTCGCGGTCGGCTACGGCTTCACCGGCATCCTCGTGGCGTTCCTGGCGCGGCAGAATCCGCTCGCCATCATTCCGGTCGCGATCCTGCTCGGCGGCATCAATGCGTCGGGCGGACTGCTGCAGCGCCGGCTCGGCCTGCCCGACGCCTCGGTGCTGGTGCTTCAGGGCATCATCTTCATCTCGGTGCTGGCGAGCGACGCGCTCTACGGCCGCATCGGTTTCCTCAAGGGAAAGTCCTGATCCATGGCTGACGGCAATATCGGGCTCTGGACCGTGCCGCTCGCGGTGCTCGGCGGCGCCATCCGCGTCTCCACGCCGTTCCTGTTCGTGAGCCTAGGGGAATGCATCACCGAGCGTTCGGGCCGCATCAATCTCGGCCTCGAGGGCACCCTGGTGATGGGCGCAATGAGCGCCTATGGCATCTCCTATCTCACGGGATCGCCGTGGGCAGGCGTGCTCGCCGCTGGCCTCACCGGCGCGCTGCTCGGCGCGCTCCACGCCGGCATCTGCTCGCTGCCGCGCGTCAACGACGTCGCGGTAGGAATCTCGCTGATGCTGTTCGGCACCGGCCTCGCCTTCTTCCTCGGCAAGCCGCTGATCGAGCCCACCGCCGCGCGGCTGCCGGCGATCGATTTCGGCTGGTGGAGCGACGTGGCGCAGGTTCGCGCCGCGCTGCGCATCAACGTGCTGTTCCTGCTTGGCGTGGGACTCGCGCCGTTGCTGCTGTGGGCATTCAAGACCACGCGCTGGGGCCTCCTGATCCGCACTGCCGGCGAGAGCGCCGACGCGGCGCGGGCGATGGGCCATTCGGTGCTGATGATCCGACTGCGCGCCACCATGGCCGGCGGCTTCCTCGCCGGCATCGGCGGCTCGTTCCTGTCGCTGTTCTATCCCGGCAGTTGGAACGAGGGCTTGTCGTCGGGACAAGGCATCACGGCGGTCGCGCTGGTGATCTTCGCACGCTGGGACCCGATGCTGTGCCTGTGGGCCTCGCTGGCGTTCGGCGGTGCTGCGGCGCTCGGACCGGCGCTGCAATCCGTCGGCGTCACCTCCGGCTATCACTTGTTCAATGCCGCGCCGTATATCCTGACGCTGCTGATCATGATCATCACCTGCTCGCCGAAACGCACCCTGAGCGGCGCGCCGGCTGAATTGTCCATCACCCGCTGATTTCGGAGGTCCATCATGACCGCGCGCACCATCCGCTCCGAGCCCTATGCCTGGCCCTACAACGGCGATCTCCGTCCAGAGAACACGGCACTGATCGTGATCGACATGCAGACCGATTTCTGCGGCGTCGGCGGCTATGTCGACAAGATGGGCTATGACCTCTCCTTGACCCGCGCCCCCATCGAGCCGATCAAGACGCTGCTGACGGTGATGCGCGCGCAGGGCTTCCTGATCATCCACACCCGCGAGGGCCACCGCACCGATCTCTCCGACCTGCCCGCCAACAAGCGCTGGCGCTCGCAGCAGATCGGCGCCGGGATCGGCGATCCCGGGCCGTGCGGCCGCATCCTGGTGCGCGGCGAGCCGGGCTGGGAGATCATTCCCGAACTCGCGCCGGCTCCGGGCGAGATCGTCATCGACAAGCCCGGCAAGGGCTCGTTCTGCGCCACCGACCTCGAGCTGATCCTGCGCCTCAAGGGCATCCAGAACATCGTGCTGACCGGCATCACCACCGACGTGTGCGTCCACACCACGATGCGCGAAGCCAATGACCGCGGCTTCGAATGCGTGCTGCTGTCGGACTGCTGCGGCGCCACCGACAAGGGCAATCACGATCACGCGCTGAAGATGATCAAGATGCAGGGCGGCGTGTTCGGCGCGGTCGCGACCTCCTCCGCGCTGATCGAGGCGCTGTCGTGATCGGCGACGATCCGACGCCTGCGGGCGCGTTCGGCGTCGAGGCCATCGCGATGACGATGCGCTTCGGCGCGTTCACCGCGCTCGACAATGTCGAGCTGAAGGTCAGGCCCGGCTCGTTCCACGCGCTGCTCGGCGAGAACGGCGCCGGCAAGTCGACCTTGGTCAAATGCATCATGGGCTACTATCGGCCGACCGAGGGCGATGTGCTGATCGCCGAGCGCGAGCGCGCAATCGACAACCCCAGGGATGCGCATGCGCTCGGCCTCGGCATGGTCTACCAGCACTTCACGCTGGTACCGGCGATGACGGTGGCCGAGAACCTGGTGCTGGCGCGTGACGACGTACCGGCAGTGGTCAACTGGGCCAAGGAGAAGAAGGAGCTGGAGGCCTTCCTGGCGCGGATGCCGTTCCGCGTGCCGCTCGACGCCAAAGTGTCGGACATCTCCGCCGGCGAGCGGCAGAAATGCGAGATCCTCAAGCAGCTCTATCTGAAGCGGCGCTTCCTGATCCTGGACGAGCCGACCTCGGTGCTGACGCCGGGCGAGGCGGATGAAGTCCTGGGCATGCTGCGCAAGATGGTCGAGGCCGGCGAGCTGACCATTTTGATGATCACCCACAAATTCCGCGAGGTCATGGCGTTCGCCGACGAGGTCACGATCCTCCGGCGCGGCAAGCTCGCCGGCCGCGGCAAGGTCGGCGAGCTCACCCCCGACGACATGGCGCGGATGATGATCGGCGCCGAGCAGCTCACCGTACAGCCGGCGCGCACCGGCGAGGCCGGTGCGATCAGGCTCGCGATCGACAAGCTGGTCGCCCGCGACGACGCCGGAGGCCTGGCAGTGCATGACCTGTCGCTGACCGTACGCGCCGGCGAGATCGTCGGCATCGCCGGCGTCTCCGGCAACGGCCAGCGCCAGCTGGTCGAGGTGCTCGCCGGCCAGCGCGAGGCCGAGAGCGGCGCTGTCAGAGTTTCCGGCGCAGCCTATTCCGCCACGCGCGACGAGATGCGCCGGCACAAGATGTCGCTGCTCCCCGAGGAGCCACTGAGGAACGCCTGCGTCGGCGGCATGAGCGTCGCGGACAACATCGCGCTCCGCGAGTTCGACCGCGCTCCGTTCGCACGCGGCGGCTGTTGGCTGAACAAGTCCGCCTTCCGAAAGGACGCGACCGCCAAGATCAACCGCTACAAGATCAAGACCCGCACGCCGGACACGCCGATCTCGGCACTCTCAGGCGGCAACGTGCAGCGCGCCGTGCTGGCGCGCGAGCTCGGCCACGACGTCGAGGTGCTGATCGCCGCCAATCCCTGCTTCGGCCTCGACTTCGCGGCGGTGGCGCAGATCCATGCCGAGATCATGGCCGCCCGCAACCGCGGCGCAGCCGTGCTCCTGGTCAGCGAGGACCTCGACGAGCTGCTCGAACTGTCGGACCGCCTCGTGGTGATGTTCCACGGCCAGCTGGTCTACGAGACCCGGGCGAGCGGTGCCGATCTCACCGAGATCGGCCGCCACATGGCGGGGCATTGAGCCGGCCCCGCGAAACGACTTCAACGTGTTGACGACTAATTCATCGCGCCGGGGTAACATGGCTCCCGGCGGGCTTTGATCGGCCTGTGATACGCCGCGCCTGCCGGCATTTTCGTTATTGTGTTTCAAACCCTTAGATTGCAGGTCGGTCTCATGAAGGCCTATTTCATCGGCGGCGGCATCGGTTCGCTCTCAGGCGCAGCATTCATGATCCGCGACGGCGGCATCTCCGGATCGGACATCACCGTCTTCGAGAAGCGCCTGCCCTATGGCGGCAGTCTCGACGGCGCCCGTCTTCCGGACGGCTCCTACTCGATGCGCGGCGGCCGGATGCTGACGACCGAGCAATACGAATGCACTTGGGACCTGCTGTCGACCATTCCCTGCGAAACTAACGCTCAGGAGACCATCCTCCAGGAGACCGTGGCGTTCAACAAGCTCCACGTCACCCACGCGCAGGCGCGGCTGGTCGACGGCAACCGGCACAAGGTCGACGTCTCCACCATGGGCTTCTCGATGCAGGACCGCATCGAGATGACCAGGCTCACCGAGGCCTCCGAGGAGAAGCTCGGCAATTCCTTGATCTCGGACTGGCTGTCGCCGCCTTTCTTCACCACCAATTTCTGGTACATGTGGCAGACGACGTTCGCCTTCCAGACCTGGCACAGCGCGGTCGAGTTCAGGCGCTATCTGCGCCGCTTCATGAACGAATTCCCGATGATGGATACGCTTGGCGGCGTCAAGCGGACGGTGCACAACCAGAACGACTCGATCGTCAAGCCGCTGGTCCGCTGGCTCGAAGGCCACGGCGTCAACTTCGTCGGTGGCACGGATGTCACCGATATCGAGCTCGTCACCATCAGCGGCAAGCACCGCGCCGTCAGGCTTGCTCTGACGCAGGACGGCGCGAGCCGCACGATCGATCTCGCCGACGACGATCTGGTGTTCTACACGGCCGGCTCCATGACGGATGCGACCAGCCTCGGCAGCCACGGGGCTCCGCCGCAACAGCTCACCAAGGACGACAGCCACGGCTGGACCCTGTGGGAGAAGCTCGCACACGGCCGCCCCGAGTTCGGCAATCCGGCCGCGTTCAATTCATCGGTTCCGGAATCGAGCTTCGAGTCGTTCACGGTGACCTGCCGCAATGCGCGCTTCTTCGATCCGATGCAGACTTTCACCGGCAATGTCGCCGGCACCGGCGGGCTCGTGACGTTCACGGATTCGAACTGGCGGATGTCGATCGTGCTCTACACCCAGCCATACTTTCCGGACCAACCCGACAACATCAGGATCTTCTGGGGCTATGGGCTTTATCCCGACCGCGTCGGCAATTTCGTGGGGAAGCCGATGTCCGAGTGCAGCGGCGCCGAAATCCTGAAGGAGCTGTGCGGGCATCTGCGCTTCGCGCTCACCGTGTTCGACGAGGCGACCTGCGTGCCGTGCTGGATGCCCTACATCATGAGCATGTTCATGCCGCGCAGCTATGGCGACCGGCCGCTACCGGTGCCGCTCACCTCGCAGAATCTCGCCTTCATCGGCCAATATGTCGAGCTGCCTGAGGACGCCGTTTTCACGATCGAATATTCGGTGCGCGCGGCCATGCATGCGGTCTATCAGCTCTTGAAGATCGACCGGGCCATTCCGCCCGTGACGCCCTACGACAAATCGCTGAAGGTGCTGCTGCAGTCGGTAGTGAAATCATTCGCCTGACGGACCACGCGAGATCGTGATCACCACGCGTCGCAGCGCTTGACCTGGATCAGTTCCACGAGGGAACACAGCGGCTAAGCCCCGGATCGTAGCACACGATCCCGGGTGAACCATCATGAAGGCGTATTTCATCGGCAGCGGCATCGGCGCATTGGCCGGCGCGGCATTCCTGATCCGTGACGGCGGCGTCGAAGGCCGCGACATCACGATCTTCGAAAAGCACCTGCCCTATGGCGGCAGCCTCGATGGTGCGCGGCTGCCCGACGGCTCCTATTCGCTGCGCGGCGGCCGCATGCTGACGACCGATCACTACGAGTGCACGTGGGACCTGCTCTCCACCATCCCCGATGCCGGCGATCCCAACCGCACCGTGCGCGACGAGACGATCGCCTTCAACAAGGTCCATGTCGCGCATTCGCAGGCGCGCCTCGTCGACCGCAACCGGCACAAGGTTGACGTCTCGACCATGGGCTTCACCATGCAGGACCGTCTCGAATTGGTGCGGCTGACCGAGGCCTCCGAGGAGAAGCTCGGCAACTCCCGCATCACCGACTGGCTGTCGCCACCGTTCTTCACCACGAACTTCTGGTTCATGTGGCAGACGACGTTCGCGTTCCAGCCCTGGCACAGCGCGGTCGAGTTCAAGCGCTATCTGCATCGCTTCATGAACGAGTTTCCGCGCATCGAGACGCTGGCTGGCGTCAAGCGCACCGTGTTCAATCAGTACGACGCGATCGTCGTGCCGCTCGTCAAATGGCTGGAGGGCCATGGCGTGAATTTCGCCGGCGGCGTCGACGTCACCGACATGGAGATCGCGACGGAAGCCGGCAAGCACGTCGTCAAGCGCCTGACGCTGGATCGCAGCGGCCAGCCGGAGACGATCGCGCTGTCGAGCGACGATCTCGTCTTCCTGCAGAACGGCTCGATGACGGACGCGACCAGCCTGGGCACCCAGGATGCACCGCCGCCGCGGCTCACCAAGCAGGACAGCCAGGGCTGGACGCTGTGGGAGACGATCGCGAAGGGCCGCCCCGAGTTTGGCAATCCCGCCGCGTTCAACTCATCGATCCCGGAATCCTGCTGGGAATCGTTCACCGTCACCTGCCGCAATCCGCGCTTCTTCGACGCGATGGAGGCGTTCAGCGGCAACGCCGCCGGCACCGGCGGGCTCGTCACCTTCACGGAATCCAACTGGCTGATGTCGGTCGTGCTGTATCACCAGCCGCATTTCGCCGGTCAGCCTGCTGACACGCAGGTGTTCTGGGGCTACGCGCTGCATCCCGACCGCATCGGCAATTTTGTGCCGAAGGCGATGGCCGATTGCGGCGGCGCCGACATTCTCAAGGAGCTCTGCGGCCACCTCAACTTCGACCTCTCGGTGTTCGACCAGGCGACCTGCGTGCCCTGCCGCCTGCCCTACATCACCAGCATGTTCATGCCGCGCAACAAGGCGGACCGGCCGCTGCCGGTGCCGGTGAACTCGAAGAACCTCGCCTTCGTCAGCCAGTTCGTCGAGATCCCCGACGACGTCGTGTTCACGGTGGAATACTCGGTGCGCGCGGCGCAGATGGCGGTCTATCAGCTGCTCGGCATCACCCGGGCGATCCCGCCGATCACGCGCCACGACAAGTCGTTCCGCGTGCTGATCGAGACGATGGAGAAAGCCTTCGCATAGCGCCTCTCGCATCGGCAAGAACGAGCGCGCCCGGATCAGTCTCGATCCGGGCGCGCTTTCCGTCTCGCGAGGCATAGATGCGCCTCGATCCTTGTTGCGTGAATTGTCAGTAGCCGAGCAGTGCGAGACCGACCCAGCTGACGGCAAACAGCGATACCACCGAGGTTGCAGCGGCGAAAACGGACAGCGAAACTTTCAAAGTCCTGAGGACCATACGCGCCTCCTTCAACGACAATGAACAGCACATCGGGGTGAACCCCGATGTCAGTCTGAAATTTCCTGGAACCGGCTCCACAACGAGCCGAACACAGGTTTGGTGCGCGCGTGCGCGCAAAGGTTCAATGTCAGGGTGTGGGGCCTCAATTGAGCTGCTCGATCGTTAACGGACATGGCCGATCGCGGTTCCCGAACGGAACTGGAACCGCTCCAACGTAGGCCCCCTCTCCCCCTCAGAGCCGCCTTCTGCGGGGCTCGAAGGTTGAGAAGGCTCCTGGCTGCAAGTTTTTGGGATGGATCCGGCCGTCAGGCGCTATTTCAGCGGCAGGAACAGGTCCGCAGCCATCTCGTGCTCGGGAACCTCCGGGAAGAAGTTCAACCGCTGGCAATAGATCGGGAAGTCACGCGCCTCCTCGCCGCTGGCCGGAAGCCAGTCGCGATAGAGGAACAGCGCGGCCGGCTCCAGATTGTGGGTGTTGCCGACGACGCGCAGCACCGCGCAGCGTCCGCCGGGGATCACGCCGGCCCTGATTGTCGCGTCCTGCGTTTCGACCGGCTGGTCGGTCCCGACACAAAGGTCCACGCTGTAGTCGGCAGGCGAGGCCGGGCGACGCTCGGAGCGCCAGACCGTGAAGGTTGGATTGGTTCGGGGATGCAGGCCGGCGGCCTTGCGCCAGGCGATGAAGCGCTGGATCGTGGCGCCGAGCGTGGCCGGGTCGCCGCGATGCTCCATGATCGCCACCGGCGTGGTCGGCACCTCGCGAATCGTCACGTCGTCAGGGGTATAGGTCGTCCGCATCAGCTTGCTCCTTGCGTCGTCGAGAGGCCCGAAGGCCGCAAGCCACGGCTCCCAGTCGGGAGATTTCCGGAACGATGACGGCGATTGCCCGAACCGTTGCCGAAAGGCGCGGGCAAAGGCGTCCGGCGCGTCGTAGCCGGCCTCCATCGCGACCTCGGTGACGCTTTGGGCATCGCTGTAGGCCAGCTGATAGGACGCCCGCTTCATGCGGGCGAGCTGGATGTAGCGATTCACGGACAGACCGAAGGTCGCCGTGAACTGCCGGTGGAAATGATATTTCGAGTAGGCCGCGATGCTGCTCAGCGCGTCCAGATCGAGATCATCCTCCAGATGCCGGTCGATATGATCCAGCACCCGCTGCATCCGCGCATGGTAGTTTCGCAGCGCCGCCTTCATCGTTCCGTGCTCCGTGGCGGCTTCAGCTAAGCGCAGGCGGACATGACGCGCTCGACCGATCTTGCGGCTTTGTCACGGGGCTCAGTGATCAAGACCGACTTTCACGGATCGACGGCCGTCACGGTCCAGAACGAAGCGGGCACCATGACGCCCGGGCCTTTGGCGTAGCGCGCCAACGCCTTCCTCACGGCGGCGGTCGCGGCCTCCACCGCCTCGGACGGCTGCCCGGCCACGGCACGGCCGGCGGGCCCGATCGCGAGCGCCGTCTGCACCGCGCTGTCGAGGCCGGCGCCCGCGCCGAAGTCGAGCGCGATGTCGTGACGCTCCAGCCGGATGCGCCGCAGCCCGGCATCGGTCGTCACCTTCTCCATCCACTCGGGAGCACCGAACGCGAAATCGTCCGGCGCGTGCGGCGGCAAGCCCGGCAGCTTCGGCACGTGGTCATAGGCCGCCTGCAGCGGCTCCAGCGCCCACGGGTTGTCGCGCAGCTCGCCCCAGCAGGCGAACGCGACGCGCCCCTCCGAATGCAGCGCATTGCGGATGTTGAGCACGGCGCGCACCGGATTGGCGAAGTACATGACGCCGAGGCGCGAGATGACGAGATCGGCGCTCGCGGCCTTGAAGTGGTGCACCATGGCGTCGCCTTGCACGAAGCTCACCGGCGCATCGGCAGGGGCGAGCTCGTGGGCCGCGGTCAGCATGGCTGCGGACACGTCGAGGCCGAGCACGCTGCCGCCGGGGCCGACCTTCTCGGCCGCCGCGATCAAGGTCGCCCCGCAACCGCAGCCGATGTCCAGCACCCGTTCGTCCGCCTGAATTGCCGCGCGCTCCAGCAGCGCCTCCTGCACCGGCGCCAGCAGCGCATCGATCTCGGCGCGGCGCGCGACCCAGCGCCCGCCGCCCGCACCGTTCCAGAAGGCGATCTGCTCGGCGTTCTCGAAATGCCCAAAGGAGATGTCGGCGACGGCGGCGTCCATGAGGGAAGTCTCGGCAACAAAGTTCACAAATGAAACGAGCCGGCTCGAACAGTGTCCAGCGGCGCCCAGTTCGGGGAGTTTAGGGGGCGGTCTGCAGCTTGAAAAGCCAATCTCACGGACGAAGCGGTCGTGGCAGGTGCGCGCAAAACCGCATCGGCCGACGTCAAATACAGCGATTTGAGAAAATGGTCGGAGCGGCGGGATTCGAACCCACGACCCCTAGTCCCCCAGACTAGTGCGCTAACCGGGCTGCGCCACGCTCCGATGGCCGTTCCTCTAGCCGTGATCGGGGCGGGATGCAAGGCACGGCGGAAGGGTTTCATGGCGTGATCGGATGGAGCGGAGATCGTCGCCCTTCGCCCCCTTCCAGAACGGTGGAGGGTGCACAGCCGACTCGCGGCGCTCGGCGTGGCTCAATGCAACGGACACCTGCCATGCTGGCGCATTCTGACGACCAGCCCCCTCAGACCTCCCTCATCGCCCGGTCGAGCAGCGCGCGGCAGTCGAGCAGCTCCTTGAGCACGCCCTGGAGCTTCTCCCGCTCCTCCGGCTTCATGCCGGCGCGGGTCGGTGGGCCGACGCGGAAGGTGTCGAGGATGTCGTCCTCGGTGTCGACGAAGCGGAAGTCGATGCCCTCCTCGTCGGAAGCTTCCTCCTCCTCGTCCTCCGATTCGACCTCGGCCTCGCCGATCGGCTCCTCTTCCATCATCGCCTGGCCGAGCGTCTCCTCCATCGCGCCGAACGAGACCGCGGCGGAGCTGTCGGCCAGTCCCTGGACCGATTTGACGCCGTGCTCCTTCAGGATGCGCTGCACACCCTTGATGGTGTAGCCTTCGCCATAGAGCAGACGCCGGATGCCCTTGAGCAGGTCGACGTCGTCGGGCCGGTAATAGCGCCGGCCGCCGCTCCGCTTCATCGGCTTGATCTGGGCGAACCGGGTCTCCCAAAACCGCAGCACGTGCTGCGGAATGTCGAGCTCCTGCGCGACCTCGCTGATCGTCCGAAACGCATCCGGCGCCTTGTCCAAATGCCCGTTCCCCTTCGACCGTGCTGACAAGAAAGTGGGAGACTACGCTGAAAAGATTGGACGAACTATACGCGGGACGAACGATACGCGTTCGACACGGCCCTGCCGGCAAAGCAGCGGGACGACGGCCTCGCCCCTAATCCGGCTCGGCGCCGAACTCGGCACTGGCCTCGCCGTTCATCTTGCCGCTGCCCTGCTGGCCGTTGATGCGCTGCTTCAGGATCGCGGACGGCTTGAACACCATGACCCGCCGCGGCGAGATCGGCACTTCCGTGCCGGTCTTCGGGTTTCGTCCGATGCGCTGCCCCTTCTTGCGCACCATGAACGACCCGAAGGACGATAGCTTGACCGTCTCGCCGCGCTCGAGGCAGTCGGTGATCTCCTTCAAGACCAGCTCGACGAACGCAGACGACTCCGTCCGCGACAGCCCCACCTTCTGGTAGACTGCCTCGCAGAGATCGACGCGTGTGACTGTTTTTCCGGTTCCCGCCATCGCCTGCCCCAAACTCACGGCGAATAATTCGCTCCGGAAATTAAGAGGTTAAGCGGCGGTGGTCAACAGTAGCGTGAATAGAAGTACAGGCCGTAGTGCCAATCTCAGGCGTAATCCCGCCGCGCGGCAGGCTCACCAGCGCACCAAAGCCGAGCCCCAGGTGAAGCCGCCGCCCATCGCCTCCAGCAAGACCACGTCGCCCTTCTTGATGCGGCCGTCCTTGACGGCCACGTCGAGCGCCAGCGGGATCGAGGCGGCGGAGGTATTTCCATGCCGATCGACCGTCAATACCACCTTCTCCGGCGCGATGTGCAGCTTGTGCGCCGAAGCGTCGATGATTCGCTTGTTGGCCTGGTGCGGCACGAACCAGTCGATGGTCTCGGCCGACAGGCCGGTGGCATCGAAGGCGTCGACGATCACGTCGGTGATCATGCCGACGGCGTGCTTGAACACCTCGCGGCCTTCCATCCTCAGATGCCCGACGGTCTGGGTCGAGGACGGACCGCCGTCGACATAGAGCTTGGCCTTGTGACGGCCGTCGGAGCGCAGATGCGTGGTCAATACGCCGCGATCGGCTGCCGTGCCGCCCTGCTCCTGAGCGTCCAGGATCAGCGCTCCGGCGCCGTCGCCGAACAGCACGCAGGTGGTGCGGTCGTTCCAGTCGAGGATGCGCGAGAAGGTCTCGGCGCCGATCACCAGCGCGCGCTTGAACGAGCGGCTGCGCAGGAAATTGTCCGCGGTCGCGAGCGCATAGACGAAGCCCGAGCACACCGCCTGCAGGTCGAACGCCGCGCCATGATGGATGCCGAGGCCGTTCTGCACGGCCACTGCAGTCGCCGGAAAGGTGTTGTCCGGGGTCGAGGTGCCCAAGACGATCAGATCGATCGACTGCGGATCGACGTCGGCCGCGGCCAACGCGGCACGAGCCGCGTTGATCGCCAGATGCGAGGTGAACTCGCCGTCGGCTGCGACGTGGCGCTCACGGATGCCGGTGCGCTGCACGATCCACTCGTCCGAGGTCTCGATGCGGCTTGCCAGCTCGGCATTGGTCACGACCCGCTGCGGGAGGTACGAGCCACAGCCGAGCACGACCGAACGAATTGTCACGAGACAGCCTCCTGGGCGACGGGTTCGGACGCTGGCGCGCCGCCGTCGGGATTGAGTGTTTGATTGATCTTGGTCAGGAGATCGTAGCGGGCCATCTCATAGCCAACCCTGACCGCCGAGGCAAAGCCCTCGGCATCGGTTCCGCCGTGGCTCTTGACCACCATGCCCTTGAGGCCGAGCACCACGCTGCCGTTGGATTTGCGCGGGTCGAGCCGGGCCCGCAAAGCGGCGAAGGCGCCGCGGGCCAACAGATAGCCGATCCGGGCAAGCCAGCTCGCCTGGATCGCGCCGCGCAGGAAATCCGTGACCTGGCGGACGGTGCCCTCGGCCGTCTTCAAGGCGATGTTGCCACTGAAGCCTTCGGTCACGACCACGTCGGCGGCACCCTTCCCGATGCCGTCGCCCTCGACGAAGCCGATATAGTCGAGCTGCGGCAGGTTCATCGCGCGCAGCTGCTCGGCCGCCTCGCGGATCTCCTCATGGCCCTTGATCTCCTCGACACCGATGTTGAGAAGGCCGACGGTCGGCCTCGGCTTGTTGAACAGCACGCTCGCCAGCGCGCCGCCCATCACGGCCAGCGCGACCAGGTGGTGGGCATCGCCGCCGATCGTTGCCCCGAGGTCGAGCACCACCGATTCGCCGCGCGCGGTCGGCCAGATCGCGGCCAGAGCCGGCCGGTCGATCCCGTCCAGCGTGCGCAGGCAGAAGCGCGCCATCGCCACCAGCGCGCCGGTATTGCCGGCGGACACGGCGACGTCGGCCTCTCCCTTCTTCACCGCCTCGAGCGCGAGCCACATCGACGAGGTCTTGCGGCCGCGCCGGAGCGCCTGGCTCGGCTTGTCCTCCATGCTGACGGCGACATCGGTGTGAATGACGCGCGAGACCGCCTTCAGCCGCGGATGCCGGTCGAGCTCGGGAACGATCTTGGCACTGTCGCCGAACAGCAGAAACTCTGCATCCGGATGGCGGCTCAGCGCGATCGCGGCACCGGGGATGACGACGGCCGCGCCGAAATCCCCGCCCATGGCGTCCAGCGCGATTCGAACCTTTTGAGGCATGACGTCCCGGAAACCTGATCTCGAGCTTTGTCTCGTCTTGGCCTTGACTTGGTTGGCCGTGTTTGGCGGTCGTTCAGAGGCATTGCGCGGCCGATGGACGGGCCAGAGGCCGTCCGGGCCTTTTCGTCGCACCCCGACCCGGGCGCGACAATAGCGTCTCTCCGTGTCGAAACAACCTCCCGGGAGCGATGCATTTTGCAACCGCCGCGCCGGGCCGGGGCCGGCAGGGACCCGCCTTTGCCATCGAAATCAGCAGCTTGAGAGGATTTCGAGAGGCTTTGTGACAGGATCGATCGTTTCCGGCCTGCCCAACGGCGCGTCAATCCTCACCCGTTTTCTTCGCTTTGACCGCGCCCGGCCCGGCGGCATCTGCCGATTTCAGCGCCTTCAGCGCCGCGAAGGGATGGTCCTCCGGCTCGGCGGCCGCAGCCACCGGCTGCTCGAACACGGCGCCCGGCTTGCGCGGATAGGGATCGATCCCCAGGAGCAGCGCGTCGGCGGCGAGCCGGCCGAGATCGATCTGCCCGCCGATGATCGGCTCCGGCGGATCGGCCGTCTCCACCTCGCTGTTGGGATCGTCCTCGACCAGATCGGCGAGCTCCGGAATCTGCTCCGGCGGGGCGAACATCTGGTCGATCGGCTCGTCGATCTCGATCTCGATCGGATCCAGCGTGACGACGCAGGTCTGACCGATCCGGGCCTGCACACGGCCCTCGACATGCACCTTGCCGTCCCGCTTCTGGACGACGTCGAACGAGGCATGGGCCGAGATGACCTCGCGCAGATCGGCAATCGCGGCGAGCGCGTTGCGCGTGGCCTCGTCGGCCTCGATCTCGCGATGCAGGCCGGCATCCGGAATCTGCGCCACGATCACCGGCGGTGCCCGCCAGGGGTCCTTGGAAGGGTCTCGCGCCGTTTCGCGCGAGGTGTCTCTGTCTCTGGTCATGTCGCTAGTCCTGCTGAACCGGCCGCGGGAAGCTCCAGCCGGCGCCGAGCAGCCTGTTGTCGTCGAGAGCGGCGAGGTGCGCGGCCACCCGCGCCGCATAGGCGGCAAGTCCGGCCGCGCTGTCCGGATGCTCCCCGTTCAAGATATTCTTCTGCAATGCGTCCGCCAGCCGGGCCTCGCTCTCGGACCAGGCAAGGTCATAGGCGGCGGTGCGGCCATAGAACGCCTCGCCGAACTTCTGCATCCGCTTGGGCACGGTGAGATCCCCCACCCCCATCTCGCGCAGATTGTCGTCCATGTCGTCGCAGAACCGGTCGAACAGCGCCTGCGACAGGTCCGATCCCACCCCGCGCAGCCGCCGCAGCACCAGCCAGAGGTGCAGAATCAGCAGATCGAACCGCCCATCGACCGTGTCAGGGACATTCAAGTGTCTATAAAACAACGGGTCTCGGGTTTGTGCCACGATCGTGCCATAGATCGGCTCGATGGTCCCGCGCGGGGACGGTCGGGATTTCCTGAGATGGTTGAATGGCCAGAGCATGACGGTTCCGCGGTCGAGTTTCCCTGACCCTGTTCAGGGGCATGTTGCAATCCGCAAGTTTGCCCGGTACGTCAACGCCCTGCCCGACGCAAGGGGACGGGATCCGATCTGAAGAAGATGACCCAGACAATGCGAACGACTGCCCGCCTGCTCTCCCGTGGCCTGAGCTCCCGTCTGCGCACCCTTGGTGCGATCGCGCTGACCTGTCTGGCGCTCGGCGCCTGCACCGGCGAGCAGTTCCAGAAGGGCTACATCATGCCGCCGGGCGCGCTGGAGCAGATCCCGATCGGCGCCAGCCAGGACCAGGTGCTGATCGTGATGGGCACGCCCTCGACGGTGGCGACGCTCGACGGCGAGGTGTTCTACTACATCTCCCAGCGGGCCGAGCGCCCGGTTGCCTTCATGAACCAAAAGGTGGTCGATCAGCGCGTCATTGCGATCTATTTCGACAAGAACCGCCAGGTCCGCCGCCTCGCCAATTACGGTATGAAGGACGGCAAGATCTTCGACTTCGTCAGCCGCACGACGCCGACCTCCGGCCAGGAGCTCAGCTACCTGACGCCGCTGTTCAAGCTGCTCAGCTTCAACTGATCCGGGCCCGATCGCCGCGGTCCGGAATATGTTTCCGGGTGACGGCACAAAGCCGGTGAACTGCGCTGATTGGCGCAGCTCGTGCGCCATTCGCCTGCTTGCTCTGGCGCCGCAATCTTCCCTACCCTGCCGCAAAACACAGACAGGGAGGAATCATTGGCTCTTCGTATCGCGCTGTCGCGCCGCAATCTGCTGTCCGGAGCCGCCGCGCTGTCCACAGCCGCCATCCTGCCGCGCGCGAGTCTCGCCGACTGGCGTCCGACCGAGACGGTCAAGCTGATCGTGCCCGCCGCGCCCGGCGGCAGCACCGATGTGATGGGACGCTTGCTGGCCGCGCATCTGCAGACGGCGTGGGGACAATCGGCGGTGGTCGAGAATCGCTCCGGCGGCGGCGGCACGATCGGCGCCGCCGAGGTCGCGCGCAACACCAAGGGCGACGGCCATACGGTCCTGATCGGCAACCCCGGTCCCAACGCGATCGCCTATTCGATCTTCCGCAACCTCGCCTACAAGCCGGATCAGCTGCAGGCGGTCTCCAACATGATCCGCATCCCCAACATCGTCTCGGCGCATCCCTCGACCGGCCTCAAGTCGATCCCGGAGCTGATCGCTTTTCTGAAGGCCAATCCCGACAAGCTGAACTACGCCTCGTCCGGCGTCGGCCAGAGCCCGCATCTGACCGGCGCCTGGTTCCTGCAGCTCACCGGGCTGAAGATGACGCACATTCCGTTCCGCGGCGCCGGCCCGGCGCTGCAGGCCGCCCTCGCCGGCGACATTCAGATTCTGTTCGATAATCTGTTTCCATCGCTGCCGCAGGTGCAGGAGGGCAAGCTGACTGGCCTGTGCGTCACCACGCCGGAACGCAGCGCCAATGCGCCTGACCTGCCGACGATGCGCGAAAGCGCGCCGGAGCTGGCCAAGTTCGACGTCTCGTCCTGGTTCGGCGTATTCCTGCCCAAGGCCTGCCCGCCCGAGATCGTCAGCGCGCTCAACCTGCAGGTCAAGGCGATGCTGGAGCGCGAGGACATCCGCAAGAATATCGCCGCGATGGGCGCGCGGGCCGATTACGGCACGCCGCAGCAGTTCGGCGACTTCGTCCAAGCCGAGACAGCCAAATTCGCGTCGATCATCCAGAAGGAAGGCCTGCAGATGGACGTGAAATAGCCCTGGGCCCGCCGGCGCCGCGTCTCGGCGGAGCATTGGAATGGGGGTTCGTGGTGTAACGGCACCTTAAGCGGGATGATGCGATAGATGGCGGCCGCGTGTCTTTGATCTGGTTGCGAGATACCGTCGGCGGATGCCGGGCCGACAACCTCGCGTGGATGCGGTCCGATCATCGTCCGAGGGGCAGGCGTCGGCGTCGTCCATCGCGTGAGCCGTGCCTTGCCCAACAGCGTCCTCCATCAGCTCGAAGACATTCTCGCCAGCCGCTACGTCTCCCGGCGCGCCGAGATCCTGGAGCGCGTCACCGACCTGTTCGTGGTGGGCTCGGGCAAGTTCACCGAAGAACATGTCGATCTGTTCGACCACGTGCTGTCCAAGCTGCTCGACAACGTCGCCATTGCGGCGCGGGCGCAGCTCGGCAGCCGGCTCGCGGTCCTGCCTGATGCACCGCCGCGGCTGCTCCGGCTGCTCGCCAGCGACGAGACGATTGCGGTGGCAGGCCCCGTGCTGCGCCGGAGCGACCGGCTCGACGACGAGACCCTGGTCGCGACCGCGCAGACCCGGGGCCAGGAGCATCTGCTTGCGATCTCCGACCGCAAGCTCCTCACCGAATCCGTCACCGACGTTCTGGTCGATCGCGGCAATCAGGCCGTCGTTTCGAACACCGCCAACAATGGCGGCGCGCGCTTCTCCGATCACGGCTTCTCCGGCCTGGTGACGAAGGCGTCCGACGATCCCGGCCTCGCCTTGAAACTCTGGAGCCGACCCGACAGCCCACGCGAGGTGCTGGTCCGGCTGTTCGTCGAAGCCTCCGACGCGGTGCGCAGCCAGCTCGCCAGCGCCGACGCGGCGCGGACCGAGATCGTCGAGCTCGCCGTGGCGCAGGCTTCGGATCATCTGCATGCCGCCGCGCGGACACGCTCGGCCGACTTCGTCACCGCCAGGGACTATGTCGAGCTGCTGCACGCGACCGGCCAGCTCCACGAGGCGCAACTGCACGGCTTCGCCAAGGAAGCCAGCTTCGACAAGGTCACGCTGGCGCTGTCATTGATGTGCAAGCTGCCGCTCGACGTGGTCGAGCGCGCCTTCGTGCGCAACCAGCCGGACCAGCTCCTGGTGCTCGCCAAGGCGCTCGACTTGTCCTGGGTCACGACGACGACGCTGCTGTTCATGCAGGCGAGCGCCAGCGGCAGCGCACGCCCACAGCTCGACCAGCATCTGGCGAGCTTCTCGCAGCTGCAGCCGCGCATGGCGCAGAGCACGTTGCAGAGCTATCGGACGCGGCAGCGCGCGGCCGAGTAGCAAACAACCAAACAACACAGCCTCATGAAAAGACCCCGCGGCTCGCGCCGCGGGGTCTTCGCTCGTCAAGACGCGTCGGCGCGCCTCAATGCGCGAGGATCGCCAGCAGCAGCAGGGCCACGATGTTGGTGATCTTGATCATCGGGTTCACCGCGGGGCCCGCGGTGTCCTTGTAGGGATCGCCGACGGTGTCACCGGTGACCGCAGCCTTATGAGCATCGGAGCCCTTGCCGCCGAAATGGCCGTCCTCGATGTACTTCTTGGCGTTGTCCCAGGCGCCGCCGCCGGAGGTCATCGAGATCGCGACGAACAGGCCGGTGACGATGACGCCGAGCAGCATGGCGCCGACGGCCGAGAACGCTGCCGACTTGCCGGCCGCGCCACCGCCTGCGATCGCGTAGATCAGGAAGTAGACGACGATCGGCGACAGCACCGGCAGCAGCGAGGGAATGATCATCTCCTTGATCGCCGCCTTGGTCAGCAGGTCGACGGCCTTGCCGTAATCCGGCTTGTCGGTGCCCTGCATGATGCCGGGCTTCTCGCGGAACTGGCGGCGCACCTCCTCGACGATCGCGCCGGCGGCACGGCCGACCGCGGTCATGCCCATCGCGCCGAACAGATACGGCAGCAGGCCGCCGAACAGCAGACCGACCACGACATACGGGTTGTTCAGCGAGAAGTCCGGCTTGATCCCCGCGAAATAGGGATGGTGCGCCGAATCCGCGATGAAGAACTGCAGGTCCTGGTTATAGGCCGCGAACAGCACCAGGGCGCCGAGACCGGCGGAGCCGATCGCGTAGCCCTTGGTGACCGCCTTGGTGGTGTTGCCGACTGCGTCGAGCGCGTCGGTCGACTTGCGGACCTCCTTGGGCAGGCCGGCCATTTCGGCAATGCCGCCGGCGTTGTCCGTCACCGGGCCGAAGGCGTCGAGCGCGACGATCATGCCGGCCAGCGCCAGCATCGTCGTGGTCGCGATCGCGATGCCGAACAGGCCGGCGAGGCTGTAGGTGACCAGGATGCCGGCGATGATGACGATCGCGGGCAGCGCAGTCGACTCCATTGAGATGGCGAGGCCCTGGATCACATTGGTGCCGTGACCGGTGACCGAGGCGGCCGCGATCGACTTCACCGGGCGGAAGTCGGTGCCGGTGTAGTATTCGGTGATCCAGATGATCAGGCCGGTGACGACGAGACCGACGACGCCGCACATGAACAGCGCCGTGCCTGTGTAGTCGACGCCGTCGAGCTTGCCGAAGCCGATCAGCCACCCGATCGCCAGCGCGACGCCGCCGAGCGAGAGAACGCCGGTGGCGATCAGGCCCTTGTACAGTGCGCCCATGATCGACTGGCTGGCGCCGAGCTTGACGAAGAAGGTGCCGGCGATCGAGGTGATGATGCAGATGCCGCCGATGGCGAGCGGCAGGGTCATCATGTTGGTCAGCAGCGACGACTTGGCGAAGAAGATGGCCGCCAGCACCATGGTGGCGACAGCGGTCACCGCGTAGGTTTCGAACAGGTCGGCGGCCATGCCGGCGCAGTCACCGACGTTGTCGCCGACGTTGTCGGCGATGGTCGCGGGGTTGCGCGGATCGTCCTCGGGAATGCCGGCTTCGACCTTGCCGACGAGGTCGCCGCCGACGTCGGCGCCCTTGGTGAAGATGCCGCCGCCGAGACGGGCGAAGATCGAGATCAGCGAGGCGCCGAAGCCGAGCGCGACCAGCGCATCGATCACGGTGCGGCTGTCGGGCGCGAGCTTCATGAAGCCGGTGAGGATGCCGAAGTAGATGGTGACGCCGAGCAGCGCGAGACCGGCCACGAGCAGACCGGTGATGGCGCCGGCCTTGAAGGCGAGCTCCAGGCCGCCGGCGAGCGAGGTGATGGCCGCCTGTGCGGTGCGGACGTTGGCGCGCACCGACACGTTCATGCCGATGAAGCCGGCCGCGCCGGAGAGGATCGCGCCGATCGCAAAGCCGATCGCGACGAGCATGCCGAGGAAATACGCAAGGAGCACGAAGATCACGACGCCGACGATTCCGATCGTCGTATATTGGCGGCGAAGATAGGCCTGCGCGCCCTCACGCACCGCCGCCGCGATTTCCTGCATGCGCGCATTGCCGGCGTCCGCGCTGAGCACCGATTGTGTGGCCCAGATCGCATAGACGATCGACAGCGCTCCGCAGAGCACGATCACCCATAAAGCTGACATTTAGTTTCCTCGGCTCTTTGCTTTTTCTAACTACGTCACGCCGCGATGGTGCGACGCACGCCCCCTGTCAGGCCGCTCCGGGCGGAGCCGCCTCGAACATATGAAGCTTGCCAAAATCGCCATGATGACGCAACGCCGCGACGCCTGAACCGCTCCAAATTCAGACGCTTCTTTGGTCGCATTGTGCGGTGCAAATAGGTATCAGAAGTGGCTGAAGGACAACCGCGTCAGTGTGACGGGACGGCCCTGCCCGTCCAGGAAGCGCGGGGCTCGCGCCCCTTCGACGATGGCGCCGATGTCGGTGACGGCAACGCCCGCCGTCTCGGCTGCAGCACGGAACGCTGCGCATTGCGCTGCGGGAACAGTGCAGAGGATCTCGTAATCGTCGCCGCCGGAGATCATGCCTTCAAGCTGCGCGGCCCCGACAGCAAGCAGCTTCGCCGCTGCCGGCGATCGAGGAATGTCGGACAGCGCGATGTCGGCGCTCACGAAAGAGGCGGCGCAGAGCTTGGTCAGGTCGCCTGCGAGGCCATCAGAGACATCCATCGAGGCGGTCGCGCAGTCTCTCACGGCCGCGGCCAGTGCATTGCGCGGCTGCGGCGTGCGATAACGGCCGATCAGCATATCCCGCGCGGCGGCATCGTCGGCCAGCGCCGTGGCGTCGGCCGTGCCCGTCAGGATGCGCAGGCCGAGCAAGGCGTCGCCGATGGTCCCGGTCACCATCACCCGGTCGCCGGGACGCGCGCCGAAGCGATGCACCATCCGGCCCCTGGGCACCCTCCCCCAAGCCGCGATCGAGATCATCACGGGACCGGGCGTCGACACGGTGTCGCCGCCGAGCAGCGGACAGCCGAACGCCGCCGCGTCCTCGCCGAGGCCACGCGCGAACTCCGACAGCCACGCGTCGTCCTTCTCGCGCAGCGCCAGCGTCAGGACGAAGCCGGCGGGCACCGCACCCTTGGCGGCGAGATCGGACAGGTTCACCCGCAGCGCCTTGCGCGCGATGGTGTCGGGGGGATCGTTGGCGAGATAATGGACGCCTTCGACGATGGCGTCGGTCTTGACGACGATGTCGTCACCATTGGCCGGAATGATCGCGGCATCGTCGACGAGGCCGAAGGCGCCGGGGTCGGTCGCCAGCGGCTTGAAGTAGCGGGCGATCAGGGAATCTTCGCCGGAGGCGTCGCGGGTCACGCGCTCGTCCCCCACACTTTGCACACTCTGCTGTCATCGCCCGGCTCGACCGGGCGATCCAGTACGCCGCGGCCCTTCCCTATCCCTTGAACGTCTGTGGAATACGGGATCACCCCCCGTCGCGGGAGATGACAGTCGAGGAAAGAGACTGGCATCGCGCCGGTTCGCAGCGATCGTGCTCCGGCGCCGCCCATCGCTACTTCGGCCCCATCTCGTCGGCGCGGTATTGCCGGGCGAGTTGCTCCAGCACCGCGTTGACCATGCCGGTCTCGTCGCGCTCGACGAAGGCATGGGCGATGTCGACATATTCGGACACGACGACCCGCGCCGGAATGTCCTTGCGTCGCTCCAGTTCATAGGCGCCGGCGCGCAGCACCGCGCGCAGGATCGCCTCGATCCGCTGCAGCGGCCAGCCGCGCTCCAGCGCCGTATCGAGCACCGGATCGATCTTGGTCTGGTCGCGCACCACGCCGGAGACGATGTCGCGGAAGAACGCAGCCTCGGCCGGCAGATACTGCTCGCCCTCGACCTCGTTGCCGAGCCAGTGGCTCTCGAACTCGGCCAGGACGTCGTTGATGCCGGCGCCTGCGATGTCCATCTGGTAGAGCGCCTGCACGGCGGCGAGACGGGCGGCGCCACGGCGATTGGCCTTGCGGTCGCCGGCACGGACCGGGCCCTTGATTGGCTTGTTGCTGCTCTCGGCCATGTCAGCCTCGCGCCAGACGGCGTTTGATGCGCAGCACGGCGAGCGCGGCGCGGGCGGCATCGCCGCCCTTGTTCATCTCGGAGACGCGGGCGCGCGCCCACGCCTGGTCCTCATTATTGACGGTGAGGATGCCGTTGCCGAGCGGCAGGCCGCGCGCCACCGACAGATCCATCAGGGCTCGCGAGGATTCCTGCGACACGATCTCGAAATGGATGGTGTCGCCACGGATGACGCAGCCGAGCGCGATCGCGAGGTCATAGGGCTTGCCGGCCTTCGCGGCAGCATCGAGCGCAATGGCAATAGTCGCCGGAATCTCCAACGAGCCGGCGACGGTGAGAACATCATAGCCCACGCCCGCCGCCTTCAGCTCGGCGGTGGCGCCCTCCAGCAGGGCGTCCTGAAGGTCATCGTAGAAGCGGGCCTCGACGATCAGCGCGCGGGCGCCGGAGATGTCGGTCTGGTCTTTGAGCGGCGCGCGCCGTGCGTCTGCCATGGTTCTGTTTCCATTGTCTTCAGGTGCCTCGCCCCAATGGAGCGGCCATCCGGCCGCGTCGCGAAGGGCGAGATGAAATCGGCCTCATGCTGCGAGACGACACATCGGCGCCTCCTCGCCATGAGGGCTGGCCTTGTAGGCGCGAGCGCCCGCAAAGCCAAGACGGAAAGCCCCCTTCGAGGCTACTTCATTTCCGTGAGGCGCGCGGCATAGCGCGCCATCAGGTCGACCTCGAGATTGACCTCGCTGCCGGCCTGCCAGGACGACAGCGTGGTGACCGACAGCGTATGCGGAATGATCAGCACCGAGAAGACCAGTTCGTCGACGGTGTTGACCGTGAGCGAGACGCCGTCGAGGGTTACTGAGCCCTTGGTGGCGATGAAGCGCGCCAGATCCCGCGTCGTCCTGAAAACGAACCGCGCCATGTCCGGCAGGTTCTCTCGGCTGACGATGGTCGCAATGCCATCGACATGGCCGGAGACGATGTGGCCGCCGAGCTCGTCGCCGATCTTCAGCGCCCGCTCGAGGTTCAGCTTCGTGCCGACGCGCCAGTGCTTGGCGGTGGTCAGCGCCAGCGTCTCCGCGGCGGCATCGACCTCGAACCAGGTCTTTCCATCGGTGACGCCGGACTGCACGACCGTGAGGCAGACGCCGTTATTGGCGATCGACGCGCCATCGGCGATGCCGGCCTGATCATAGTGGCAGGCAATGCGCAGCCGATGCAGCTTTCCTTCGGTCCGCGGCGTCAGGCTGACGATCTCGCCGATGTCGGTGACGATGCCTGTGAACATTAGGCGCGCTCGTAAATCGTAAGGGTATCGGGATCGAGCGTCTCGCTAGCACGAACGCGATAGGCCGGCGACTGCGTGATTGCGGTCAGCGGCAATGCGTCCAGCGCAGCGATCCCGTCAGCTCCGATCTCGCCGGGGCCGCGCAGGAGCCAGATCTCATCGACCAGGCCGCTTGCCATGAAAGATGATGCGACGCGGCTGCCGCCTTCGATCATCAGACGCGTGACGCCGCGTTCCGCCAGCGCCTTGAGCACGGCCGGCGGCTCCAGCGCCGACGGGTCGGCCTGCGGCGGGACACGGATCACCTGCGCACCGGCGGCGCCCAGCCGGGTCGCGGTAGCCGGCTCGGCCACCTCGGACGCGACGAGCCAGAGCGGCGTCGTGCGCGCGGATTGCATCAATCGGCTCGCAGCCGGAAGGCGGAGCATCGGATCGAGCACGATCCGGACCGGCGAGCGCGCCTCCATGCCCGGCAGCCGGCAGGTCAGCAGCGGATCGTCGGCGATCGCGGTGCGCACCCCGATCAGGAGGGCGTCGCTCTGGGCCCGCAGCAGATGCACGCGGGTCCGCGCTGCCTCGCCGGTAATTGCCACCGGCTTGTTGCCGGCGGCTGCGATCTTGTCATCGGCGGAGACCGCGAGCTTCAGGATCACGTGCGGCCGTCCGTCGCTGATGCGGCGGAAATGGCCGGCATGATCACGCTTGGCGTCCGCCGAGCAGAGGCCGACCTCGACCTGAATACCCGCGGCGCGCAGCTTCGCATGCCCCTGCCCTGCGACCTCGGGATTGGGGTCCTCGATCGCCGAGACGACGCGGCTGATGCCGGCGGCGATGACCGCATCCACGCAAGGCGGCGACTTGCCGAAATGCGAGCACGGCTCCAGCGTCACGTAGAGGGTGGCGCCCTTGGCGGCCTCGCCGGCGCGCTTCAAGGCCTCGGGCTCGCCATGAGGGCGTCCACCGGGCTGGGTCCAGCCGCGGCCGACGATCACGCCGTCCTTGACCACCACAGCGCCGACGGCGGGATTGGGCCAAGTCCGCCCCAGCCCACGACGGCCGAGCGACAGCGCCAGCTGCATGAAGCGGCGGTCGGCGTCCTTCTGCGCCTTCAGCTTCTCGCCGACCTGATCGACCAGAACCCGGAAGATCATTTGCGGACCGGCGCGAGGCGCGGTGCTTCGTCCTCGGCCGAGAGCTCGCCGAGCACGGCCTCGAAATCCTTGGCCTCGCGGAAATTGCGATAGACCGAGGCGAAGCGGACATAGGCGACGTCGTCGAGATCGCGCAGATGCTCCATCACGATCTCGCCGATCGCCTCCGAGGACACCTCGGATTCGCCGCCACTCTCGAGCTCGCGCACGATCGCCGAGACCATCTTCTCGACCCGCTCCGGATCGACCGAGCGCTTGCGCAGCGAGATCTGCACCGAGCGCATCAGCTTGTCGCGGTCGAACGGCACGCGACGGCCGTTGCGCTTGATGACGGTCAGTTCGCGCAGCTGCACCCGCTCGAAGGTCGTGAAGCGGAAATTGCAGGTGACGCAGACCCGCCGCCGCCGGATCACCGAGGAATCCTCGGTGGGGCGGGAGTCCTTCACCTGCGTATCGAGGCTGTTGCAGCTCGGGCAGCGCATTGTGGCTTCAAGCCTTACTGGTAGATCGGAAACCGGTCGGTCAGCGCCTTCACCTTCTGCTTGACCGCGGCTTCGACCAGCGGCGCGCTGCCGTCCGGCGCCTGCGCGATCGCGTTCAACACCTCGGCGATCAGGCTGCCGACCTGCTGGAATTCGGCGACGCCGAAGCCGCGGGTGGTCGCCGCCGGCGTGCCGAGGCGCAGGCCGGACGTGACGAACGGCTTCTCGGGATCGAACGGGATGCCGTTCTTGTTGCAGGTGATGCCGGCGCGGACCAGGGCCTTCTCCGAGATGTTGCCCTTCAGCCCCTTGGGCCGGAGGTCGACCAGCATCAAATGGTTGTCGGTGCCGCCGGAGACGATGTCGAAGCCGTGGGCGCGCAGCGATTCCGCCAGCGCCTTCGCGTTCTCGACGATGTTCTTCGCGTAAGTCTTGAACTCCGGCCGCAGCGCCTCGGCGAACGCCACCGCCTTGGCCGCGATCACGTGCATCAGCGGGCCGCCCTGCAGGCCCGGGAAGATCGCCGAGTTGAACTTCTTGGTGAACTGCTCGTCGTTCCACAGGATCAGGCCGCCGCGCGGGCCGCGCAGCGACTTGTGGGTCGTCGTCGTGGTGACGTGGGCATACGGCACCGGCGAGGCATGGACGCCGCCGGCGACGAGGCCGGCGAAGTGGGCCATGTCGACCAGCAGGTACGCACCGACGCTATCGGCGATCTCGCGGAAACGCTTGAAGTCCCACGGGCGCGAATAGGCGCTGCCACCGGCGATGATCAGCTTCGGCTTCACTTCCTCAGCCTGCTTCGCCACCGCATCCATGTCGATCAGGTGGTCGTCGCGGCGCACGGTGTAATGCGCGGCCCTGAACCACTTGCCGGACATGTTGACCGGCGAGCCGTGGGTGAGATGGCCGCCGGCGGCGAGGTCGAGGCCCATGAAGGTGTCGCCGGGCTGCAGCAGCGCCAGGAACACCGCCTGATTCATCTGGCTGCCGGAGTTCGGCTGGACGTTGGCGAAATTGGCGCCGAACAGCTTCTTGGCGCGGTCGATCGCGAGGTTCTCGGCGACGTCGACCCATTCGCAGCCGCCATAATAGCGCGCGCCCGGATACCCTTCCGCGTACTTGTTGGTCATCACCGAGCCTTGGGCCTCCAGGACCGCGCGGCTGACGATGTTTTCCGAGGCGATCAGCTCGATTTCGTGCCGTTGCCGACCGAGCTCACCCTTGATGGCGGCGGCGATCTCGGGATCGGCCTCGGCCAGGGTGGCGGAGAAGAAGGAATCGACTGACGAGGCGGGCTTGGCGCTGGAAGCGGTCATCGGCGGAATATCTCCACGTCCGCAAGGCCTTAGGTGGCCTGCGGTCGGTTCAGTGAAGGCGGTCGGAAAAGACCCCTGCCCTTACCATATGGGCGGCGGCAGGCCAAGGGACAGACCAAGCGGTTGCGGGTCAAACCGGATATTTGCGCCAGATATGGTGGACGAGGTCCGGGGCAAGCCCTGCTCACGCCAGGCGCCTATTCTGGCCCGTGCTTCTCGACTGTTCGGTCCCTTCTGGGACCAAACCGTCTCAACCATACTCCTCGTGGGCAGGCTCAGCTCACCGCACGCGACGGCCAAGAATCCGCGATGACCAAGAATCCCGCGATGACGATGACTCGGGACACCAAATGCATCGATCCCCCAAGAACAAACAACCCGCATGAAACCGGAAGGTCTCATCCAGGTTGTCGGGTATTATGAGGCAAGCGTCGCGCGAGCAAAGTCGCGCCGAACACATCAGAGGCCGGTGTAGCCCGCCTTCACCGGATCGACGCGGCCGTCGAGCTGGCGAAGATAGGTCAGGCCGCACACCGTGAGACGATGCGGATCGCGCTCGCCGGCTTCGAACAGCGTCTGGATGTAGGCGCTCACCTTGCGACGCGCCTCGTCGCTCGCCGCAGCGGTGCGGTTCGCCAGCAGGTCGTAGGTGTGCATGATGCGATCGATGGCGGCTTCCATATCATCCCCTCTTGAACGTCAGCCGTCAGGCAGACTTGAACATCGAAATCGCCTTGTTGGCGAGCTTGAGCTTGTTGAATTCTCCGCGGTGAATCAGTTGAACGATGATGTCGACAAGTCTTTCGTTCGGCGTGAACTCCTCCGGCATCTCGCCAGAGAGACGCAGATAGTTGGAGGCGATGGCATAAGCATCGCCGACCATCGCCACGTTCATGACTTGCATTCCGGCATCGTGCAGCATGGTCCGACCTCCGGTCCAAGGACATAAGCCCAGGAGCCTTGATTGGTTCCAATTCGGACC
Source organism: Bradyrhizobium sp. HKCCYLRH3097 (assembly GCF_051167875.1). Classification (NCBI taxonomy): domain Bacteria; kingdom Pseudomonadati; phylum Pseudomonadota; class Alphaproteobacteria; order Hyphomicrobiales; family Nitrobacteraceae; genus Bradyrhizobium; species Bradyrhizobium sp. HKCCYLRH3097. The sequence continues at coordinate 32,142 of NZ_JBNPTX010000015.1, forward strand.
GGGGATTTTGCCAAACGAACACGAAAAAGCGCCGGCCGAAGGGGCCGGCGCAAGAACGACTTCCAGACGATCAACGACTGTCCGGTCTTGGCTCTCGAGGTCGGAGCCGGCTCAACCGAGACGATGAGGCCTGCTCAGAGGCGATAGAGGATCTGATCGGTCCAGAACCGCTCGAGACGATGCAGCGACTTGTTCAGCGTCGAGAACTCCTCGCTGGAAATGCCGCCGACCTGCTCCACGGTCTTGACGTGCTTCTGATACAGCGAGTCGACGATGCGGCGGATCTCCTGGCCCTGCGGGGTCAGGCGGATGCGGACCGAGCGGCGATCGACGCGCGAGCGCTGGTGATCGAGGAAGCCGAGCTCGACCAGCTTCTTCAGGTTGTAGGAGACGTTGGAGCCGAGATAGTAGCCGCGCGTGCGCAGCTCGCCCGCGGTCAGCTCCTTGTCGCCGATGTTATAGAGCAGCAGCGCCTGGACCGAATTGATGTCGGAACGACCACGGCGGTCGAACTCGTCCTTGATGACGTCGAGCAGGCGGCGATGCAGCCGCTCCACCAGCGTCAGAGCTTCCAGATAGAGCGACTGGACGGTGCCGCCCTGGCCCGGCGCAGCAGTCTCCACGGCCGTCGCAACGGCTTTCATCATGACACTTCCCCTGTCGTCGTTTTTGTCGACTTATTCGACGAAACTTTTGTCCCGTCTGATAGAACGAACTTAAGGGGCGTGCTTTGAAGATCGCCTTAAATAAGAGCATAAAGAGAGAATGAATCGCGGAGAGTGAATCCTCTTTTAATTCAGTAATTACAGAGGCTTTTGCAATAGTCCGTTGACGGTCGAGGCGCGATGTTCGCGCTCTGTTTCACCCACCTGTCGCATTCCAAAACACGCTTGGGTAGCGCCGCTAAGGTCTCTGTAACAGCTGTGGCAGGCGCTCTTAAGGTGTTCGAAACATTACTTGCATGGCGCTGAAAAGATTTACAGCGTGCAACGAATTTTCCGCACGACCTATGGTGGCCGCTCCCGGGCCGCCATCCAGGCCAGCACGAGGTAGGCGGCGAGCATGATTGCCTCGCCCGCGACCACCAGCAGATTGCCGCCGTAGATGCCCGGGAACATCAGCTCGATCACCGCCATCGACACCACCGTGGTGAGCCACACCACTGCGCCCCATGGCGTGGCCAGCCAAAGGCCGACCGCGGCGACGAGCTCGATGACCGCGAAATAGACCGTCGCAGCCTGCCAGGCCATCGCCTGGTTTTCGAACGCGTCGTCCTCGCCGCCGATGAAGCCGGTCACCTGGGCCCAGTGGTACAGGCCCTTGGCGATCGAGAGCATGGCCATGACCCGCAGGAACAGCACGAGCCGCCGCGTCCAGACATTGTCGTCGCTCTCGCGCCGATCCGAGGACATGGCGGCAATCGACATGGCGGCGTTGTCACGTGCCAGATCTCGCGCCGAGGGAATCTCAGCCATGGCGGCTCGAGCAGAACAGGATGGTCGTCATTGGGGCCTCTCAAGACCAGGAGCGTGGCGATTCTTGGCCGGCCGGCACCGTGAAAGCAACCGGGCCGGAAATCAACCCGGGCCGCTTGCGTCAGGTCAAGTGACGGGCGACGGCCGAAGTGCTACAGATTGTTGGAATTACAACAAATCAAATCCGGCTCGCCGGCCAGCTCAAGGAGCCAGCACCCATGGCGATCAAATTCGGCCGCCCGATCGACCTGCGCGACACCGCGCGCAATCCGGCCACTGCACCGACACCGGCGCTCGACCTCACCATCCGTCCCCGCCGTAACCGCAAGGCCGAGTGGGCGCGCCGGCTGGTGCGCGAGAACGTGCTCACCACCGACGATCTGATCTGGCCCCTGTTCGTGGTGCAGGGCGACCGGACCCGCAGCACCGTCGCCTCGATGCCGGGCGTGGAGCGGCTGAGCGTCGACGAGATCGTCCGCGATGCCGAACGCGCGGTTAGGCTCGACATCCCCTGCATCGCACTGTTCCCTTATACCGAGCCGTCGCTGCGCGACGAGCACGGCTCCGAGGCCTGCAACCCGGACAACCTGGTCTGCCAGGCGGTGCGCGCGATCAAAAAGGAGTTCCCGGAGATCGGCGTGCTCTGCGACGTCGCGCTGGACCCTTTCACCAGTCACGGTCATGACGGCCTGATCCGGGACGGCCGCATCCTCAACGACGAGACCGTCGCCGTGCTGGTGCGCCAGGCCCTGGTCCAGGCCGAGGCCGGCTGCGACATCATTGCGCCGTCCGACATGATGGACGGCCGGGTCGGCGCGATCCGCCAGGCGTTGGATCAAGCCGGTTTCCTCGACGTGCAGATCATGGCCTATGCAGCCAAATATGCATCCGCCTTCTACGGCCCGTTCCGCGACGCGATCGGCTCGGCCAAGACGCTCACTGGCGACAAGCGCACCTACCAGATGGACAGCGCCAATAGCGACGAGGCCCTGCGCGAGGTCGAGCTCGACATCGCCGAGGGCGCCGACATGGTGATGGTCAAGCCGGGCATGCCCTATCTCGACGTCGTCAGGCGCGTGAAGGACACGTTCAGCATGCCGACCTTCGCCTATCAGGTGTCGGGCGAATACGCGATGATCGCGGCGGCCGCCAACAATGGCTGGATCGACGGCGATCGGGCGATGATGGAGAGCCTGCTGGCCTTCAAGCGCGCCGGCGCCGACGGCGTGCTCACCTATTTCGCCCCGCAAGCTGCCGAACGGCTGCGGCAGCAGCGTTGAGGAGGCGCTGGGATCTTTCGGGACCCGCCGGTCTTTGAGCACGCCGATCCTTTCGCGTGCGCGAACCGCCGGGTCGCGGAGAGGGCTCAGAAGTCGCGAAATGGCCGGAAATTTGCCGCGCCTCCTGCAAGAACGGCCCTTGCAAGCGCAAGTCGGGTTCCCATGTGCTGGGTGCCAATCCGGAGGGCTTATTCATGGCGTATATGGGTTCAGGCGATAGCAATGACGGTCCCGGTGCTCGGCCGCACGCCTACGATCCCTATCAGCAGCCGGAATTGTTTCGCGGCGTGCTGACGCGGCGGATGATCGCATTCCTGATCGATCTCCTGGTGCTCTCGGTCCCGGTGATCTTGGCGGTGATCTTCATTGCCGTGTTCGGCGTGGTCACGCTGGGTCTCGGCTGGGCGTTGTTCTGGCTGGTGTCGCCGGCTTCAGTGATCTGGGCCATCGTCTACTACGGCGCAACGATCGGCGGGCCGAACTCGGCGACGATCGGCATGCGGGTGATGGATCTGGAGGTGCGGACCTGGTACGGCGCGCCGGGCTACTTTGTGCTCGGTGCCGTGCATGCCGTCTGCTTCTGGATCTCGGTCTCGGTGTTGTCGCCGCTCGTGCTGCTGGTCGGACTGTTCAACAGCCGCCGCCGGCTGCTGCACGATTTCGTGCTCGGCACCGTCGTGATCAACACGTCTGTGCGCTCGCAACTGACTGAACCGGCTCGTACCTGATGAGACGTCCGGTGGCACAGCAAAAGCGATTGACCGGCCGCCTCCGGAGCGCAATTCTGTTGATGATCGCCTCGGAGGCTCACGACGTTCCTTGACCCAGCATTCGCGTGACACCCCGCAATTCTACCTGACCGCGCCCTCGCCCTGCCCGTATCTGCCGGGCCGGCAGGAACGCAAGGTGTTCACGCATCTGGTCGGCGACAAGGCGACCGATCTCAACGACCTTCTCACCCATGGCGGCTTCCGTCGCAGCCAGTCGATCGCCTACCGGCCGGCCTGCGACCAGTGCCGCGCTTGCGTGTCCGTCCGCGTGATCGCCAACGAATTCCGCCCCTCGCGCAACTTCCGGAAGGTGCTCGCGCGCAACTCCGATCTGGTCGGCGAGCAGCGCAGCGCCGTGCCGACCTCCGAGCAATATTCGATCTTCCGCGGCTATCTCGATCAGCGCCATCGCCATGGCGGCATGGCCGACATGACGGTGCTCGACTACGCCATGATGGTCGAGGACAGCCATGTCGAGACGAGAATCATCGAGTACCGCCGCCGCAATCTGAGCAACGGTCCGAACGCCAGGGGCGGTGAGTTGGTCGCGGTCGCGCTGACCGACGTGCTCAGCGATGGCCTGTCGATGGTGTACTCGTTCTTCGACCCGTCGGAGACCACGCGCTCGCTCGGCACCTTCATGATCCTCGACCACATCGCCCGGGCGCGGCGCCAGGGCCTGCCCTACGTCTATCTCGGCTATTGGATCGAGGGTTCGAAGAAGATGGACTACAAGAGCCGCTATCTGCCGCAACAACGGCTCGCGGCTGCCGGCTGGCTGCGCGTGGATGCCGAAGGCGACATCGCGCCCGAGCCGCAGGACTAGAGGGAGGCAATAGCGAGGGGGAGTAGAGGTCTTTCGACATCCCCTGGTTCGCTGCTCCCTGCGCGCCATCCCTATCCCGTGGCCAGATCCCACACCAGCTTGGCATTGAGCGCGATGATCACCACCGCGATCAAGGTCGCAATCGCCGTCAGCCAGCGCGGCGCCACGAACTGCCCCATCTTGGCCCGGCTCGCGGTGAGCAGCACCAGCGGCACGATGGCGAACGGCAGTTGCAGGCTGAGCACGACCTGACTGAGGATCAGGAGCTGCCCGGTCGCCTTCTCGCCGGCCCAGATCGTCACCACCACGGCCGGCACGATTGCGATCATGCGGGTGATCAGCCGGCGCAGCCAGGGCGCGATCCGCCAGTGAAGAAAGCCCTCCATCACGATCTGGCCGGACAGTGTCGCGGTGATCGTCGAATTCAGGCCGCAGCACAACAGCGCGATCGCAAACAGCGTCGGCGCCAGCGTCGACCCGAGCAGCGGCGCCAGGAAGGAATACGCCTGGTCAAGCTCGGCGACGTCGCGTTGTCCGGTGCGGTGGAACGTCGCCGCCGCCAGGATCAGGATCGAGGCGTTGATGGTCAACGCCAGGCACAGCGCGATGGTGGAATCGATCGTGGAGAGCGTGATCGCCTCGCGCTTGTCCTCTGGGCTGTCGCCGTAGCCGCGCGTCTGGACCAGGCCCGAGTGGAGATACAAATTGTGCGGCATCACGGTGGCGCCGAGAATGCCGAGCGCCAGATAGAGCATCTCCGGATTGGCGATCAGCTGTCCGCTGGGAACGAAGCCCTTCACCACCTCGGCCCAGTCCGGCTGCGCCATCGCGATCTGGATCGCGAAGCACAGCGCGATGATGCCGAGCAGCGCGACCACGAACGCCTCGATCCAGCGGAAGCCGAACGCCTGCAGCGCCAGGATCAGGAAGACATCGAGTGCGGTGACGCAGACGCCGATCGACAGCGGCAGCCCGAACAGCAGGCTGAGACCGATCGCAGTACCGATCACTTCCGCGAGGTCGGTGGCCGTGATCGCGATCTCCGCCGACAGCCAAAGCGGCACCGAGACCCAGCGCGGGGTAGAGTCGCGACAGGCCTGGGCGAGGTCGCGGCCGGTGGCGACGCCGAGCCGTGTGCACAGCGACTGCAGCACGATCGCCATCAGGTTGGACAGCAGCGCGACCGAGAGCAGGACGTAGCCGAACTTGGCACCGCCGGCCAGCGACGTTGCCCAATTGCCGGGGTCCATATAGCCGACGGCGACGAGGTAACCGGGTCCGAGAAAGGCCAGCAGCTTGCGCCAGAGCGACCCTTTTGTCGCGGTTCGTACCGTCGCGAACATGTCGCCGAGAGACGGATCGCCGCGCTCACCGCGCCAGCCTCCGTTCAGGCGGTCGCTCGGCGGAACCATGGCGTGCAGCTGCGAAAGGTCTGACGATTTTGCGTCCATGGCGCTATCCTGGACGAAACCGACGTTTAATGCAACTTACTTGCAAGTGCGACTTGCCCATGTGGCGGTGCCACATAGAGATGCTGGAAATCCTCCGATACCGCTTCATCATTGCGAAAGCTCGTCCCTGCCGATTCGCGGCCCGCCTCCTCGAGGCGGCCCCATCGGCGACGGGCGCCACTTCCCACTGACGGGATCCACCATGCTCTCTACCCAACTCGGGCTCCGACCGGTCACGAACGCGCCCGTGCCTTGCAAGATCTGTGACGGTCCTGCCTCGCTCTACGGCGTGGTCGACATGAACCGCCCCTGCCAGACGGCCCATGCCCATCGCCCGCCGCTGGCCGGCGTACCAATCTACTACCGGCGCTGCGCGGATTGCGGCTTCCTATTCACGGACGCCTTCGACGACTGGAGCATTGAGCAGTTCAAGACCCACATTTACAACGACGGCTACGAAGCCGTGGATCCGGACTATCGGATCAAGCGGCCGACCGACAATGCGGCGGCCGTGGCCCGCTTCTGGGCGCCACACAAGGCCGGAATGCGGGTGCTCGACTTCGGCGGCGGCAACGACTTGTTCTGCACCGGCCTGCGCGCTCAAGGCTTCGCGGAAGCGGTCACCTATGATCCGATGGTGGCCGAGCACGCAACCCAACCCGATCGCAAGTTCGATCTCGTCACCTGCTTCGAGACGCTGGAGCACGTGCCCGATCCGCTGGCGACGATCGGAGCCATGGCAGCCTGCGTGGCCGAACCGGGCGCGGTATTCTACTCGACGTTGACCCAGCCGGACGACTTCGAAAGCCAGGGCATGTCCTGGTGGTACATCGCGCCGCGCAACGGCCACATCTCGATCTACACCCAGCATGCGCTGGCGCTGGCCTGGCACCGGTTCAGCTTCAAGACGGCGCCGCTGAATGCCGGCACGCATCTGGCGTTCCGCACGCTGCCGCCGGAATGGGGATTGGCCGAGGCACCGACCGCGGCGTAGGCCGTCCGCAGCACGACGGCCGATGCCGGAGATCAGGAAGCGGGTGGGCGCAGGGAGGCTGAGCGGCGATGATGGCCACATCATCACATCAGGTTCCTCTTCATGACTCCCTCGCCCGCCCTGCCCGCCGCCTTCCACCGCCTCGCCTGGTCGAACCTCACCGCGCAATCGGCCGAGCAGATCGCGCTCGCCGCAGCGCCGATCGTCGCGGTGCTCGCGCTCGGTGTCGGCGAGGGCGAGACTGGACTCTTGCAGACGGCGCTGACCGCGCCCTTCGTGCTGTTCGCGATCCCTGCGGGGCTGCTCGCCGACCGGATGTCGCGACGGCTGCTGATGGCGCTGGCAGAGATGCTTCGCGCGCTGGCGCTGCTCGCGATCCTCATCGCCTTCGCGGCCGGCGCGCTCACGCTGCCGTTGCTGGCGGCGCTTGGATTCGCAGCGGTGTGCGGCACGGTGGTGTTCAGCGTCGCCGCGCCGGCCCTGGTGCCGAGCCTGGTCGCCCCCGCCCAGTTGGCGCCTGCGAATGCGCGCATCGAGCTTGCCCGTACCGTCGCCTTCGCCGCGGGGCCCGCGCTCGGCGGCGTGCTGGTCGGCTGGATCGGCGGCGCGCCCGCCTTCGGCTGCGCCGCTGCGCTCTCGCTGGTCGCAGCCGTCTGCCTGGCCGGCATCGCCGAGCCCGCCCGCGCGCCCGTGCCGCGCCGCCATCCGCTGGCCGACATCAGGGAAGGCGCCGCCTTCGTGCTGCATCATCCGCTGCTGCGGCCGGTGTTCGCAACCCAGTTCATCTTCAACACGGCCCATTTCCTGCTGCTCGCGGTGTTCGTGCCCTATGCAGTCCACCGGCTCGGCCTGTCGGCAGGAGGCGTCGGCTCGGTGCTGTCGATGTTCGGCGTCGGCATGGTGTGCGGCGCGCTGCTGGCGACGCGCATCATGCGGCTTCTGCCGTTCGGCACCGTCATCGGGCTCGGCCCCGTCACCGGCTTCGCCGCGGCGCTCGTGATGGCACTGACCACGTTCGTTCCCTCGCCTGTCCTTGCCGGGCTCAGCTTCTTCCTGCTCGGCGCCGGGCCGATCCTCTGGGTGATCTCGACCACGACGCTGCGGCAGTCGGTGACCCCGGCCGGCCTACTCGGGCGGGTGTCGGCCATCAACATCCTGAGCTACGGCGCCCGTCCGCTGGGCTCGCTGCTCGGCGCGGTCGTCGGCGGCCGCTACGGCGCCGACACGTGTCTCTACCTCGTCGCCGCCATCTTCGGCCTGCAGGCGCTCGTCATCCTCGCCTCGCCGGTCGTGGCGATCGCGCGGCAACCGGAGCCGCAGCCCGCCTAGCGATAGACCAGGATCGGCACGGTCGAATGCGTCAGCACCTTCAAGGTCTCGCTGCCCAGGATCGCCGAGACGCCGCGCAGCCCATGCGAGGCCATCAGCACCAGATCGCAATGCTGCTTGCGGGCGGTCTCGACGATCGCCTCATAGGGCTTGTCGTGCTCGACGCAGAGCGTGGCGCAGGCGACGCCGGCCTGCTCGGCATCGTCCTTCACATGATCGAGATATTTCGCGGTCTGATCGGCCACCAGCGACTTGTATTGCGCGAGCGCCTTGGTCGCAGCGTGAGGATCGACGACCAGCGAATGCAGCGGCGTCGACACCACCAGCGCCGTGACCTTTGCGCCGGTCGCCTTGGCGAGCGCAATGCCGTGCTTGATCGCGGCCTTGGACAGATCGGAGCCATCGGTCGGCAGCAGAATATGTTTGTACATGAGCTTTCATCTCCCGGCAGAGGGATGCTGGGCAGACTCGCTTCGGCTGGGCATTGACGTGGGTCAAGGGTGCGACATCTCGTCCGCCAGGTAGTTCTCGTAGGCCCGCGTGGCCAAGGCGCTGCCGGCAATTTCCGGATCGAGCGTGAAGAGATCCTGCGCGCGGCCGATGCCGCGCAGCGCGTAGCGGCCGGTCGACACCAGGTAGCGGCGACCTTCGTCGTCGAGCCCCTCGCAGAATTCGGCGGACGCCAACAGTTCGCGATCGACCGAGCGGCACATCGAGGCGATGCGGCTGACCTCGTTGACGGCCGGTCCCACGACGGTGAAGTCGAGCCGGTCCTCGCTGCCGATATTGCCGTAGAACACCTCGCCGACATGCAGGCCGACATAGGCCGAGGTGACGGGCCGTCCCTCGCCGGCGCGCCGTGCGTTCAGCTTCAGGATGTTCAGCCGAAAGCGATGCTCGGCACGCAGCGCAGCCCGGCGAGCCGAGGCCATGTCGCCTCCGGTGAAGATCGCCAGCACGCCGTCGCCGATCAGCTTCAGCACGTCGCCGCCGGACTCGTAGATCGCGTCGATCGAGGCTTCCGCATAGTCGTTGAGCAGCGGGATGATCTCGTCCGGCGATATGCTCTCACTGATTGCGGTCGAACTGCGCAGGTCGGAGAACCACAGCACCGCATTGATGCGCTCGGTGACACCGCGGGAAATCCGGCCGCGCAGCACCTGCTCCGACGCATCGCGGCCGAGATAGACGCGGCCAAGGGTTCGCACGATGTCGACCTGCTGCGCGGATTTGATCGTCAGCGCGAGCAGCGGGACCAGGTCGCGCAATGCGCCGACCTGCGTGTCGGTGAAGCCGCCGTCACGCCGCGTCAGCCAGTTCGAATAGAAGCAGTCCATCTGGCCGAGCGTGCCGGCTTCCCCGAACCGGTGCACGAAGGCGAGATAGTGCCGATGTCCCTGTGCGGAAAGCTCCTCGATGATCGGAAAATCGAGATGCGCACAATTCATGAAGTCAATGCTGAACTCGTCATGGCCGTTCTCCAGCATGTGGTGGAAGACCGAGCGCCGCCAATTCTGTGCCGCCTCTCCCTCATTGCTGGAGCCATATTCAAAGCTGTCGGCTTCGTTCGTGTCGAAATCGTTCCAGCGGAAGCCTCGCCCCTCGAAAATCGGATGCAGCGTATCGATGATCGCAAGGCTGCGCGACAGTTCAAGCCCGGCCGCGCGACAGCGCTCGCAGAAGCCGCGCAGGATCTCGTTCTCCGGCATTCCGGTCAGGCTCTGACCTACGAGCCAGCTCGCCACTTCGAGACGGGTCGCCGTATCCATCGTTTCAACTCACCAACGCGTCACGATCCGGAAGGCTTCAGGCAGGCCGGCTCACCACCTCGCCGTCCTCCTTGGTGAAGGAGGAGACGGGATGATCGAGCAGGTCGAGCACAAGTTCGGACGGGCGGCAGAGCCGCGCACCCCTGCTGGTCACCACGATCGGCCGGTTGATCAGGATGGGATGCGCGAGCATCGCCTCGATCAGCTGGTCGTCGGTCCATTTGAGATCGCCCAGACCAAGCTCGGCATAGGGCGTGCCCTTCTCACGCAGCACGTCGCGCACCCTGACGCCCATCGCGTTGATCAGCGCAATCAGCTGTTCGCGGCTCGGCGGCGTCTTCAGATATTCGATCACCTCAGGCTCCTCACCCGAGGCGCGGATCATCGCGAGCGTGTTGCGCGACGTGCCGCAGGCCGGATTGTGAAAGATCGTCACGGGCATGGGCTGTCCAGTCGTTGCATTCCAAAGGCACATTTCCGTGCCGTGCGTCTCACCCCAGACATCGTGTGCCTGATGGTGCGGCCGCGATGCGGGAGATGGTCACTGTTATCACGGCGCCGCCGCCGGCCGGAATGGGAACTCCGCCGGTCGAGGGAAATCGCCGGCGCGATGTGCAGACTGGCAGGACGGAGCTGACCCATCGCGGCTTACACCACGTCGGCAGGAGCGAGCTTGCAGGCGCAGCCATCGGCCTCGATCTGCAGGGTCGGATGCTGGATGTTGAAGCGATGTGACAGCTCGGCGCAGACGCGATGCAGGAACGCATCATCCGTTCCGCCTGCCCGGACCAGATGCGCCGTCAGCGCGGTCTCGTTGGTGCTCATCGCCCAGACATGGAGGTCGTGCACCTCGCTGACGCCGTCGAGGGAGGCGAGATAATCGCGCACCTCGGGAAGCGCGATGTCGCGCGGCACGGCGTCGAGCGCCAGATTGACGCTGTCGCGGGCGAGCTCCCAGCCGCTCAACAGCACCACGAGCGCGATGACCAGGCTGACCGCCGGGTCGACCCACAGCCACCCCGTCCAGATCGTGACCAGTGCCGCGACGACCACGCCGAACGACACCGCGGCGTCGGCGGCCATGTGCAGGTAGGCGCCGCGGATGTTGAGGTCGGTGTCGCGGCCGCGCATGAACAGCAGCGCGGTGGCGCCGTTGATGGCGATGCCGAGCGCGGCGACCCACAGCACAGTGGTGCCGACCACCTCCCCCGGATTGCGCAGGCGGTCGAACGCCTCGACGGCGATGCCGCCGACGACCAGCAGCAGCAGACCGGCATTGATCAGCGCCGCCAGGATCGAGGCGCGGCGATAGCCGTAGGTATGGCGATCGGTCGGCCGCCGGCCCGACAACCACAGCGCGCCCCAGGCCAGGAGCAGCGACATCACGTCGGACAGATTGTGGACCGCGTCCGAGATCAGGGCCAGCGAATGCGCGGCGTAGCCGAAAACGAGCTCGGCGATGACGAAGCCGGTGTTGAGCGACACACCGATCGCGAAGGCCGCGCCGAAGCTCGCCGGAGCATGGCTGTGGCCGGCGTGGCCGTGGGAATGTGAGTGGCCGTGCGAATGATCATGGTCGCGGTGGTCGTCGTGATGCTGATGTGAGTGCGCCATGCGATCTGACCTACTACTCGCTGATGAGCGCTCTCGATGTCGTCCCGGCGAAAGCCGGGACCCATAACCACCGGCGGCAATCGGTTGGCACGCGCGTCGTTCCAGCCTGCCCATTCCCACGTCCTGTGGTTATGGGTCCCGGGTCGGCGCCATCGGACAACGCTACGCGTTGCCGATGGCTTGCCCGGGACGACAGTCTTGGTATCGTCCCGATGAGTGGCAGACCGAAGGGGCGCTCGATCTTCACTCTCCCGCGCCTCACTCGATCGGCCGGTTGAACTTGTTCGACTTCGGCAGGCCCTGCGCGATGCGGCCGGCGTCGGCGCGGTTGCCCCGGTAGTCGGCCAATTCCTTCCAGCTCAGGCCCTGATCGCGGCCGGCGGAATCCTTCCAGGCCAGCCCCTGCTTCTGCTCGAACGTGGTGACGTCGGACAGCTGCGCGCTGGTGTATTTCTGCAGCCGGACGCCGCGGCCACGCGCCATCTCCGGCACCTGGTCGAGCCCGAACACCACCATCTTGTGGTTGGTGCCGATGACTGCGACCTGATCGCCCGCGACGGTGGTGATCGCGCGCGCTTCCGCTGGCGCGGTCACGTTGAGCACCTGCTTGCCCTTGCGGGTGTTGCTGACGCAGTCCTCTTCCTTGACCACGAAGCCCTGGCCGTCGGAGGCCGCCACGAGGAACTTGCGCTCGCCCTTGGCGACGAACATCGACACGATCGAGGCGTCCTGGTCGAGGTCGATGAACATGCGGATCGGCTCGCCATGGCCGCGGCCACCGGGCAGCTTGCCGACGTCGAGCGCGTAGAACTTGCCATTGCTGGCGAACAACAGCACCTTCGAGGTGTTCTCGGCGAAGAACGCCTGGCCGAGCTGATCGTCGGTCTTGAACTGCAGGTTCGACAGGTCGGCGACGTGGCCCTTCAAGGTGCGCACCCAGCCCTTGTCGGAGACGACGACCGTAACCGGCTCGCGCTCGATGAAGGCCTCCTCGATGGCGGCGAGATCGTGCTCGGGCGCGTCGGCGAAATTGGTGCGGCGCTTGCCGAGCGGCGTCTTCGGCCCGAACATGTCGCGCACCGTCTTGACCTGCTCGCCGACCTTGGCCCATTGCAGCTGCTCGGATCCGAGCAGCGCATTGATGCCCTTCAGCTCGCCGCGCAGGTTCTTGTCCTCGGTGCGGATCTCCATCTCCTCGAGCTTGCGCAGAGAGCGCAGGCGCATGTTGAGGATGGCCTCGGCCTGGACCTCGGTGAGCTTGAACGTCTTCATCAGGACCGGCTTGGGCTCGTCCTCGGTGCGGATGATCCGGATCACCTCGTCGATGTTGAGGTAGGCGATCAGGTAGCCGCCGAGAATCTCCAGCCGGTTCTCGATCTGCTTCTTGCGGTAGTTCGAGCGTCGCAGCAGCACGTCGCGCAGATGGTCGAGCCATTCGCGCAGGCACTCGGCGAGACCCACCACCTTCGGGATCTTGCCCTTGATCAGCACGTTGAGGTTCAGCGGAATCTTGCTCTCGAGATCGGTGAGCCGGAACAGCGATTCCATCATCAGCGCCGGATCGACGTTCTTCGACTTCGGCTCGATCACGAGCCGCACGTCCTCGGCGGATTCGTCGCGGACGTCGCCGACCAGCGGCAGCTTCTTCTCGTTGAGCAGCTCTGCGATCTTCTCGACCAGGCGCGACTTCTGCACGAGATAGGGAATCTCGGTGATGACGACGATCCAGGTGCCGCGGTTGCCCTCCTCCTGCTTCCACTTGGCGCGGACACGGAACGAGCCGCGGCCGGTGGTGTAGGCCTCGATGATCGATTCCTTGGAGTCGATCACGGTGCCACCGGTCGGGAAGTCCGGGCCCTTCACCCAGCGCAACAGCGCGCGCGACTTGGCGTCGGGCTTCTCGATCAGATGCAACGCGGCGTCGCACAGCTCGGCGGCGTTGTGCGGCGGGATCGAGGTGGCCATGCCCACCGCGATGCCCTGCGCGCCGTTAGCAAGCAGGTTCGGGAAGCCGCCGGGCAGCACCACCGGCTCCTTCGACTGGCCGTCATAGTTCGGCCGGAACTCGACGCCGTCCTCGTCGATGCCGTCCAACAGCAGACGCGCGACGTCGGTCATGCGCGCTTCGGTGTAGCGATAGGCCGCCGGATTGTCGCCGTCGATGTTGCCGAAATTGCCCTGGCCGTCGACCAGCGGATAGCGCGAGGAAAAGTCCTGCGCGAGGCGAACCATCGCGTCGTAGATCGCCTGGTCGCCATGCGGATGGAACGAGCCCATCACGTCGCCGACGATCTTGGCGGACTTCTTGAACGCGGTACCGGGATCGAGCCGCAGCAGCCGCATGCCGTAAAGGATGCGCCGGTGGACCGGCTTGAGGCCGTCGCGCGCGTCCGGCAGCGCGCGGTGCATGATGGTCGAGAGCGCGTAGGCGAGATAGCGCTCCTCCAGCGCCTCGCGCAGCGCGACCTCGTGAATCTCCGCCGGCTCCGGCGGAATCAGTGATTTTCCCATTAGCGTTTAGCTTTCAGTGGGTTAGCCCAGGAGCTTGAGCTGGCGTGAACGATTTGGGAACAGGCTTTATGCGATGACGCGCCGGGGCGCAATGACGGCCCTGCCCGGTTCCAGAAGGAAAAAGCCGGGTGTCCGGCCGCGGAACCGCAAAGGAGCCCGCAAATCATGCAGATCACGCGCCGCAGATGCATGTGGCTCCGCTCACGGATTGAGCAGCCAACGCGGGTCCCGTTGAGGTGCAACGCTGTCGCACACGAGTCTGTGTTGCTGAGATCGTCACGCTCCGTCGCTAAGGTGGCAGCGGGCATCCTTCGTTGCGTACCGACGCGACGAGGCGCGCCATCACGCCGCGCCTTGAACGCGGCAGATTCCATCCAGTGAGAAAGGCAGACACTCCATGAGCTCAGGATTCGTGACGACATCGGACGGCACGCAGATCTTCTACAAGGATTGGGGCTCGGGCCAGCCGATCGTCTTCCACCACGGCTGGCCGCTGTCGTCCGACGACTGGGACGCGCAGATGCTGTTCTTCCTCGACAAGGGCTTTCGCGTCATCGCGCATGACCGGCGCGGTCACGGTCGCTCCAGCCAGACGGAGACCGGCAATGAGATGGACACCTATGCGGCCGATGTCGCCGCGCTCGCCGCCAAGCTCGACCTGCGAGACGCGGTCCATGTGGGCCACTCGACCGGTGGCGGCGAGGTCGCGCGCTACGTGGCGAAGCACGGCAAGGGCCGCGTCGCCAAGGCTGCCCTGCTCGGCGCGGTGCCGCCGATCATGCTGAAGACGGAGAGCAATCCCGGCGGGCTGCCGATCGAGGTGTTTGACGGCTTCCGCGCGGCGCTCGCCGCCAACCGCGCGCAATTCTTCCTCGATATTCCGACCGGCCCGTTCTACGGCTTCAATCGCAATGGCGCCAAGGTTTCCGAAGGCGTGATCCGCAACTGGTGGCGCCAGGGCATGATGGGCGGCGCCAAGGCGCATTACGATTGCATCAAGGCGTTCTCCGAAACCGACTTCACCGAGGACCTCAAGGCGATCGACGTGCCGGTGCTGCTGATGCATGGCGAGGACGACCAGATCGTTCCGATCGACGATTCCGCGCGCCTCGGCATCAAGCTGCTGAAGCATGGGACGTTGAAGACTTATGCGGGCTTCCCGCACGGCATGGCGACGACGCATGCGGACGTGATCAATGCGGACCTGCTGGCGTTCGTCAGGGGGTAGCTCGATCATTGCACTTCGCCGAATGCGCATTCCGATGCCGATGAAGCGATAGATCTCAAATCCTGCTCGTCATGGCCGGGCTTGTCCCGGCCATCCACGCAGCACTGCACACGCCGAACGACGTTGATGCCCGGGACAAGCCCGGGCACGACGAGTTCGGGGCTACCATTGATCCACTATCTCAATTTCCGCGTCGGAGACGTCGTCCTGCCTTCTCGCGACGCGCTCCGCGCCCGAGCTATCAAGATCGATTACCCTCTTCGGACAGAGGGCACAGGGAAGGCCGGACCTCGACTGAGGCCCGTGGCCCGCCTGCTCAAAAAATGCAGGCGGCAGGTACCACAGGTTCAGCCGGACGACCCGGCCCTCCCTGTGCGATGGGCTTACGAGTTATACGCAGTCTCCCCGGTGTCCGGCTTGTGAGCCACCGTCGCCCCTGGGATCATCACCCACGGACTTGGCGCCAGCATCGGGGCGCCGGGACGCTGCGATTTCGTCGTCCTGCTGGACTCGTTCGTCCGCGCGCGCATGCGCGCTGCGATCCGACAGGCCACCGCTCCCCGCTTCCTACGTCTCGTGACGATCGCGATGCGCCCCTCCTGTGGAGGCGGGATGCCGGGAAACATCGTCCTGATTTGCCCGACGACACAAGGCGAGCCCCCTGCGGCAGATTGGCTCGACGGGCAATTGGCGCATGGGAGATCGCGCCATTCTGCATATCAGAAACCGGACCGGCTGAGGCTCGGCGCGACCGCGGGAACCGATGGCGCCCGAGGCGCGTTCTCTCACCATCAACGTAATGCGTACGCGATATCCACCGAAGCACGACCTGCTGGCGGGCATCTTTGCATGAAGAATTTTTCCGATGCATCCTTTTCGCCTGACGTCATCGCGCTGATGACCGAAGCCCTCAACGCGTCGGTCGCCGCGCTGCCTGAGCCGGTGAGTTCGACGAACGTGAACCTGCTTGCGGAAGCCGTGCTGCGGGCCGCCAAGGCCGGCGAGCGCGACGTCACCGCGATGCAGCGGCTCGCGCTGCTCGAACTGCAGATCATGCCGCGCATGTAGAGCGGATCACAGGCTTTCCTACAGTCGTAGAGCATTCCCAACGCGCTCACTTCCGGACCTCCTGGCTCGAGATGCGCCGCATGCGGTGCTCCTCACCATGAGGATGTGGGGTCGCGCCTGACGCGCCGCCGGCCTTCCGCGTCCATCCCCCGGCCCCTGCGCCACGTCCCACCCGTTCGCAATTGACAAATCCATTCGTCAATGTCTAACTCCCATCGCCGCCGACAGAGCGGAGCAAAACGGGGAGGATCTTCATGCGACGGCAGCTGCTCGCCTGCGCGTTCCTGGCAACGACGTCATTCATCGCGACAGGCGCTTCAGCCCAGGTTTCTGACGACGTCGTGCGGATCGGCGTGCTCACCGATCTCTCGAGCTGGGGCCGCGACAACAGCGGCCCGGGCTCGGTCGAGGCGGCGAAAATGGCGGTCGAAGAGTTCGGCCCCACCGTGCTCGGCAAGCCGATCGAGATCATCAGCGCCGATCACCAGATGAAGACCGACGTCGGAACGACGGTCGTGCGCGACTGGTTCGACAACGGCAAGGTCGACGCGGTCGTCGACATCCCCAACTCCGGTATCGCGATTGCCGTGCACAACATGGTGCGCGAGCGCAACAAGATCGCGCTGCTGTCAGGGCCCGGCGCGAGTTCGCTGACCGACGAGCTGTGCAGCCCGAACACCGTGCACTTCACCTACGACACCTATGCGCTGTCCAAAGTGACGACCTCGGCCGTGATCAGCCAGGGCGGCAAATCCTGGTACTTCATCACCGCGGATTACGCCTTCGGCCAGCAATTGGAGAAGGACGCCACGCGCTTCATCAAGGAACTCGGCGGCACCATCCTCGGCGGCGTCAAGCATCCGACCAACACCGCCGACTTCTCCTCCTTCGCCTTGCAGGCGCAGAGCTCGAAGGCCGACGTCGTCGCCTTCGCCAATGCCGGGCAGGACACCGACAACGCCATCAAGCAGTCCGGCGAGTTCGGCCTGGTCAAGGGCGGCCAGAAGCTGGTCGGCCTGTTGATGTTCGACACCGACGTGCATGCGATCGGGCTCGAGGCCGCGCAAGGCACCTACATGACCACGGCGTCGTACTGGAACATGGACGACAACACCCGCGCCTGGTCGAAGAAGTTCTTCGCCCGCGCCAAGGTGATGCCGACGATGATCCAGACCGGCGTTTATGGCTCCGTGCTGCACTATCTCAAGGCCATCAAGGCGGCCGGTACCGACGATCCGAAGGCGGTGATGGCGAAGATGCGCGAGCTGCCGATCGAGGATACGTTTGTTCACGGCGGCAAGCTGCGCGAGGACGGCCGCGTCATCCGCGACATGTATCTGGCCCGCGTGAAGAAGCCGTCGGAATCGAAGGAGCCGTGGGACTATCTGGAGATCGTCAAGACCGTGAAGGGCGAGGATGCGTTCCGGCCGGTCTCCGAATCCAAGTGCCCGCTGCTGAAGAAGTAGGAGCGCGCGCATGAGCGGAGCAGATCACCCGGCCGGCGACACCCCTGATTGCGACGTGCTGGTGGTCGGCTCCGGCTGCGCCGGGCTGTCGGCGGCGGTCACCGCCGCCCATGCCGGGCTGAAAGTCATCGTGACCGAGAAGGAGCCGCGCTTCGGCGGCACCACGGCGCGCTCGGGCGGCTGGCTGTGGATTCCCGGCACATCGCTGGCGAAGGCCTGGGGCATCGACGAGCCACCCGAGCTGGCACGCACCTATCTGCGCCATGAGGCCGGCAACAGTTTCGATGCGGCGCGCGTCGACGCGTTCCTGACCAAGGGCCCGGAGGCCGTCGACTTCTTCACCAGCAAGACGGCGCTGAAGTTCGACATGCCGCTGACCTTTCCGGACTACCACGCGGAGGCGCCGGGCGGCACCCAAGGCGGCCGCTCGATGGTGACCCGGCCATTCGACGGCCGCGAGCTTGGGCGTCACATCGAGGATCTCGGCCAGCCCCTGCCCGAGCTCACCGTGTTCGGCATGATGCTCGGCTCCGGCAAGGAGATCATCCACTTCATGCGCGCGACCAAGTCGCTGACGTCGGCGTTCTATGTCGCGAAGCGGCTGTCGAAGCATGCGCTGGACGTGCTGCGCCATGGCCGCGGCATGACGCTGACCAACGGCAATGCGCTGGCGGGGCGGCTGGCGAAATCGGCGTTCGATCTCGGCATTCCCCTGTGGCTGTCGTCGCCGGTGGCCGAGCTGATCCGCGACGGCGATGCCGTGCGCGGCGCCGTGGTGACGCGGCAGGGCAAGCGCATCAGGGTCAATGCGCGGCTCGGCGTGGTGCTGGCCTGCGGCGGCTTCCCGCATGATGTCGACAGGCGCAAGGCAATGTTTCCGCATGCGCCGACCGGCCAGGAGCATGTGTCGCCCGGACCGGTCGGCAACACCGGCGACGGCCTGCGGCTCGCGGAGGCCGTCGGCGGCCGGGTCGAAGACGGCCTGCCGCATGCGGCGGCCTGGGTGCCGGTCTCCGTCACCACGCGCAAGGACGGCAGCAAGGGCGTGATGCCGCACTTCATCGACCGTGCCAAACCCGGCGTGATCGCAGTGACCGCGGACGGCGTGCGCTTCGCCAATGAAGGCAATTCCTACCACGACTTCGTGCAGGCGATGGTCAAGGCGGCCAAGCCCGGCCTCGAGATCGCGGCCTGGCTGATCACCGATCACCGCTCGTTGCGCCGCTACGGCCTCGGCTGCGTGCCGCCGTTCCCGATGCCGCTCGGGCACCATCTGAGCACCGGCTATCTCAAGCGCGGCGCGACGCTCGCCGAGCTCGCGAGCACGACGGGCATCGATCCGCGGGGGCTCGAAGCAACCGTCGCCGCGTTCAACGCCGATGCCGCGCTGGGCCAGGATCCCACGTTCGGCAAGGGCTCGCGCGCCTACAATCGCTATCAGGGCGATGCGCTGCACGGGCCGAACCCGTGTGTGGCGCCGATCAAGGACGGGCCGTTCTACGCCATCAAGATGGTGATCGGCGATCTCGGCACCTATGCCGGCATCCGCACCGATGCGCATGCCCGCGCGCTCGACGCCCAGGGCCACCCGATCGAGGGGCTCTATGCCGCCGGCAACGACATGGCGAGCATCATGGGCGGCAACTATCCGGGCGCCGGCATCACGCTGGGACCGGCGCTGACCTTCGGCTACATTGCCGGCCGCCATCTCGCCGAACGCGCTGGCCAAAGGAGCGCCGCATGAGCGACAGTCAGATGTTGGCCGGCAAACTTGCGCTGGTCACGGGGGCGGCGCACGGCAATGGCCGCGCGATTGCGCTCGGCCTCGCCGGCCGCGGCGCCGATGTCGTCATCACCGACATCGACTTGGAGGGTGCCGAACGTTGCGCCGCCGAGATCCGCGAGCACGGCCGCCAGGCGTGGGCGCATCGGCTGGATGTCACCGACGCCGCCGGATGCACCGCATTGGCGGCGCAATTGCGCGCCGAGGTCGGCGCCATCTCGATCCTCGTCAACAATGCCGGCATCATCATCCGCGAGAACATCGACTCGCCGCGTGCGCCACAGAACTGGCAGCGCGTGCTCGACGTCAATCTCAACGGTGTTTTCAACGTCACCTACGCGTTTCTTGCGGCGCTGCGCGCGACGCGCGGCACGATCGTCAACATCGCATCCGTCGCCTCCTTCATCGGCATCAGCAACACGCTCGGCTACTCGCCGTCCAAGGGCGGGGTGAAGTCGCTGACCCAGGCGCTGGCGCGCGAGCTCGCCGCCGACGGCATCCGCGTCAACGCGATCGCGCCCGGCGTGATCGCCACCGCGATGACGGAGTCGACCCGCAACGATCCCGAGCGGCTCGCCGGCTTCATGAGCCGCACGCCGCTCGGCCGCGTCGGCCAGCCCGAGGAGCTCGCTGGCCCGGTGGCGTTCCTGGTCTCCGACATGGCGTCCTACGTCAACGGCGTCACGCTGCCGGTCGACGGCGGCTTCCTGGCGGTGTAGGCACGGCGCCGGACCAGGGGCACAACAAGACATGGGACGAGAGAGCCGCGGCATCCAGTCGATCGAGGTTGGCGGCACCTTGCTGCAGGCACTGGCCCGCAGCGGCGAGCCGATGATGCTGCGCGACCTCGCGCGCGAGGCCGGGCTGCCGCCGGCCAAGGCCCATCCCTACCTCGTCAGCTTCTCGCGCATCGGTTTGATCGAGCAGGACGAAACCACCGGCCGCTACGAGATCGGCCCGCTGGCGCTCGAGCTCGGCCTGATCAGCCTGCGGCGGCTGTCGGCGGTCCGGATCGCGACGCCGAAGATCGCAGCGCTCGCCGGCGCGATCGATCACGCGGTGTCGCTCGCGGTGTGGGGCACCAATGGCCCAACCGTGGTGCGGCTTGAGGAGCCGAGCCATCCGGTGCACATCGTGATGCGCGTCGGCTCGATCATGGCGCTGCTGGAGACGGCGACGGGCCGCGCGTTCGCGGCGTTCCTGCCGCCGAAGACCGTGAAGGCCGCGCTCGACACCGGCCTCGATCATCTCGGTGTCGGCTACAATCCGAAGCGCGCGCCGAAGAGCCCGAAAGTGGCGGAGATGCTGGCCGAGGTGCGCGCACAGGGCCTGGCGCGCGCCATCGGCGATCCGCTGCCCGGCGTCAATGCCTTCGCCGCACCGGTGTTCGATCACGCCGGCCACGTCGCACTGGTCATCACCGCGATGGGCCCGGCCGGCACCTTCGACGCCGGTTGGCAGTCCCCGCTCGCCAACCGCCTGCGCGCGTGTGCGGCCGAGATCTCCAAGCAGCTCGGCCACGGCATCGCGCAGCCGTGACGCTCAGGCCGCGACCGAGCGTTTCTCCGGCCACGGCTCGGCCCACGCCGGCAGCCGCATCAGGCCATCGAGCCAGCGCACGATGTTCGGAAACGACTCCATCGGCATCTCGGCCTCGCGCCAGTCGGTCGCCATCGAGGCGGCCGCGAAATCGGCGATGGTGAGCCGGTCGCAGGCGATGTGGCTGCGCGCCCGCAGATGCGCATCGAGCACGGCGGCGAAGGTCTTCAGGTTGGCGACCTTGCCGGCCAGCGCGGCACGGTCGGGCGCACCGAGGCCGAACGTCTTGCGGACGATGTGCTCGAAATAGAACGGTCCGACCGCCGGCGCCCAGTGGCAGTCGTTCCAGGCCAGCCAGCGCAGCACCTCGATCTGCTCCTGCGGATTGCGCGCCGGCCACATGTCGCAGCTCTCGCGGATGCAGAGGTGCGCCATGATGGCGGTCGACTCCCACAGCACGGTGTCGCCGTCGACCAGCACCGGCGCCTTCATATTCGGGTTGAGCGCGGCGAACTCCGGCGTCTTCAGGCCGCGGCTGATGTCGATGAACTCGGCGGGCACGCCGAGATGCTTGACCAGCGCGAGCACGCGGCGCGGCGCCTGGGCCTTGATCCAGTAGATCTTCATGACGGGTCTCCATCTCCTGTGCCTTGAAGACGAACGTCGCAGCACCGGATCGACAGTGACGGAGCAAAAATTCAGCGGCGGTTCCGCCGACTCGTACGGTTCCCGTAGCCGTCACATCGCGCGCACCGCCGCCCGTGCGGTGAGAATGCAACCCGGCAGGAACGTGCCCTCCAGCGAACGCTTGCCCGACGCGCCGCCGCCGCCGAAGCCGGCGGCTTCGCCGACCGCATAGAGCCCGCCGATCGGCGCACCCGTGGTGTCGAGCACCCGGCTCTGCAGATCGGTCTTGAGGCCGCCGAGGCTCTTGCGGGTAATCAGTTGCATATGAATGGCGATGTAAGGCCCGGCGCCCGGGGCCTGCAGCGGCGCAGGCTTGCAGGTGCGGAGCTTGTCGGGGCCCCATTGCCGCGCGTGCAGGATGCGGCGCAACTGATCGTCATTGTGGAGCTTGTCGCCATTCCCAAAGTTCGCGTCGAAGGCGTCGGCGGTGGCCTGCAGCACCTCCGGCTTCACGTCGCCGGTGCCGGTCAGCGCATTCATCTTGGCGGCGAGACCGGTCAGCGTCTCGTCGACCAGGAAATGCCGGCTCTCGCGCTGCATCTGCCTGACCAGGCGATGATTGCCGAGCAGCGTCTCCTTGAGGAACATCGGCATCTGCCGGTCGCGGATGCGCGGATTGTGCTCGGCGCCGGAGATGGCGAACTCCTTGGCAGCGATGCGCCAGTTCAACAGATGCCACGTATACGGCTTCTCCTGCGCCGCGACGCGCTGGCACAGATCATGGGTGTCGAAGCCGGTCACCAGCGGCTCGGGCCCGATGCGCTCGCCCCTGTGATTGAGCCACAATGCCGATTTGCACGGCACCAGCGACAGGCCATGGCCCTCGAAATGCGGAAACGGATGCGGGATGCCGGCGGCGTAGTTCCACATCTCGCCGGCATGCGTGATCTCGGCGCCGAACGCCTCGGCCGCGTGGTGATGCAACTTGCCGTCGGAGAACGGATGCGCGCCATTGAGCATCGCCGCCGGCAGCGGCCGGCCCTTGATCCAGTTGGCGCGGGCCTCCGCATGGCTGCCATTGAGGCCGCCCATCGCCAGCACCGTCAGCGGCGCGGCGATGCGGATTTCGGCGCCCGTCTCCTCGTTGACGGCGACCACGCCCGATACTGCGCCGGCAGCGCAATCGAGGCTGACAACGCGATGACGGTGCAGCACCGTCAGCCTGCCGCCACCGTCGGCCCCGCGCATCGCTTCGATCATTACGCGCGTGAGCCGCTGCGAGGTGCCCCAGACGATGTGATAGCGCGGCAGCGCATTACCGTCGCCGTACCGGCCGCGCTCGACCCAGTTCACTGCCGGCATGAACGTCACGCCGTGCGCCAGCAGCCAGTCGTAGACCTCGCTGCGGGAATGCGCGACGTAGTAGCGCGCCCATTGCAGCGGCCAGTGCTCGGCGGCATCGAGCTCGCCGAACCTGATCCAGTCGCGCAACGCGATCTCCGGCGTATCCGGGATCTTCATGCGCGCCTGCAGCGGCGTGCCGATCAGCGCCATGCCGCCGAATGCCCACAGCGCCAGCCCGCCGAGCCGCTCGGGCGTGTCCCGGTCCACGATCGTCACCGACTTGCCGGCGCGCAGTGCCTCCAGCGCGGTGACGATGCCGGCAAGACCGCCGCCGGCGATGACAACATCGGATTGCAGCGTCGCGCTCATGTCACGGCGCGATCTTGCGCTTGAGCATCCGCGCCACCGGCAGCGGAACGCGGTCGAGCGATCCCAGGAGGTGCGGCAGGAGCTTCAGCTTGAGGCCGGTCAGCGCCGGCGGCACCATCGCCTCGATCAGATGGGGCCCCGGCCGCGCCAGCGCCCCCTGCAAGGCGCTGGTGAGTTCGTCCGGCGTGGTGACGCGGGTCGATCGCACGCCCATGCCGTCGGCGATCTGCGCGAGCTTGAGGACCGGCCCGTGCAGGTCGAGCTGCGCCCGCGCCTTCGGTCCGATCTCCTCGGCGCCGACCCGTTCCAGCTCGACGTTGAGCACCGAGTAGGAGGCGTTGTTGAAGATGATGGCGGTGACGTTGAGCCGCTCGCGCGCGATCGTCCACAGCGACTGGATCGTGTACATCGAGCTGCCGTCGCCGATCAGCGCGATCACCGGCCGGTCGGGACAGGCGATCGCCGCCCCGATCGCATTCGGCAGCCCCTGCCCGATGGCGCCGCCGGTCAAAGTGATCAGATCGTGGCGCGGCGCGCCCGCGGTGAATTTCGACAGCATCAGGCCGGAGCTGATCGCCTCGTCGATGATGATGGCGTTCTCGGGCAGGAGGTGACCAACGGCCTTGCAGACCTTTTCCGCGGTCAGCTTCTTGCCGCGCGGACGCCCGGGCCGCGAGGCCGGCGACAATGCCGGCGTGGCGCGCCCGGCCTCCAGGGCGGCGGCAAGCCTGGTCAGGCTGCACGCGGCGTGCTGCGCCGGCGTCGACAAGGTCAGCACCTTGCAGCCGTCATGCGGCAGATAGCTCTTCTTGCCGGGATAGGCGAAGAACGACACCGGCGCCTTGGCGTCGACCAGGATCAGGGTGTCGATCTCCTTGAGCTGGATCTGCGCCATCTCGGCGAGATAGGCGATCCGCTCGACGGCCGGCAGGCCCGCTCCACGCTGCATGCGTGTCGGAAACGTTTCGGCATAGACTTTCACACCGCAGGTCGCGGCGATGCGCGCGGCCGCCAGCAGCGACTCCTCGTGCAGCGCCGTGCCTCCGAGTAGAAAAGCGCTGCGGCCGCCCGCCCTGATCGCCTCGGCGACGGCCTGCACGGTCGCATCGTCCGCAGGCGCCGGCGGCTCGATCACCGGCGCCGGCTCGGCGACGCCGCCCTCACCCCAGGACACGTCGGCCGGCAGGATCAGCGTCGCGACCTGTCCGGGCCAGGAGCACGCCGCCTTCACGGCCGCCACCGCGTCGCGGCACAGCTCCGACGTCACCTGCGAGGTCCAGACGAATTCCGGCGAGACGTTGCGCGCGACGGTCTCGATATCGGACTGGAGCTGCGCGTCATACGGGACATGATAGGTGGCGTGGTCGCCGACGATGTTGACGACGGGCACCTTGCCCTTGCGCGCATTGTGCAGATTGGCGAGGCCGTTGCCGAGGCCGCAACCGAGATGCAGCAGCGTTGCCGCGGGCGTGCCGGTCATCCGGGCGTAGCCGTCCGCCGCACCGGTCGCCACCCCTTCGAACAGGCACAGCACGGCGCGCATCTCCGGCGCGGAGTCCAGCGCCGCGACGAAATGCATCTCGGAGGTGCCGGGATTGGTGAAGCAGACCCGAATGCCGGAATTGACCAGGGTCCGTATCAGAGCTTGTGCGCCGTTGGGCATGAGAAAAGCCTGTTGCGGGGAAACTGCCGCAGCTCGGGGCGACTTGGCCGGCCCCGCCATGGCATTTCCCCTGTTTGTATTTGTGCCATTTTGGAATTGACGGTCTCAGAAATCCAATGAATTGTTATGCTTTGATCAATGAGCTGGGGTCATCGATGCACACACCAACGTTGCGTCAGTTGCAGCAGCTGGTCTACCTCGCGGAAGAGCGGCATTTCGCCCGGGCCGCCAAGCGCGCCCATGTCACCCAGTCGGCGCTGAGCCGCAGCCTGCAGACCCTGGAGGACGAAGCGGGGATGCGGCTGTTCGACCGCAGCTCGCGCTCGGTGGAGATCACGGCGGTCGGCGAACGGCTGGTGGCGCGGGCGCGCTCGCTGTTGTCGGGCGCCGACGATCTCGGCCGCGAGATGCGGCTGTTGCGCTCGGGCGATGCCGGCCAGGTGACGGTGGGCGTCGGCGCGTTCACGGGCCTAGTGCTGCTGCCGGATGCGATGGCGCAGCTGTATGCCGAGCATCCATCCGTGCGCATCAAGCTGGTGCAGGACAATTGGCGCGCCCTGATGGACGTGCTGCAACAAGGCAAGCTCGATTTCTTCCTGGCGCACATCACCGACATCAGGACCGACGACAGCCTGGACCTCGAGCCGCTCGGAAGCCTTCCCGGCTACTTCTACTGCCGGCCGACCCATCCGTTGGCGGGGCGACGGGAGCTGTCGGCGCGCGATCTGGCCGGCCAGCACTTCGCCTCCGTCGCGCTGCCGCCGGACTTCAGCCGGCGGCTGGACGACCTGATCGCCGCGCCACGGGGACGCGGTTTCAATGTCGCCCTCGAATCCGAGAACGCCGGCCTGCTGGTGCAAATGGCGGTCCGCTCGGACGTCGTGCTCGTCGCGGGGGATGCGGTCGTCACCCACGAGCTGGCCTCCGGTCAGCTGGTCCGGCTCAATGTGGCCGAGCTGAAAGAGCCACGCGCATCCGACCTGCTGCTGGCGCAGTTCGGCATCCTGCGCCTGAAGGGCCGCACCCTGTCGCCGGCGGCGATGATGCTGATGGACATGGTGCGCGCGCAAGCCGCGCAAATGCTGACCGGACCGCGCCGGCCGCCGGCTCCGCGCGCCGCACGCAACGCGCATCGATCTCGGCCGAGATCACGCAAGAAGCCGGGTGCACCCCGGCGCAACCGGTCGCGAAGTCATACCAGGAGCAAAGCCTGACCGGGGCGTGGCCCTGCGCCATCATCCGACGGCCGCGCGGCGCGACATCTCCTCCAGAACCCGCATTGCCTGCTCTGCCTGCGCTTCGGGTACGAACAGGTGATCATGATGAAAGGCCGAGACCGCGTTGACACCGATGCCAGCAGCAGCCAGCGCCGCTGTCACCCTGGCGAGGAAGCCCACCGCGTCGAGCGCTGATAGCACCGACAGCGTGATCAGGCGCGAGGTGAAGCGATACGCCAGCCCTGCCCGTTCGGCGTCCTCGCGCCGGACGATGAGAGTGTCACCCTCGCGCTCCCGGAACAGCATCAGCGGCGACAGCATCGCGGCAATCGCATCGCCGGCGCTGAGCGTGCAGAACACGAAGACGCCATCCTGCAGCTCGGGAGCCATCGTGCGCAGCAGCGTATCGAGGTTGCGTTCGCCCGCCATGGATCCCCGTCAGTTCGCCGCCAGGCGCTCGCGCCCATGCGGCGAGGTGAAATCCTGCCGCGGCCCGACCGGGACGATGCCGGTCGGATTGATGGTGCGATGGCTCTCGTAGTAGTGCCGCTTGATGTGCTCAAAATTCACCGTCGCGGCAATCCCCGGCCATTGGTAGAGATCGCGCGTGTAGGCTGAAAGATGCCGATAGTCGGCGATGCGGCGGATGTTGCACTTGAAGTGGCCGACATAGACGGCATCGAAGCGGATCAGCGTCGTGAACAGCCGGATGTCGGCCTCGGTCATGGTGTCGCCGAGCAGGAAGCGGCGCGCCGACAGCCGCTCCTCCAGCCAGTCGAGCGTGGCGAACAGCGGGCCGATCGCCTCCTCATAGGCGGATTGCGTGGTCGCGAAGCCGCACTTGTAGACGCCGTTGTTCAGCGTGTCGTAGACGCGCGCATTGATGGCGTCGATCTCCTCGCGCTGGGCTTGCGGATAATAGTCGCCTTGCCTGGCGCCGACGCCGTCGAACGCCGAGTTCAGCATGCGGATGATCTCTGACGACTCGTTGTTGACGATGGTGCGGTTTTGCTTGTCCCAGAGCACGGGCACGGTGACGCGGCCGGAATAATGCGGCTCCGCGGCGGTGTAGACCTGATGCAGAAGGCCGGCGTGATTGACGCTGTCGGCCACGACGCCCGGCCCCTCGGCAAACGTCCAGCCCTGCTCGCGCATCAGCCAGTGCACGACCGATACCGAAATCATGTCATCGAGCCCCTTCAGCGCGCGCATGATCAGGGTGCGGTGAGCCCACGGGCAGGCCAGGCTGACATAGAGATGATAGCGGCCCGCTTCGGCCGCGAAGCCGCCGGTGCCGGATGGGCCCGGACGGCCGTCAGCCGTGACGAAGCTGCGGAACGCCGAATCCTTGCGGATGAAACGGCCGCCGGACGCCGCCGTGTCGTACCAGACGTCGTGCCATTGGCCGTCGACCAGGACTCCCATGACGCTCTCCTCTCACACCGTGGCCTGTGCGCAGGACTGCAACCTGCAGCCCCTTCGCCTGGGCCCTTACGTGACAGGAGTACACGTCACCCCGCCGCTGCGCCAGCAGAGAGCACGCTCCGAGAAGACGGCTCCGCCGAACACGCGGTCACGACTGGAACGGGATGGTGCGCCCCGGCTGCGCCGCCTGTTCCCGCGTATAGGAGACGCCGTGCACCTTCACGCCCGCGGCATTCAACAGCGTGATGATGCCGCCCCGGTTCGACAGCGCGACCGGCGCGACGATGGGCACCACCAGGGTGGCGCCGCGCCCGATCATGCCGCTCAGTTGCATGGCGTTCTTCTGCTTGTCCTTGATCTGCCAGCCGGTGAGATCGACGTCGACATCGGCGGTGTTCAGCAGCGTGACCGTCTCGTGCTCCGGCGTGCGCACGTCGTTGACATAGGCCGCGATGATCCGCACCAGCCCGTCGGGCACGTCGAGCGGCGGAATGTGGTCGCGGTCGGGAGGCGTATGCGGCGCGTTCGGGTAATCGGGATCGGGCGGAAGGATGACCCCTCCGCTGGCATCGTCCGAATGCCAGGCCTGGGTCTGGAATTTCAGGAAGATGGCGACCCATTGCTGCTGGCCGGGAAACTCGAAGAGCAGTCCGCCATCCTGCCAGGGACCGTTGTCCTTGGCATATTGGCCGGGCGGATTGCCCTGGTTGAAATGGATGTCGTGGATACCGCGGCCGGGCTTGAAGCCGAAATAGCGGTCCGCCTTCTCCTCCGGTCCCCATGCGACGCCGAAGGCATAGATGAGAGCCGTCTCGTCGGACATGGCGCGCTGAACGTAGGCGTCGATCTTCTCGTTGAGATCGTTGTCGGGGCCCGCGGCCGACAGCGGCAGCGGCTTCAGCTCCCATGGCTGCATCAGATTGCCCCGGATGAAATCGAGCGCCACGCCGCCGGGCTTGCTCTCCAACGGATGCAGCCCTTCCGAAAACGCCTTCAGGTCGTCGACGATTGGATGTTCGAAGCGCGAGCGGACCAGGAATTCGACCTCGCTGCCATCCTGGGAGCGGACATTGATGGCGATGCGATAGAGCTCACCGTCGGCGGAGACCTGCACCTGATAGTGCGGACTGCTTCCCGTCGCCAGACGATTGTTGATGGGCCGACCCTTGAGAAGCGAATAGTCGTTCAATGGCATGGTCGTCTCCAACTCTGTCCGTAGCGACATCTAGGACGAGAACAGCAATCGATCGCGTTCAGCCTGCGACCCCTCGACATAGAAGCGCTCGAACCAGGCCGGCTTGCCGGACAATGCGGTCGGCTTGCGCAGCGTGATCGCGGCAGGCGCGGATGCAGCGCGCTGCCGCTCGGACTTGCCGTGGAACGCGTCGCGCATCCGGTTGCGAAACTGCAGGTGATCGAACACGCGGGTGGCCTCGATCGCATAGGACGTCGCGATCTTTCGGTCCTCGATCATGATGAGATGGTCGCCGTTGCCCTTCTCGCCGCTCGGCGAGAAGTTGCTCGATCCGGTGAACACTTTCGCGGTCGGCAGGCTGAAATCGGTCACCAGGAATTTGTGATGGATGTTGCGGCCCTTGCCGCCGGACCATTCGCTGCGGAACGGCTCCGGCGCCTTGCTCGCGAGATAGGCGAAATCGACGAGACCGATCGAGCCGTCGGGCTTGCGCAGCTCCAGCGCGCCGCGCTTGTCGACCGTGCCGTAGCTGAAGATCGGCCGCTCCATCACGCGGTCGAACGCCTCCTTGGTCGGACCGTCGCCGAGCTGGCTCAGAAACGCGACCGAGTAGAACACCGACGAGGAGGCCTGATCGATCGCGGCCCGGATCGGATTGAGCGAGAGATCGGTGGCCTGATGCGGCGAGAAGCAGAGCTGTACGGTCGGCTTTCCCTCGGAATGGACGGCGTGCCATTTCTTGGAGAAATCATTCTTCCGGAAGAGCGAGGGGTCGTCGAAGGCGATGTCGAACATCTCGCCGAACAGCCCGGCGACGTCCTGCGAATGAAAGACCAGCATGTTGTTGGCCTGAATATAGAGGCCGCGGAAGGTGAAATTGGTCGAGCCGCAGAGCACCTTCTCGGGCTTGCCATTGCGGCGCGTGATCAGGACCTTGTTGTGCTGGAGATTGCTGAAATGCGTGCGCAGCACGGCAGCACCCGCCTGCTTGAAGCGCTTGGCGCTGCGCGATTCCGCGCTGCCGGGCAGCTTGTGGCTGTTATCCTTGGCGTTGGAGTCGTCGATGATCGCGCGCAGCCGCGGGCCGAACTGCTCCAGCAGGCCGATCACATCGGGCTCATTGAGGTCATAGGCCATCACGTCGAGCGTGAGCCCGGGATCCGCCAGGGCCTCTTTCAAAAAGCCGAACAGGAGGTCGTAGGCCTCGAACCCCAGCCACTCATAGACGCTGTCGCCGGCCTCGTTGGTGAGGTCGAGCTTGTCGAAGCTCGGCCCGTCGCGGCTCTCGACGGGGATGATCTCGGCATTGTTGCCGAACTGATCGCGATAGGCCTGCGACGAGGCGAAGTTGCGGGTGAAACCGATGTCGATCAGACCGTCATAGGTCACGGCGCTCTGCGTGATGTCGAGCGTGAGGCTGGTCCCCGCAACCAGCGTGCCGTCGTTGCGCATATGCTGCTTGGCGACGCGATATGTATAGACGCCATCCTTGGGCCGGTAGGGAAAGTGGATCCAGCGGAATTTCTGGAACGGCGCCTCGGTCGACGGGAAATTCCGGTTGCCGTCGACCGCCGCACCGGCGCCGGCCGGATAGGAAAACGCGATCCTATTGCGCAACTGGGAAAAATCCCGCGCGCCCGGCGACTTCACCTCGATCGAGAATCCGACAAGATCGGGTTCGGGCTCGGCGACGTCGAAGCCGATCATCGTCATGCGCTCTCCACGCCACAGCTTGGACGTGAACCCGTTGCTGGATTTGCTGTTCTCGAAATCGCTCATGATCGAAATGCCCCACGGTGATGAAAAAAGGCGCGCACGAAACGCATCTCGCCGAAGGGCTGCAATCTTCGCCAGGACCCGCGGCCGACGCAACCTCAAAATGATTGGAAAATGTTCATCAACCAGGATTGTTGCATGATCCTACGTCGGTCATGTGAAGACGGATGTGAATGACGTCACAGTCGAAGACGGTATCCGGATCAGCTTTGCCATGATGCCGGCGCGTGTGTCGTCAGTCTCGACGTTGGCGAACGAGCGCGCGGGCACATGACGACGAACGTCGAAAACGAGCCCTATCGCGAGGCGGGCCTTGCCCGCGTCACGGCGTTGATGAAGCCCTCGCGGGCGTCGGAATGGCCCTGCCCGCGCGGCTCCAACACGTGACGGAGAAGGAACAGGCCGGTCAGCCGGAAACCGTCGAGCAGATCCTGCTGCGACCAGCCATGGCCCTGCTCGCTCTCGCGCAGGAAGGGCGGCAACGGCAGCAGCCGGTCGGCCCATGGCGCGCCGGCCGTGCGCGACACCGCGCCGCCCGACTTCGGCGATACGTAGATCAGGTCCGAGGTCTCGCCGGTCGCAGCGCAGGAGTCGAGATCGAGCCCGAAGCCGAGTTCGGCGAGGATCGCCAGCTCGAAGCGCACGATGTGGGCGGCGGCGCCGCCCGCATCCTCGAAATCATCGAGCGCATGTTCGAGCCGCAGATACATGTCTTCGTGCGGATCGCGCTCCGGCAACAGCCGGGCCAGCGAGGCAAGATGCGTCACGCCGTAGGCGCCGTGTTGCGCGGAGATCAGCCCCGCCGCCCGCAAGGTCAGCGCGTCGATGGCGTACATGCCGAGATGCTCGTCGAGCCGCGCGCGCCAGATCGCGCGCACCGTGTTGCCCGGCTGCAGCACCGGCCGCATGCGCTTGCCGCTCGCCCCGCGCACGAGACCGAGATGCCGGCCATGCTCGCGGGTCAGCAGCTCGACGACCGCCGAGGATTCGCCGTGCCGTCGCACGCCCAGCACGATGCCGTCATCGGTCCATTCCATCGGTGTGGGATCTCCACCACTCGCAGACGCCAAGCCGTGAGCGCCAGTCGACGATCAAGCTCCAACGTTGCTCGCGCGTGCTGCCGCCACAAACACCGTCGTTGCGAGCGCAGCGAAGCAATCCAGAGTTTCACGCGCAGCCCTGGATTGCTTCGCTGCGCTCGCAATGACGGAATGATCGTTAAGCGCCAAACGCAGGGGGGCGCGCTGCGCTTGCCCACCCCGCAATCTGCATTCCATCCATCACGCGTTGAACCAGCCGCGCGCATCGCCCGTGAACGAATAGTACAAGCCCATCGTCGTCAGCGCGCAGGAAATGACCTCGATGCCGGCATCGAGCGTCATGCCCTTCTGCCCGATCACCTGCACCAGGGAGATGTCGGACAGCACCAGCGCCCCCAGCAGCACCCAGCGCGGCCAATTCCTGCGGCGCTGCGCCGCCAGATAGACGAAATAGAACAGCACCAGGATGACCACCCCGTTGAGCACGGTCTGCGCGGTGATCATGTCCTCGGTTACGTCGAAGGTCGGCGTCCGGTCAGAGACCGCAACCGACAGCGCGTCCAGCATCAGCGAGATGTAGAGCAGCACTTCGAACCACAACACGTTGCGCGGCACGCTCATTGTCATTCCCTGGGGAACTCGAGCCCCATCTCCCGGTAGCGGTCGGGATCGTCGCCCCAGTTCTCACGCACCTTCACGAACAGGAACAGGTGCACCGGCACGCCGGTGATCTCTGCGATTTCCTTGCGCGCCTGCGCGCCGATCGACTTGATCGTCGCACCGCCCTTGCCGAGCACGATCTTGCGCTGGCTGTCCCGCTCCACGAAGATCGTCTGCTCGATGCGGATCGAGCCGTCCTTGCGCTCGGTCCAGCTGTCGGTCTCGACCGTGGACTGGTAGGGCAGCTCCTGATGCAGATGCGAATAGATCTTCTCACGGGTGATCTCGGCCGCGAGGTGCCGCATCGGCGCGTCCGACATCTGGTCCTCGGGATAGTGGAACGGACCGGGCGGCACCATCTCCGCCAAGGCCCGCCTGAGATCGTCGACCCCGTCGCCGGAGATCGCCGAGATCATGAAGGTGCGCGCGAACGACAGCTTCTCGTTGGCAGCCGCGACCAGCGCCAGCAGCTTCTCGCGCGGCACCAGGTCGACCTTGTTGACCACCAGGATCTTCTCGTGCGCGACCGCAGCCGCCTTGTCGATGATGGCCTGCGCCTCATCGTCGATGCCCTTCTTGGCATCGAGCAGCACGCAGACGAGATCGGCATCATGCGCCCCGCTCCAGGCCGTCGTGACCATGGCGCGGTCCAGCCTGCGCTTCGGCGCGAAAATGCCGGGGGTGTCGACCAGGATGATCTGAGACGCGCCTTCGATGACGATGCCGCGGATCAGTGCCCGCGTCGTCTGTACCTTGCGCGAGACGATCGTGACCTTGGAGCCGACCAGCGCGTTGACGAGCGTCGATTTGCCGACATTGGGCGCGCCGATCAGCGCGACGAAACCGCAGCGGGTCCCGGCAGCCGGCACCGATTGTTGTTCAGCCGTCATTGCTGCCGCCGCTGACGCCTTCGCGCTCGATCATGACCGATGCCGCCACCTTTTCTGCCGCCCGCTTCGAGCCGCCGACGCCTTCGGCCGGCTCCAGCCCCGGCAGGTCGACGGCGACACGGAACTGCGGATCGTGATGCGGGCCGGTGCGCTCCACCTCCCGGTACACCGGGGTGGGCAGGCCCTTGCCCTGCGCCCATTCCTGCAGCACCGTTTTCGGATCGCGGAGCGGGCGCCGCGGCTTGTGCATGCGCTCGGTCCAGTTGCGCTCGACGAATCCAGCGGCGGCCGTGTAGCCGCCGTCGAGGAAGATCGCGCCGATCACCGCCTCGCAGACGTCGCCCAGCACCGACTTGCGCAACCGCGCCCCGGCGCCGGCGCCGACCGCGCCGAGCTTGATGTCGTCGAGCAGGCCGAGCGACTTGGCGACGTCGGCACAGCTCTCCTTGCGCACGAGATCGGCGAGCCGCTTCGACAGCTCGCCCTCGTCCGCGCTCGGAAACGAGCGGTACAGCATGTCGGACACAATCAGGCCGAGCACGTGATCGCCGAGGAATTCGAGCCGCTGATAGCTGTCGCCGCGCTTCTTGGACGATTTCAGCGCCGAGACGTGGGTAAAAGCGGTGCTGAGCAGCGACGGATCGGCAAAGTGATGGCCGATGCGCGCCTCGATCGCGGCATTGGCGGCCTTGTCCGCGGCCTTGGCGCCCTTGGCGGCGCTGGTCCCCGCGCTCTTGGTACGGCGACCGCCCTTCGCCTTGCTGCGCGGCTTGCCGTCGGAATCGGCCTCGGCAACGAGCGCGGTCGGGTCCGCCCCATCCTCGGTCGGGCGAGCGGGCACCGATTCGGACTCGACGGTCTTCATGTCTGGCTTGGAGACCGGCTTCGCGTCGGTCTTGGAATCGGCCTTCGGCTCGGTCTTGGGCTCGCTCTTCTGCTCAGGCTTGATCTCAGACTTCGGCCGCGACGCGGCCTTGGGCGTTGCCTCCAGCGCACCCGTGCCGGGTTGCGGGCTCGATGCGGCAGCCTGCGTGGTCTGGATTTCGGGTGAGTCGTCGATCATCGCACGAATTTGAAGATTCGATTCCAGCGCACCGATACCGGCCAGCGCCAGAACGCCCAGGCATGCTCGCCTTCGGCAATGGAAAAGAAGATCAGCTGCGCACGGCCGACGATGTTCTCGAACGGCACGTAGCCGACCTGGCTGAGGAAGCGGCTGTCGGTCGAGTTGTCGCGGTTGTCGCCCATCATGAAGAAGTTGCCGGCCGGCACGGTATACACCGCGGTGTTGTCGACATAGCCATTGTCGACGCAGTCCAGCGTCTCATAGCTGACGCCGTTCGGCAGGGTCTCCTTCCAGCGCTTGACGCGCGCGGTCGAGTCCGGCTGCCCGCAGGGATCCTCGCCGATGAAATCGGAGAGCCGCTCGCGCTGCACCGGCCTGTCGTTGATGTAGAGCAGCCCTTCGCGCACCTGGATGCGGTCGCCAGGCAGGCCGATCACCCGCTTGATGTAGTCGGTGGTGTCGTCCTTGGGCAGACGAAACACGACGATGTCGCCGCGGTTCGGCTCCGAGCCGAAGATGCGGCCCGAGAAAATCGGGGGTGACAGCGGAATCGAGTAGTGGCTATAGCCGTACGAATATTTCGATACGAACAGATAGTCGCCGACCAGCAGGGTCGCCTTCATCGATCCCGAGGGGATGTTGAACGGCTGGAACAGGAAGGTGCGGATCACCAGCGCGATCAGCAGCGCATGAACGACGACACGAACGGTTTCACCGAGGCCGCTCTCAGTCTTGGTTCCGGAGGTCACGCTCATCGCTCTTTCAATGTCCCTTGGCGAATGGTCCGACGATTCGCCAGCCGTTGCCGAACACCCCTCCGTCCGCGAACACCATACCGTTCCGCGGCTTAAGGGAGTCTGTCCTGATTCTGGTGGTTAAGGCCAACTCCGGTTTGACCCAGAATCCGCCCGTGATGTAGCCGGTTCGATCCCGGCGGGTTTTAGACGACTGCGCGGGGCCGCGCAATCAATCGCCGTATCAAAACTACATAACTCGCTGGAATCGATCGCATTTTTGTTTTTCCTGCGGGGGCGGCCGCCCTTCAGGATGTCTCGCGGCGCACCGCCGAAATTATGACGAAGGCTTGCGCCAGCGGCCAGTCGTCGGTGATCGACAGGTCGATGCGCGGCTCGTGGCCCTCGGGGGTCAGCGCCTTCAGCCGTTCGGCCGCGCCACCCGTGAGCTGCATGGTCGGCCTGCCGCCGGGCAGATTGACGACGCCCATGTCGCGCCACCACACCCCGTGACGGATGCCGGTGCCGAGCGCCTTGGCGCAGGCCTCCTTGGCGGCGAACCGCTTGGCGTAGGTGGCGACCACCATCTTCTCGTTCTTGGCCCGCCGCTCGGCCTTGGCGCGCTCGGCCGCGGTGAAGATCCGGTTCAGGAAGCGCTCGCCGTGCCGGTCCATCACCTCGGCCACGCGACGGATGTCGATCAGGTCGGAGCCGATGCCGATGATCATGCCGATGTCCCCAGCCGCGCCCGGCCGCGATCCATGGCCGCGCGCATGGTCCGGACGGTCTCGGCGAGGCCCACGAACAGCGCCTCCCCCATCATGAAGTAGCCGATGTTGAGCTCGACGATCTCCGGCAGCGCCGCGATCCGCTCGGCGGTGGCATAGTCGAGCCCGTGGCCGGCATGGACCTCGAGCCCGGCCGCATAGGCCTGCCGGGCGCCGGTCACGATCCGCTCCCACTCCACCTCCGCCTTGTCGTGGTGGCCGTCGGTGATGGCATCGCACCAGCCGCCGGTGTGGATCTCGATCACGGGCGCGCGCAGCCGCGCCGCCATCTCGATCTGCGCCGGGTCGGCGGCGATGAACAGCGACACCCGGATGCCGGCGTCGCTCAGCCGGGCGATCGCCGGCGCCAGCGCCTTGTGCTGGCCGACCACGTCGAGGCCGCCCTCGGTGGTCAGCTCCTCGCGCCGCTCCGGCACCAAGCAGCAGGCATGCGGGCGCGTCGCGAGTGCGATCCGCACCATCTCCTCGGTGGCCGCCATCTCGAAGTTCAGCGGCTTGGAGATCTCGGCCTTCAGCCGCGCCATGTCGTCGTCGCGGATGTGCCGGCGGTCCTCGCGCAGATGCGCCGTGATGCCGTCGGCCCCGGCCTCGATCGCGAGCAGCGCGGCGCGCACCGGATCGGGGCTGCG
This sequence comes from Bradyrhizobium sp. HKCCYLRH3097, assembly GCF_051167875.1. Classification (NCBI taxonomy): domain Bacteria; kingdom Pseudomonadati; phylum Pseudomonadota; class Alphaproteobacteria; order Hyphomicrobiales; family Nitrobacteraceae; genus Bradyrhizobium; species Bradyrhizobium sp. HKCCYLRH3097. The sequence continues at coordinate 68,668 of NZ_JBNPTX010000015.1, forward strand.
GCCGCCGCGGGCATTTCGCAAGGTGGCGATGTGGTCGACGTTGACGCCGAGGCGCAGCTTCGGAGGATGTGACTTTGACGGATCGGACATGGGCCGGCTCGCAGGACTTTCGAATAGACTACGGCTTGTTTAGCGCATCCCGAAGCAGAACGCCGCAGCCATCCCCGCAGATTAGCCATTCACCCGGTCGACCCGCGCCACGATGGTCTTGGCGCGCAACTGGTTGATGATCGCCGAGAGATGCTTGAGGTCGTAGACCTCGAGATCGATCGTGAGCTCGGTGAAATCAGGCGAGCGGCGGCTCATGCTGATGTTGTCGATGTTGCCGTCATGCTCGGCGATCACGGTGGCGACCTGGGCGAGGCTGCCGGGCTCGTTGACGTTCTCGACGCGAATGCGCGCCGGAAAGCGCTGCGGCGAGGTCTCGTCGACATCCCAGCGCACGTCGAGCCAGCGCTCCGGCTCCTCCTCGAAATCCTTCAGCGCCGGCGACTGGATCGGATAGATCGTGATCCCCTCGCCCGGCGTCACGATGCCGACGATGCGGTCGCCCGGCACGGCGCCACCGTTCGGCGCGAACTTCACCGGCAGGCCGGAATTGAGCCCGCTGATCGGGATGGCGAACGGGCCGCGGTGGGGCTCGGCCGCGGGCGCGGCAGCCTTGGCCGCCGGCGCGGCGGCCGTCTTCTTGGCGCCATAGCGCACGACGCGCTCTTCCTTGTAGTCCGGATACATCGCGCGCGCGACGTCGGAGGCCTTGATCTCGCCGCGGCCGACCGCCGCCATCACGTCCTCGATCGAGGCGCGCGCCAGACGCGGCAGCGCGCCCTTGAGCTTGTCGTCGGCATATTCGAGCTTGGTCCGTTCGAACAGACGTTCGACGATGCGCCGGCCCAGCCCGGCATATTGATCGCGCACGGCGGTTCGGGTGGCGCGCCGGATGGCGGCGCGTGCCTTGCCGGTGATGGCGAGCGTTTCCCAGGCCGAGGGCGGCGCCGACTGCGCATCCGAGGTCAGCACTTCGACCTCGTCGCCGTTCTGCAGCTCCGACGACAGCGCTGCGAACTTGCCGTTGATCTTGCAGCCGACGGCGCTGTTGCCGACGTCGGTATGCACCGCATAGGCGAAGTCGATCACGTTTGCGTGGCGTGGCAGCGCGATCAGCTTGCCCTTCGGCGTGAAGCAGAACACCTGATCGTGAAACAGCTCGAGCTTGGTGTGCTCGAGGAACTCTTCGGGGTTGGCGCTCTCCGAAAGGATGCCGATGGTGTGGCGGAGCCAGGCGAAGGCGTTCGATTCGCGCTTCAGCCGTTCCGTCGGCGAGGCGAGGTCGTCCTTGTAGAAGGCGTGGGCGGCGATGCCGAGTTCGGCGATCTGATCCATCTCCTCGGTGCGGATCTGCAGCTCGACGCGCTGCTTGCCCGGGCCGATCACGGTCGTGTGGATCGAGCGATAGTCGTTCTGCTTCGGCGTCGAGATGTAGTCCTTGAAGCGGCCGGGCACGACAGGCCAGGTCGTATGCACGATACCGAGCGCACGATAGCAGGATTCCAGATCCGGCATGATGACGCGAAAGCCGAAGATGTCGGACAGCTGCTCGAAGCCGATGGATTTGCGTTCCATCTTGGTCCAGATCGAGAATGGCCGCTTGCGGCGGCCGAACACCCGCGCGGTGAGGCCGTGCTCGCGAAACTTGCGGGCCAGCTGGCTCTCGATTTCGCCGATCAGGTTGCGGTTGCGCTCCGCCAGCGCATCGAGCCGCTGCATCACCACGCTGTAGGCCTGCGGGTCGAGCGTCCGGAACGAGAGATCCTCGAGTTCCTCGCGCATCTCCTGCATGCCCATCCGGCCCGCCAGCGGCGCGTAGATGTCGAGCGTCTCCTCGGCAATCCGCCGCCGCGATGCCTCCGGCACGAACTCCAGCGTGCGCATGTTATGCAAGCGATCCGCGAGCTTGACCAGCAGCACACGCACGTCGTCGGCGATCGCCAGCAGGAGCTTGCGCAGATTCTCGGCCTGCTTGGCCTCGCGCGAGACCAGCTCGAGCCGCTTCAGCTTGGTCAAGCCTTCGACGAGCGCACCGATCTCGGGGCCGAAGAAGCGGTCGATCTCGGCACGGGTCGCCTCGGTGTCCTCGATCGTGTCGTGCAGCAGCGCCGCGACGATGGTGGCGTCGTCCAGCTTCAGGTCGGTCAAAATGGCCGCGACCTCGAGCGGATGCGTAAAATACGGGTCGCCCGACGCGCGGGTCTGCGACCCATGCGCCTTCATGGCGTACACGTAGGCGCGGTTGAGCAGGTCCTCGTTCGTATCCGGATTGTAGGAGCGGACCCGTTCCACGAGATCGTACTGCCGCATCATGCGGGAGCGCGGCTTCGGCGGCCGCGGCCGCTCAGCCGGCGGCGGAGGCGCCAACGCGGCCGATTCGGCCGCCGCCTGCATCTGCTGAGGAGTGTGGCCCGAAACCACCATGGAAAATGACTAAACCTTTATCTTCGTGACCAAATCTGCCGGATGGCAGGCGCTCGGCGCAGCCCTATGGTAATCACGGAATCACGTTCAAATGCAAAGGCCCGGACGTGGTCCGGGCCTTCACATTCTCACAAGTTAGCTGGAGCTCGCGCTGACGGTGACGAGACCGTCACTCGTCCTCTTCCGGCTGCTCTTCCGGCGGAGCGAGGCCCTCGAGGCCCTTCAGCAGCTCTTCCTCGGTCATGCGCTCGACGGCGACCTCGGTGTCGTCGGCATCGACGCTGGCACCGGCCGAGCCGATCAGCGGCACCGTGTCCGGCTCCGGCTCGTCGACCTCGACGAACTTCTGCAGCGAATGCACCAGCTCTTCCTTCAGATCCTCGGGAGAAATGGTCGAATCCGCAATTTCCCGGAGTGCGACGACGGGATTCTTGTCATTATCTCTATCAATTGTAAGTTGCGATCCTGATGAGATCATGCGCGCGCGATGCGCGGCCAGGAGAACCAGGTCGAACCGGTTGTCGACTTTATCGATACAATCTTCCACAGTGACGCGCGCCATTGTCGCTCCGGTCCTTTGTGTGCTTAATATGCTGATTATGCTGGGCTAGTTATAGAGGCTGGCCGGCTTTCGCAAGGCAAAACTGGCGTCAGGGTTCGGTAAGGGGCAAGGAGTACCGAATTCGGCAACCTTGACTGGCGCTCCGTCCAGACCCGTGGAATTCGGGCCTTGGACAAGAAAACGCTTCATTACGTCGTCACAAGTGCGCCTTTGTTGCCCCGACCACTCCTGTTTGCGGTAACCTCACACCAGATGGACCGCCGACGCCTTGGCAGTATCTTGAAATGGAATGCGCGACCGACTGGAGTCGCGCCAAAAATAGAATCTAACTGAACGCGAGACACTGAATGTCATCTTCGACCAACAAGATTGCGCTCTTCATTGACGGCGCCAACCTATACGCCACGGCCAAGACGCTCGGCTTCGACATTGACTACAAGCGCCTGCTCAAGGAATTTCAGAGCCGCGGCACGCTGCTCCGCGCGTTCTATTACACCGCGATCATCGAGGATCAGGAGTACTCGTCGATTCGGCCCTTGATCGACTGGCTCGACTACAACGGCTATACGGTCGTCACCAAGGCGACGAAGGAATTCATCGACGCCAGCGGCCGGCGCAAGGTCAAGGGCAACATGGACATCGAGCTCGCCGTCGATGCCATGGAACTCGCCGAGCATATCGACCAGATGGTGCTGTTCTCGGGCGACGGCGACTTCCGTTCGCTGGTCGAAGCGATGCAGCGCCGCGGCGTTCGCGTCACCGTGATCTCGACCATCTCCAGCCAGCCGCCGATGATCGCCGACGAGTTGCGCCGCCAGGCCGACGTCTTCACCGACCTCATGGAGTTGCAGTCCAAGCTCGGCCGCGACCCATCGGAGCGCCCCGCCCCGCGCGAGCCGCGCCACCATTCTCCGCAATTCCTGCAGCGCTCGACCACGGCGCCCGCCCGCGCCACGACCACCACCACCACGCCCAACGATGACGATTTCGAGGACTAGGCGGACGGGCACTCAGCCTGCGCCGCCTGCCCCGTCTTCGACCAATCCCGATCGAGACTGTCCGCTGTGCCCTCGCCTCGTTGAGTTCCGCGAGGCGCAGCGCGCGCGTGAGCCGTCATGGTTCAACGCCCCGGTGCCGTCGTTCGGCGATCCCGACGCGCGCCTCCTGATCGTCGGCCTCGCGCCAGGGCTGCAGGGTGCGAATCGCACCGGGCGCCCGTTCACCGGCGACTATGCCGGGGAGCTGCTCTACGGGACGCTGCTGCACTACGGATTTGCAAAAGGCCGCTTCGAAGCCCGCCCCGACGACGGGCTGACGCTGGTGGACTGCCGAATCAGCAACGCGGTGCGCTGCGTGCCGCCGCAGAACAAGCCGCTGCCGGCCGAGATCAACCAATGCCGGAGCTTCCTCGGCGCCACCATCGCCGCGATGCCTCGGCTGCGCAGCATCGTCGCGCTCGGCCGCATCTCCCACGACACGCTGCTGAAGCTGCTGGGCTTGCGCGCGGTCGCGGCGCCGTTCGCCCATGGCGCCGTGCACCAGGCCGGCGGGATCCGGCTGTACGACAGCTATCACTGCTCACGCTACAATACGAACACCGGCGTGCTCACGACCGAGATGTTCCACGCCGTGTTCGCGCGCGTGAAGGCGGATCTGGATTAGTTCGGCCGCCCCACCCTCACGCGGCAGATGCGCGGTTGTCCTTCAGCCACGCCAGCACGTCGCCCGCGTTCCTGTCCGGTGGAAACACCGGATAGAACACGTGGGTGATGCGGGCGTCGTCCACGATCATGGCAAGCCGCTTGATCATGGTCAGCCCGGCGATCTCCATCGTCGGCAACCGCAGGGCATTGGTCAGCTCGAGCTTTTCGTCCGACAGCACCGGAAACGGCAGGTGCAGGCGTGAGGCCATCTCGGTCTGATAGGCATTGCTCTGCGTCGACAGGCCGAACACATGCGCGGCGCCGGCCGATTTCAACTCGCCGAACAGGTCGCGGAAGCTGCAGGTCTGCGGCGTGCAGCCGCGCGCACCCGGGATCATGTCCCAGTCATCGACGAGCGACACCTTGCCGGGTTCGCCGGTCCGCGGATAGGCGAACACGACGGTCCGTCCTGGCAGATCGGACAACGTGACCAGCGTGTCGTCGGTCGCACGCAGTCCGATCGCGGGAATGATCGTCCCGACCAGATGATCGGCTGCGCCGTCGTCGGTCGGAGCCGGAATCCGGCTCCAGTCGACGTCCAAGAGGTTCTTCTGATTCATCGGATGCTTTCCCAAGGCTCAGGCGTGCCGCCGAGGAGCGCGCGGCAAAGGTCTCGTTAGCCGCGCGCCCGCAGCAGCCGGCCCTTCTCGCGGCCCCAATCGCGCTTCTTCTCGCTCTCGCGCTTGTCGTGCAGCTTCTTGCCCTTGGCGACGGCGAGCAGCAGCTTGGCGCGGCCCCGCTCGTTGAAATAGAGCTTCAGCGGGATCAGCGTCATGCCTTCGCGCTCGACCGCGCCCATCAGCTTGTTGATCTGCTTGCGATGCAGCAGCAGCTTGCGCGGCCGCTTCGGCTCGTGATTGAAGCGATTGGCCTGCAGATATTCCGGAATGTTGGCGTTGATCAGCCAGATCTCGCCGTTGCGCGAATCCGCATAGGATTCCGCGATCGTCGACTTGCCGCCGCGGACCGACTTCACCTCGGTGCCGGTCAGCGCGATGCCGGCCTCGATGGTGTCCTCGATCGCGTAGTTGAACCGCGCCTTGCGATTCTCGGCGGCGACCGTGATCTTGGGTTCGTTCTTTTCAGCCATCAGGACTTTTTCAGGAGATCACGGATCTCGGTCAACAGCTCGACCTCGGCCGAGGGCTTCGCCGGCGCCGCGGGGGCTGCCGCTTCGTTCCGCTTCAACCTGTTTATCACACGGATGATCATGAACAGCACGAAAGCGATGATGAAGAAGTTCAGGGTCAAGGTCAGGAACTGTCCATAGGCCAGCACGGCACCCTGCTTCTTCGCGTCCGCAAGGTTGCTCGCATTGACCGTCTTGGACAGCGGGATGAAGTAGTTCGAGAAATCGAGGCCGCCGGTGATGGCGCCGATGATCGGCATGATGACATCGGCGACGAGCGAGGTGACGATGGCGCCGAAGGCCGCGCCGATGATGACGCCGACGGCGAGGTCGACGACGTTGCCCTTCATCGCGAATTCACGGAATTCCTTCAACATGCTCGCGTCCCCCTCAGATACGTCGGCTCAGTTGATCAGTCCGGCATGAACCATCGCCTCGCGCACCGCGACCCGGGTCGGCTCCGACACCGGCACCATCGGCAGCCGCAGCTTCTCCTCGATCTTGCCGAGCAGCGACAGCGCGTATTTCACCGGGGCCGGGTTGGACTCGATGAACAGATTGGTGTGCAGCGGCATCAGCTTGTCGTGGATCTTCAGCGCCGTCGCGACATCGCCCTTCTGCCAGGCCTGGTGGAATTCCGAGCACAGCCGCGGCGCGACGTTCGACGTCACCGAGATGCAGCCATGGCCGCCATGCGCCATGTAGCCGATGATCGTCGCATCCTCGCCCGAGAGCTGGTTGAACTCCTCGCCCATCGCGGCGCGCTGCTGCGACACCCGCACCATGCTCGCGGTGGCATCCTTCACGCCGGCGATGTTCTTCAGCTCGAACAGGCGCTTCATGGTGTCGACGGACATGTCGATCACCGAGCGCGGCGGAATATTGTAGATGATGATCGGAATGCCGATCGCGTCGTTGATCGCCTTGAAGTGCTGATACAGGCCTTCCTGCGTCGGCTTGTTGTAATAGGGCGTCACCACCAGCACTGCGTCCGCCCCCGCCTTCTCGGCGTGCTGGGCGAGCTCGACCGCCTCCTTGGTCGAATTGGAGCCGGCGCCGGCGACGACGGGCACGCGTCCCCGGGCCTCGGCGATGCACCACTCGACCACCCGCTTGTGCTCGTCATGACTGAGCGTCGGGCTCTCGCCCGTCGTGCCGACCGGCACGAGGCCGTTGGTGCCCTCGTCGATCTGCCAGTTCACAAGGCTGCGAAAAGCGGCCTCGTCCACGGACCCGTTCTTGAAAGGAGTGACCAAGGCGGTGAAAGAACCCCGGAAATTCGTCTTGGCTGCCATGAAACTCCCTCCCAAACGCCGTTTGGCCCCTGTGCGAGCCACTTCATACCGGGTCTACCGACGGGGCGGAAGGCCCGCCCGCGGCTGGGCTGCCTTCTCAACAGGCACACGAATCGCGCGAATCGCTTTGCCGAGGCCCGCGATCACCCTTCGCTGAAGCCCCACGGCCCGCACGCCGCCCTTCGGTCGTGATTTCGCCGCGGTGTTGGCGCAGGTTGCAGTCCTTCCCGGTATATTTAGGATTTGTTCACCTTTTCGATAGACCCATGTTGGTCAGGGGATCGAAGTCATCCGCCGCAAAAGGAACGCCGTGCCCTTTTCTGCCCGCGCCACTGCATTGCGATCGACCGCCCTGTCGGTGTCACTCTCGGTGTCCTTGGCCGCCGGCCTGACACTCGGATGGGCTCTCGCCGGACATAGCGCTCTCGCCAAGGACCAGGCCGCTGGGTCCAAGGTTTCGGGATCCAAGGTTACAGGAGCCAAGGCTCCCGCGACCAAGGTTCCGGTGCCGAAGGCGCGTCCGATCGCGCGCAGCGCGGTTCCGAAGACGAACACCCACGAGGCCGCCGGGACCAAGAGCGAGGTCGACGCGCGGGCCGAAGCGAAGGCCGAGGTCAAGAGCAGCCCCAAAGGCGCCGGCGAGACGCCGCGCGCGGCCCCGAGGGACATCACCCCCAGCGCGGCGGCTGCAAGCCTGCCGGCCCGCCAGCATGCCGCCCTGCCCGCCTCCCGTAAGCTCGTGGTGCCGGCTGCGATCGCCGTGACGTCCTCGACCTCGCAGTCCGACAAGGACGCGCTCGAAAACGTGATCGAGCTCGTCCGCAAGCGCAAGCCCAGCGATGCCACCGAGGTCGTGCAGGCGATCTCGGATCCCGTGGCGCGCAAGCTCGCGGAGTGGGTGATCCTGCGCAGCGACAACAACAATGCCAGCGTGGAGCGCTACCGCGCGTTCATCACCGCCAATCCGTCCTGGCCGTCACAGAGTTTCCTGCGGCGCCGGCTCGAGGCCGCCTTGTGGGACGACAAGCGCGACGATGCCGTGGTGTGGTCGTGGTTCGAGAACGAATCGCCGCTGTCGGCCAAGGGCAAGTTCGCGCTGGCCCGGGTGATGCTCAATCGCGGCGACCGCGCCAATGCCGAGCGCCTGGTGCGCGATGCCTGGCGCAACGACGCGATGTCCGAGGAGACCGAGAACAACATCCTGGACCAGTACGGTGCCCTGCTGTCCGGCGGCGATCACAAGGCGCGGATGGACACGCTGCTGTATGGCAGCGAGCACGAGGCCGCCATGCGCGCTGCCCGGCGGCTTGGCTCGGGCCACGTGGCGCTGGCAAAAGCGCGAATCGCGGCCTACCGCAAAGCCTCCAACAGCCAGAGCCTGCTCGATGCCGTGCCGCGCGAACTCCACGGCGATGCAGGCTACATCTTCAGCCGCATCCAACTGCTGCGGCGCGATGAAAAATTCGCCGAGGCGGCGCAGCTGATGCTGAACGCGCCCAAGGATCCCGGCCGCCTGCACAATCTGGACGAATGGTGGATCGAGCGCCGGCTGCTGGCGCGCAAGATGATCGACACCGGCGAATATCGCAACGCCTACCTGATCGCGCGCGACGCGGCGCTGCCGAACCGCGACATCTACAAGACCGAGCAGGAATTCACCGCGGGCTGGATCGCGCTGCGTTTCCTCAACGATCCGGCCACCGCGGCCCAGCACTTTGCACGGATTGGCGTCGGCAGCGTCAATCCGACCACCCTGGCGCGGGCCGGCTATTGGCAGGGCCGCGCGGCAGAAGCGATGGGGCGCATGCAGGAGGCGCGCGCGGCCTATACGTCGGCCGCCGAGCAGTCCACGAGCTACTACGGACAGTTGGCGCGCGCGAAGCTCGGCCTGCCGCAGCTCGGCCTCAATGCCGCGCCGAGCGGCCGCGGACGCGGCGTCGAACGGCTCGAGGTGGTGCGCGCGGTGCAACTGCTCTACGAGCTCGACGAGGGCGAGGTCGCGATCCCGATCTTTGCCGACATGGGCGATAACGGCGACCCCGACGTGCTGGTCGGAATCGCGGAAATCGCCGCGCGAAACAGCGATGCGCGAGCGATGCTGCTGGTTGGCAAGGCCGCGCTCAATCGCGGACTGCCGTTCGATCATTACGCCTATCCGGTCACGGGCATCCCTGCGTTCCGGGCGCTCGGGCCGGAAGTCGAACAGAGCGTGATCTTCTCGATCGCGCGCCAGGAGAGCGCCTTCAACCAGGCCGTGGTCTCGCCGGCTCAGGCCTACGGGCTCATGCAGGTCACGCCGGATGCGGGTCGCTACGTCTGCAAGCGAGCCGGCGTCAGCTTCGATCTGAACCGGATGAAGACCGACCCGGTCTACAACGCGCAGCTCGGCGCGGCTGAGCTTGGCGGCCTGCTCGAGGACTATCGCGGCTCGTACATCATGACGTTCGCGGCCTACAATGCCGGCCGCGGCAGCGTACGGAAATGGGTCGAGCGGTATGGCGACCCACGCGATCCGAAGGTGGACGCGGTGGATTGGGTCGAGCTGATCCCGTTCGCGGAGACCCGCAACTACGTGCAGCGGGTGATGGAGAACCTGCAGGTCTATCGCGCCCGCTTCGGCGGCGGCTCGCGGCTGCAGATCGAGGCCGATCTGCGCCGCGGCGCTGTGGTGGAGTAGCGAGTAGCGAGTAGCGAGTAGCGAGTAGCGAGTAGCGAGTAGCGAGTAGCGAAGCCTGGGCTCCGCTCCGTCGTCAACTGCTATTCGCTACTCCCTATTCGCCATTCGCCCGCACTTACCAGTTGCGCTGGGCACGCACCAGCAGCGAGACCGAGTCCTGGTCCTTCAACTGGTAGGTCGTGGCCGGCTTGGCGACCGCCGCGACCGCCGGTGCGTTCGCCACGCCGGTGAACTTCTGGTCCAGCCGGGTCCAAGCGACGTCCGCAGAGAAGGTCAGATTCTTGACCGGCGTCCAGCGCGTGATCACACCCACCGTCGAGATGTTGAAGTCGGGGTTGCAATTCGCAGGCGTGATTCCGAGAGCGACCATGCCCGCACCGTTGCAGATCAGTCCCTTCGCGGTGTTGTTGTATCTGACGCCGCTCCAGGAGCCGTAGACCGCCGTGTTCCAGAACGGATCCCAGTTGTGGGTAAAGGCACCCCGGAAGCCGTAGGTGGTGGTCAGCTGCTGCTGGGTATTCGCCCCAAACACCGAATCCGACACGCCGGCGAAGCCCAGGCTCTGGAAAGCGCCGGCCATGTTGCTGCCGCCGTACATCGCGTAGTTGATCGGCGCGAGGCTCTGGAAGTTGTAGCGGCTGGCACCGTTGGTGTAGACGCCCTGCAGATTGATGGTGTCGCCGGCGCCGGTCGGGATGTTCTTGATCGACAGGGCGAGCTGACCGGCATAGCCCCATTTATCTGCGGGATGCCCGGTCGTCTCGTTGGCACCGAAGAAGGCGGCGTGATTGTCGTGCGCCGCGAAGGACGCCTGGAACAGGCCCCAGGCCTGATCGACGCGCACCATGCCGACGATGTCGGGCGCGACGTTGCCGCCGAAATTCGACGTGCCATAGCTGCCGGTGAGCACGCCGGCGGCCGTCTGTCCCGCCGTATTCCAGATCTGCGACTGCGAATACTGCGTCGCATCCTGGGCCGAGATCGCGGCCGTGATGCCCGAGCCGAAGTCCGCGGTGTAGGTGAACTGGTTGACGCCGGTGATGGTGCCGCCGCCTCCGGTCAGACCGTCGAAATTGTTGCCGGGGTAGTTGGCCCAGGGCGCGTCGAACTGCGACACGGCCTTACCCATGGTGAAGCCGGCGAACTGGATGAAGGCATAGAAGACGCCGATCCCGCCTTGCGCGATGTTGCCGTCAGCCTGCGCTCCAGGCGCGCCCGCCGTCGAATAGGCAGTTGCGCCCGTGGCGGAGCCGGTACCGGCATAGCTGCCCCCGGTCCACTGGAAGACACCGTCGAAGAAGGTGCGCACGACGCCATATTCGGTCGCGGTGCGGGTGTCGATGTTGAGGTCGGCGCGCGAACGCGTCGTGTAGTAGTTGCTGAGACGATTTCGCCCGCCGGCGACGCCGTTCACGGCATTCTGGAAGATCGTATTCGTGCCGAAGCCGGCCTCGACCCGCAGATAGCCGCCGAGCTTGATGCAGGTGTCGGTGCCCGGAATGTAGAAAAATCCGGCGCCGTACATCGAGCAGACCCTGACATACTCGACCGCTTTGGCCTTGATCGGAAGGTCGGCGGCCTGAGCCCCACCCATGGCGAGCAACGCCGCCCCTGAGCCCAAAACAAGGCTCCTCACAGTCTTCATACTAACCTCCAAATTGCTCAGTTCAGACCGGCCCGGCTCGACATCGAACGACCGCCCCAACGGTCAGCCCGTCTCCAGCTGCACCACAGTGCCCGCGCATAGCGTTGCAGTGGGAACGATCGCGAGGCAGAGTTGGTGCTTTATCGGACCATTCTCGTGACCGGCCGGATCACGCATGTGGCACGGCCGCGGCACGGCGCGCGGTCGCCATATCTCCAAGAGTAATGTGTCGGGGAAGACTTTCGCCGCCGAATGCGTGTCGCGGTCGTGGCGGGAATGCAGCAGGACGGACGTCGAGAACCGCGGCGAGCGCGAGGCTCAAACTCTCTGGCCCCGTCATCCCGGCGATCGTGGCACGGGCCCTCGCCCGCCCGAGATCACGCAGGCCAAGCTTGGCTCAAACGCGCGGTCGAACCGAGCGAATCCGCCGACCACCTCTCACGGATGTTTGAGCCGCATGGCCACGAGGCGGTCGCGAAATTCCATCCAGATCGTATTGCGTCGCGTGGCCGCGCGGTGTGGTTCTCGGGCGGGTCGGCAGCATGTTTGTCAGCGACAAAGCGGCACGGTGAGGAATGCGGGTCTCGGTGCTGGAGCACGCGCTGGCGAGGCAAAGAAAAACCCCCGGCAGTTGCCTGCCGGGGGTTGGTCAAACCGTCGTGAGACGGTCTGGATCAGAAGTTGCGCTGAGCGCGGAGCAGCAGGACAGCCGACTGCTGATCCTTCAGCTCATACACCGCAGCCGGCTTGGCGACAGCGGCGGCAGCCGGGGCCGTGACCGAACCCGAGTGCTTCTGGTCGAGCCACGAGTAGGCGAAGTCGGCCGAGAAGGTCAGGTTCTTGACCGGGGTCCAGCGCGTGATCAGGCCGATGGTGGCCAGATCGAAGTCCGGATTACAGGTCGAACCCGCGTTGAAGGCCGCAACCACGCCGGGGCTGGTGCAGATCAGGCCCTTGGCCGTGCCGTTGTAGCGGACGGCAGCCCAAGACCCGTAGATCGCAGTGTTCCAGGCCGGGTTCCAGTTGTGGGTGTACGCACCGCGCACACCGTAGGTCGTGGTCAGCTGCTGCTCACCACCGGTCGTGAAGACCGAGTCGCCCACGCCGGCAAAGCCGACGCTCTGATAGGCGCCAGCCAGACCCGTGCTGCCGTACATCGAATAGCTGTTCGGCATCAGGCTCTGGATGTTGTAGCGGCTCGCACCGTTGGTGTAGACGCCCTGCACGTTGATCGTGTCGCCAGGTCCGGTCGGGATGTTCTTGATCGACAGGGCCAGCTGAGCCGCCCAGCCCCACTTGTCGGCCGGGTGGCCGGAGGTCTCGGACGCGCCGTAGTAAGCGACATGGTTGTCATGCGCCGCGAACGACGCCTGGAACAGACCCCAGGCCTGGTCGACACGGACCATACCGACGAAGTCCGGAGAGACGTTGCCGCCGTAGTTGCTGGTGCCGTAAGCACCACCGATCACGCCAGCCGCCGTCGAACCCGCCACGTTCCAGAGGTTGTTCTGGTAGTAGGCGGTCGCATCCTGAGCCGAAACGGTGGCCGTGATGCCGGAGCCGAAGTCAGCAGTGTAGCTGAACTGGTTGACGCCGGTGACCGTGCCGCCGCCGCCGGCGAGACCGTCGAAGTTGTTGCCCGGATAGTTCACCCAGGGCGTGTCGAACTGCGACACGGCCTTACCCATGGTGAAGCCGGCGAACTGGATGAAGGCATAGTACACGCCGACCGAACCCTGCGCGATATTGCCGTCAGCCTGTGCGCCCGGCGCACCAGCCGTCGAGTAAGCGGTCGCACCGGTGGCCGAACCCGTGCCGGCATAGCCGCCGGAGGTCCAGCTGAAGGTCAGGTCAGCGAAGGTACGGACCACGCCGTACTCGGTCGCCGTGCGCGTGTCGATGTTGATGTCCTGACGAGCGCGGGCCGTGTAGTAGTTGCTCAGGCGGTTATGCGCACCACCCTGGCCGCTGAACGCGGCGTTGAAGTCGCTGTTCGTGGCGATCGCCGTTTCAGCGCGGAGATAGCCGCCCAGCTTGATGCAGGTGTCGGTGCCGGGGATGTAGTAGAAGCCCGCACCATACAGGGAGCAAACCTTCACATACTCGACCGCTTTGGCCTTGATCGGAAGGTCGGCCGCCTGAGCCGCGGACATGGCGAGCAGAACTGCCGCCGAGCCGAGGACAAGGCTCTTAACCGTCTTCATTTAAACCTCCAAGTTGCTCTTTTGAGAAAGAACCGGACCAAGATCCCCCAGGACGATCCGCTTCCTCTGCTCCCGAAAAACCGCTTCAGCCGCTTCGCGCCATCGGACACACCCGCATCACGCGAGGGACTTAAGCGAACCACCTGTCACGGGACGATCGAGTAACCCCCCACCGTCATCAGGAACTATGCCTTCGCTCATTCAGTAAGCAAAATAGTTTATGCAGTCAGGTAATTGAATGAAGCCGAAATGTGTCTTGGGGGCAACACAATGGCAGCTTGTTGTGCAGCGCACGGGGGACGGCCGATGTCCTCCTAGATAAGTGATTTTGTTGCGGATTTTTTTTCTTTAGGGTCGAGCTTCGTACCGGAACTCCTGAGCAATGGCGCCCTTGAAGAACATGTCTGCCGCACCTGTGGAAGCGGACGCGCAACCGAAGACTGCCGAACATCTGCCGAAGAATCGCGACGCCATTCTTCGCTTCGCCCGGGAGATCTCCACGATCAACGTCCATCTGGAGGAGCTGAGGTACTTCTGGGCCAAGAGAATCGGCATCAGTGGCCCGCAATGGATGATCCTGATGGCGATCTCCGAGCTGGATCAAGGCGAGGGAGTCGCCGTGAATGCGGCGGCCAAGCGGCTGCACGTCGACCCTTCGTTCGTCACGACGCAGTCGAAGCTGCTCGAGAAGAAGGGCTTCATGGAACGCAAGCCCGCCCCCAACGATGCGCGCGTGGTCCGGATGTCGCTCACCACCAAGACATCGGAGCAGTTCGCCGAGCTGGAAGCTCAGCAGGCGCAGATCTTTAGCTTCATCTTCGAGGAATTCGACGCTCGCGAGCTGGCGACCTTCACGGACAAGCTGGCTGGCCTCAAGGACCGTTTCGAGAAGGCCAGCGCGCGACTCACGATGGGACTCTGAGGCCCCCGAGGCGGTCACGGCCCGACCGCCTCCTACGGGGGAGCTGAAGCAGACATGCGGTCGCGTCAGCCTGGAGGCCGCTGAGACCCCGCCAGACGCTTGGCGATCCAGTCGAAGACGAAGGCATCGGCCTCGAGCCAATCGGCGCCCGCGCTGGAGACGATCTTCAGAGTGATGTCCGGGTGCTCGCGCTTGATCTGCGCGATCAGCCGGGTTGCGATGTCGGCCCGCAGCCAGCCACGCTCCGGCACCGTCACCAGCAGCGGACACATGATCTGCCGCGCCGCCAGCCCATCGCTCGCGATCGACAGCCTGCCCCGCTCGCCCGCACCGGGTCGGCGTGACAGGAAGACGCGCTCGTGAATATCCCACAAGCCGGCGTCGCAGACCGCCGCAGCATAACGCGGATCGAGTGCGATGCCGCGCGCGACGAAGGACGAGCTCCAGTCATCGGCCAGGATCGCGATCCGGCCTTCGTCCACGTCGTCACGGGACGTCGCGTAGTCCATCATGCTTGCGATGGCTGATTCGAGATCGCGACGGCCGACGATCTCCTCGAAGCGGCAGTCCGGTCCGCTGCCCAGCAGATCGACCACCAGCAGCGCCAGGCCGCGCTGCTCCGCATGGGCTGCAAGCTTGAACAGGGAGGTTTCCTTGCGACGGCCGGGCTCACCGATGCAGATGACGGTGGGCGCCCTGCCTGCCTCGCAACGCGCCGGCAGGAAATAGGCTTCGAGCGGGTAGTCGGCGCGCCAGTGAATTGTGACGACCTCTCCTTGCGGATCGGCACCGCGCAGGAATTCGCGCGCACATTCGCGCATGCGGGACAGCACGACGGCCTGGCGGGAGCGTGAGCTGCTGAACGGACAGGCCGCAGCCTCATAACAATCGATCGCGCGCGACAATTTGCGAAACGCCAGCTCGGGACGGCCGCTGCTCACGGCGTCGGCGGCGGCAGCCTTCATCGCATCCGCGCATTGCATCCACTCGCGGTACCAGGACTCGTCGTCGCTGGCCTCGATCCGCTGCGCAACCGCCAGACATTCCGCAAGCTCGGCCCGGCCCTCGGGCCGCGCTTCCAGCAGCCGCGTGATGGCGCCCGCCAGATCGTCTTGGTCGGACCACGGACGCAGCACTCCCACAGAGCCTTCCGAACTCATCTTTGGACTCATTCCTCACTGGCGTGACGGTGTGGCCCCGTCATCTGGCGGTCATGGTGACCATCCGGCATTTCCCGGTCAAGCCGATGCGCAACGATTTTTGGAGAGACGATCGATGTTTGCGCTGACGGCACGGCCTGCGGAGATCACGCCGGGGCTCTGCAATCGAGACGCAACGTCAGATGCTGGGCGGCGAGGAGATCCCGACATGAAGAAGCCTCCGGCGGGGCATCGCCAGAGGCTTCCTGGGGTCTAACATCGTATGATCGTCGTCTTGCGTAGGTGGTGAATGATTACTCAGGCATGACAAAATTAGCTTATCAACTCATCTGTTTTCAACACCATTTTTAAAAAAATACCAGCATGCAGCCAAACTACTGAAACGAATGCGATTTTCGAGCCACAGGCAATCGGATCCCTTGCTCAATTGCCTCGATCCGCCGATTTGGCATCGATCGCTGCTTGAGCGAACCAGACCCGGTGCCGCGCCGGAATGAGCGCCCGCACACAAGCAAAAACCCCCGGCAGTTTCCTGCCGGGGGCTCTTGAACCCGATCAGACGATCAGGATCAGAAGTTGCGCTGAGCGCGGAGCAGCAAGGACACCGAGTTCTGGTCCTTGAGCTGATAGACCGCAGCCGGCTTGGAGGTCGTGGTCGTGGCCGGAGAAACGATGTTGCCCGAGTACTTCTGGTCCAGGTTGGTCCAGGCCACGTCGGCCGAGAAGGTCAGGTTCTTGACCGGGGTCCAACGGGTGATCAAGCCGAGCGAGGAGATGTTGAAGTCGGGGTTGCAGGTGAAGCCTGCGCCCGCGATCGCACCCATCGCCGCGCTGCCGCAGATCAGGCCCTTGGCAGTGTTGTTGTAGCTCACGGCAGCCCACGAACCGTAGATCGCCGAGTTCCAGGTCGGGCTCCAGTTGTGGGTGTAGGCGCCACGGAAGCCGTAGGTCGTGGTCAGCTGCTGCTCACCGCCGGTCACGAAGACCGAATCGCTGACGCCAGCGAAGCCGAGCGTGCCGTAGACACCAGCCGTGCTGCTGCCGCCGTACATCGCGTAGGTGGTCGGCACCAGGCTCTGAGCGTTGTAGCGGCTCGCACCGTTGGTGTAGACGCCCTGGATGTTGATGGTGTCGCCGGGGCCGGTCGGGATGTTCTTGATCGACAAGGCCAACTGAGCAGCCCAGCCCCACTTGTCAGCCGGGTGACCGGTGAGCTCGGTGGCGCCGTAGTAGCCGGTGTGGTTGTCATGCGCCGCGAACGACGCCTGGAACAGACCCCAAGCCTGGTCGACACGGACCATGCCGACGATGTCCGGAGACACGTTGCCACCGAAGTTGTTGGTGCCATACGAGCCGCCGATGATGCCGGCCGCGGTGATGCCCGACACGTTCCACATGTTGGTGGTGTAGTACTGGCTCGCGTCCTGCGCCGAGATCGCCGCAGTGATGCCCGAACCGAAGTCGGCGGTGTAGGTGAACTGGTTGACACCGGTCACGGTGCCGCCGCCGCCCCACAGGCCGTCGAAGTTGTTGCCCGGGTAGTTGGTCCAGGGCGCGTCGAACTGCGACACGGCCTTACCCATCGTGAAGCCAGCGAACTGGATGAAGGCGTAGTACACGCCGATGCCGCCCTGGGCGATGTTGCCGTCGGCCTGAGCGCCAGGAGCGCCAGCCGTCGAGTAGGCGGTCGCGCCGGTCGCGGAGCCCGAGCCAGCGTAGGTGCCGCTGGTCCAGGTGAACGTCAGGTCAGCAAAGGTGCGGACCACGCCGTACTCGGTCGCGGTGCGCGTGTCGATGTTGAGGTCCTGACGAGCGCGGCTGTAGTAGTAGTTGCTGTTACGGTTCATGCCGCCGGCAACGCCGTTGACGGCGTTGTTGTACTGGCCGTTGCTGGCGAACGACGTTTCAGCACGCAGGTAGCCGCCCAGCTTGATGCAGGTGTCGGTGCCGGGGATGTAGTAGAAGCCGGCGCCGTAAAGCGAGCAGACCTTCACATATTCAACCGCCTTGGCCTTGATCGGAAGGTCAGCTGCCTGAGCCCCAGACATGGCGACGAGAGCGGCCGCCGAGCCCAGGACAAGGCTCTTGATCGTGTTCATAATGTTAAACCTCCAAGTTGCTCAGTCAGGGAAGGTTCCGCCTCCGCTGGGTGAGAGACACCCTTGGGGTTGGACCCGTTATCCCTCTTCGACCCGTCGCTCAGCCGCTTCGCGCTATCGGACACACCCGCATGAACGCGAGGGACTTGAGCGAACGACCTAAACGGGACGACGTTGGGATGCCCCCCTTCGTCGTGCGAGCAGAATTACCGAAGGCCTTTGCACACGCAACAAAGGAACCATCATTGCGGCGCTCGAGCGGCGCCTTTTCGGACCGGTGTTGCACAAAAGGCACGGAACCGTGGTTCTGCGGGAACACCTAAGTGGCTGTTTATGTTGTCGTTTTGTGACAACGCAATTTGGGGGGCTCAAGGCCACGAGCACTCGCCCGCCAGGAACCCGCCCCAAGTCAGGCGTATGGGACCACGAATCCAGCCCACGCGCTGAACGAGAATCGGGTTGGAGGACGATGCCGTCTGCGCCCCTGCCACCGGCCGCCTTTGCAGACGACCCTCTATATTAGGGGTCCTCCGTGTCAGGGACCATCGAGAGGGCCGGCGCCGCCCGTCGACTTCCACGCCGTGCCGCGGCCGATCAACGGCAGGCTCAGCTCGCATCGATGGCCGAAGGTGAAGAGCACCGTCCGCACCGGTCCAGCGAAGCCGCGGCCCTGTGAGGATTTCGAAACCGCATGCAATCTGCCGCTTGCGGCTCAGCGCGGCGTCGGGCATACCGACCCTCGCCGGAGACGTGGCCGAGTGGCTGAAGGCGGCGGTTTGCTAAACCGTTATAGGGTTGTAAAGCCCTATCGAGGGTTCGAATCCCTCCGTCTCCGCCAGCCGCCCGTGGGCGCGGCCAACAGCCCCTCCCCCTGATCATCCGCCTCAACGCCGAGCCGTTCACGCACCTGCCGGATCGCAACGGACCGTGGCCGTCGTGATCACGGTTGCCGCTCAATCACGCGCGGTTCAATCGAACAAGCCACGGCTGATGTTGATCACGAAGGCGGCGGGCACGCCGATGATGGTGCCGACGAACCCATAGCCGAGCGCAGCCCACCATGACGCTGCGCCTCCTGCTCCCATCACGGCACCATAGATGGCGCCGAGACCCGCACAGAGGGCGGTCACCACGACGAGGCGGCGGTCATTATGGGCCTCGACCCGCAGACGCTTCAACTCGCGCCGGCTCTGCACCGCAGGCCCGGCCGGCTCGGTCGATCCACAATGCGGGCACGCCACTGCGCTGAAGGAGACACCGCTGCCGCAGTCATGGCAGTCGATCAGCTCTTGCCGCCGCGCCTGTCGCCGTGCCTGGCCCATGCCGTCAATCCCGCTTGTCTGCGTCACACCGAACGACAGATAGGAGATTTATCGGCGCGCGACGAGGCCCGCTTCCGACGAGAATGAACGATCGGGCGCGGGTCACCCAGCGCCCCGGTTCGCGGCCGGCAACTCTGGCGCGTGCGGCATACCTCGCGCCGAAAGCGAGAGCCGCCAAGCCGCGGCTTAGCTCGCTCAGTGCGCGGTCATCCAGGCGCGCGCCTCGCGCTGCGCGGTCGCGATCTCGGCATCCGACATCTGCTCGGCGACCTCGCGGCGCATTGCCACGGCGTCGACGCGCCCCCTGAGGGCAGCGAGATTGAACCATTTGTGCGCAGCGATCAGATCGACCATACCGTCGCGACCGCTCGCAGCGCGACGAGGCCCGCTTCCGACGAGAATGAGCGATCGGGCGCGGGTGGCCACCCCAGCACCCCGGTTCGCGGCCGGCAACTCTGGCGCGTGCGGCATACCTCGCGCCGAAAGCGAGAGCCGCCAAGCCGCGGCTGAGCTCGCTCAGTGCGCGGTCATCCAGGCGCGCGCCTCGCGCTGCGCGGTCGCGATCTCGGCATCCGACATCTGCTCGGCGACCTCGCGGCGCATTGCCACGGCGTCGACGCGCCCCCTGAGGGCGGCGAGATTGAACCATTTGTGCGCAGCGATCAGATCGACCATACCGTCGCGACCGCTCGCAACGCGACGAGGCCCGCTTCCGACGAGAATGAGCGATCGGGCGCGGGTCACCCAGCGCCCGGTTCGCGGCCGGCAACTCTGGCGCGTGCGGCATACCTCGCGCCGAAAGCGAGAGCCGCCAAGCCGCGGCTGAGCTCGCTCAGTGCGCGGTCATCCAGGCGCGCGCCTCGCGCTGCGCGGTCGCGATCTCGGCGTCCGACATCTGCTCGGCGACCTCGCGGCGCATTGCCACGGCGTCGACGCGCCCCCTGAGGGCGGCGAGATTGAACCATTTGTGCGCGGCGATCAGATCGACCATGCCGTCGCGACCGCTCGCATAGAGCATGCCGAGCTCGAACAGCACATCGCCGCTGGCGCCCTGCTCCGCGGTGGTCACGTCATCAAAATTGAGTTGTCCCTGAAACATCGTCGCTCTCCTTCGCTCGAGGAGGCGGCCGGTCACCCGAGCACGCCCCCGTCCAACTGTTCAACGCCTGGTTATCCCCATGCCGTCTCGCGGCTTATGCGCGAAGGATGACCGATCAAGTTTGAAAGGCAGTTTAAACATCGTGCTGAACGAGCCCTGAACGCGGAGCCCCGCATTTTCCCGGGCCGGCTTCAATGCATTGATTCGAAATGGATTCTTCAACTCGGCAAAGAGCGGTTTACCGTTCTGTTTGGCAAACTCATAACCATCCGCGAAAGCGCCTCACCGCGCTGGCGCGGAGCGCACCACGCCGTTGGTCAACAGCCGCACCGGGACTGGACACGTCTCGACAGCACGTGCGGGGGATTGCGCAGCGCGGTACGAGCACGGCTGCGCCGAGCTGCCGATGATGATGCCGTTCGTCTATGGGAAGGTTGGAGGCACACAGTCGCCAAAGGCGCAGTGCTCAAGGATCGAGGGCGTCGGCGAACACGTCAGGATCAGATCCCACTCTGGCTGATAGCCGCTCGTGAGATTGCAGACCGGAAACGCGATCTGCACCGAACGAAGAAATCCTGTTTCTTCTGCCGGACCGTACCGCGAGCGAAGCCGCTCTCGAGTTCGATCCGACCGTTGACCTGATGTCTCGCCGACACCCTCTATCGTCTGTTGGAGCTTCAGGAGATCCGCCCGGCTCTCGAGGAGCTATGCCGACCTGCGTTCCAACGACGTGCCGGCATCAGTTGCCGGACTCATCTCGCAGAGGACTGCGAGAGTTACTTCTTCTTGGCGACCTTCTTGGTCTTCTTGGCAGTCTTCTTCGCCGCGGTCTTCGCGACCTTCTTCACTGCCTTCTTCGCCTTCTTCGCTTTCTTGGCCATGTTGCCCTCCGATGTGAGATGGCTTAGTCGATGCGTGCACTCGGGAATCGAGCTGCACTCCTCATCGATACACCAACGAGTGAAAAAAAACAGCTTCCGGCTTAAGGAAGTGTTGACAGGCGCGCGCGTGTGCGGCTGACGAAACGCGCGAAGCAGCGCGTCGATCGATCGAGAAAATACAAACGTCTCCCTGCGCAAGGCCGCGATCGCAACTAATCGAGATTGCGCAAAAAGCCTGTGCTGCAAGTATTTTTCTGAACGGCTGAACGGCACGGCGCACGCGACGACGCCGGCGTGTCGGCGTGCAGACTCGCATGGTGAGAGCAACGCGCGGACTCTGAGTCGTAAATTTTGGCAATGAAAAAATTTTCATTGCACACGCCCTCGTGTGCGTTCGAACGCTCGGCAATGGTGGCTTTTTTGCGAATCGCGTGCGGCGATTCGCCGGACCGCGACGCCAAGACAAACGGCGCGCACCATGTGCGCGCCGCTGGAACGAAGACGGGCGATCGTCGTTCAGATGCCGAGCTTGCTCTTCAGGAGATCGTTGACCGCCTGCGGGTTGGCCTTGCCGCCCGACGACTTCATCACCTGACCGACGAACCAGCCGGCGAGCTGCGGCTTGGCCTTCGCCTGCGCGACCTTGTCCGGATTGGCGGCGATGATCTCGTCGACCACCTTCTCGATGGCGCCAAGGTCGGTGACCTGCTTCATGCCGCGGCTCTCGACCAGCTCGCGGGGGTCGCCGCCCTCGCTCCAGACGATCTCGAACAGATCCTTGGCGATCTTGCCGGAGATGGTGCCTTCGCCGATCAGCGCGACGATCGCCGCGAGCTGGGAAGCCGACACCGGCGAGGACGCGATGTCGCGGCCCTCCTTGTTGAGCCGGCCGAACAGCTCGTTGATCACCCAGTTGGCGGCGAGCTTGCCGTCGCGCGCCCGCTCGGACAGCGCCTCCAGCACGCTCTCGTAGAACGCAGCGCTCTCGCGCTCGGCCACCAGCACGGAGGCGTCATAGGGCGACAGGCCGAAATCCGCGATGAAGCGCGCCTTCTTCTGGTCCGGCAGCTCCGGCAGCGCAGCCTTCAGCTCGTCGACGAAGGCCTGGCTGAATTCGAGCGGCAGCAGGTCCGGATCCGGGAAGTAACGGTAATCGTGCGCCTCCTCCTTGGAGCGCATCGAGCGCGTCTCGCCCTTGTCGGGATCGAAGCGGCGGGTTTCCTGCTCGATCACGCCGCCGTCCTCGATGATCTCGATCTGGCGCCGCGCCTCGGCCTCGACCGCCTGGCCGATGAAATTGATCGAGTTGATGTTCTTGATCTCGCAGCGGGTGCCGAGCGGGCCGCCCGGCTTGCGCACGGAGACGTTGACGTCGGCGCGCAGGCTTCCCTTCTCCATGTCGCCGTCGCAGGTGCCGAGATAGCGCATGATCGAGCGCAGCTTGGTCACATAGGCCTTGGCCTGCTCGGCGTCGCGGATATCAGGCTTGGAGACGATCTCCATCAGCGCCACGCCGCAGCGGTTGAAGTCGATATAGGACAGCGACGGCGACTGGTCGTGCAGCATCTTCCCGGGATCCTGCTCGATGTGCAGGCGCTCGATGCCAACAGTGGCGGTCTTGCCGCCGTCGAGCTCGACCGTGACCTCGCCCTCGCCCACGATCGGGTCCTTGTACTGGCTGATCTGGTAGCCCTGCGGCAGGTCGGGATAGAAATAGTTCTTGCGGTCGAACACCGAGCGCAGGTTGATCTTGGCGTTCAGACCAAGCCCGGTGCGCACGGCCTGGCGCACGCACTCCTCGTTGATGACCGGCAGCATGCCCGGCATCGCCACGTCGACCAGCGAGACGTGGCTGTTGGGATCGCCGCCGAACGCGGTCGAGGCGCCCGAGAACAGCTTCGACTTCGAGGTGACCTGGGCGTGGATCTCCATGCCGATCACGACCTCCCAGTCGCCGGTGGCGCCCTTCATCAGCTTGCCGCTGGTTGCCGTCATGGCCCTCAACTCCCCATCAGCGCGGAGACGATCCGCTCAAATTCGATATCCAATGCATCGTTGGCGACGGGCTGCCCGGCCTGCCGATACCAGTAGGCGGCATTGCCGAGATCGCCTTCGACGCGATGCAGATGCGCGTGCGCCCAGGCCGCGTCGCGGCCGGTCTCGTCCTGAATGATCTTGTGCGCCCGGTCCCAGTCGCCCTTCGCCAGCCACCACAGGCCGGTGAGCACCGGCGTCAGGCCGGCCGCGGGCGCGTCGCCCGCGAGGCTCGTCTTGAACTCGGCGACGCTTACCACCACCGGACCGGCGTGAAGCGTCCCGCCGCCTGCTCGATGACCTCGCCGAGCGAGAACAGCGTCTCCTCGTCGAACGGACGGCCGATCAGTTGCAGCCCGAGCGGCAGCCCCTGACTGTCCTTGCCGGCCGGCACCGCGATGCCCGGCAGGCCCGCCATGTTCACCGTCACCGTGAAGATGTCGTTGAGATACATCTCGACCGGATCGGCGCCGCCCTTCTCGCCGATGCCGAACGCGGCCGACGGCGTCGCCGGCGTCAGGATCGCGTTCACGCCCCTCGCAAAGCAGTCCTCGAAGTCCTTCTTAATGAGGGTGCGGACCTTCTGCGCCCGGATGTAATAGGCGTCGTAATAGCCGGCCGACAGCACATAGGTGCCGATCATGACGCGGCGGCGCACCTCGGCACCAAACCCTTCCGCGCGGGTGTTCTCGTAGAGCTCGCCAATGGACTTACCGGGCACGCGCAGGCCGTAGCGGACGCCGTCGTAGCGGGCGAGGTTGGAGGACGCCTCCGCCGGCGCCACGATGTAATAGGCCGGCAGCGCGTATTTGGTGTGCGGCAGCGACACCTCGACGGTTTCTGCGCCGGCGGCTTCCAGCCACTTGCGACCCTCACTCCAGAGCTTCTCGATTTCGGCCGGCATGCCGTCGAGCCGATACTCCTTGGGAATGCCGATCTTCATGCCCTTCACGGATTTCCCGATCGCGGCCTCGTAGTCCGGCACGGGGATGTCGACCGAGGTCGTGTCCTTCGGGTCGTGGCCGGCCATCGAGCGCAGCAGGATGGCCGCATCGCGGGTCGAGCGCGCGATCGGCCCGGCCTGGTCGAGCGAGGAAGCGAAGGCGACGATGCCCCAGCGCGAGCAGCGGCCATAGGTCGGCTTGATGCCGACGGTGGCGGTGAACGCGGCCGGCTGGCGGATCGAGCCGCCGGTATCGGTTGCGGTCGCGCCCATGCAGAGCAGCGCCGCCACCGCCGACGCCGAGCCGCCGGACGAACCGCCCGGCACCAGCGTGGTGTTGGAGCCCTCGCGGCGCCAGGGGTTGCCGACCGGGCCGAAGTACGAGGTCTCGTTCGACGAGCCCATCGCGAACTCGTCATTGTTGAGCTTGCCGAGCATCACCGCGCCATCGCGCCAGAGCTGCGAGGTCACTGTCGACTCGTAGGTCGGCACGAAATTACCGAGGATCTTCGAGCAGGCCGTGGTGCGGACGTCCTTGGTCGCGAACAGGTCCTTGATCCCGAGCGGAATGCCGGCCAGCGGCCCACCCTCGCCTCTATTGATCTTGGCGTCGGCGTCGCGCGCCATCGCGCGCGCCTGGTCCGGCGTCTCCATCACGAAGGCATTGAGCGCCCGCGCCTCCTCGATCGCCTTGAGATGGGCGTCGGTCAGCTCGAGCGACGTGAAGGTCTTGCTTGCGAGACCCTTGCGGGCCTCCGCGAGCGTCAGCGAAGTCAAATCGGTCATTTGTTGATCGGGCTGCAGAAGAACGGGGAGAGCGTCTTGTCGTCGGCGGCGTCGTCCGCGAAGAACTTGTTCTTCGCAGGGGAGGCTTTCTTGGTATTGGCGGCCACTTCGAGCTGGTCGAGAATCTCGTTGACGGCCTCGTCCGGATCGGCGGCCTTGCCCTTCCGCTCCATGGCGTCGAGATAGTCCATATAGGCCTTGTAGGCCGCTTCATCGTCGCAGAGCAGGCACATCGGCGTTGGCTCGCTTGTCGGTTACGGCTCGGGTCGATCGCGTCGGAGCAGCGACCAATCCAACCCCTTGGCTATTCCACGACCTTCGGCACCAGGAAGAAGTGGTTCTCGGTCGCCGGCGCGTTCTTGACGATGTCGTCGGCGATCTCGCCGTCAGTGACGACGTCCTGGCGCTTCTTCATCGCCATCGGTGTCACCGAGGTCATCGGCTCGACGCCCTCGACATTGACCTCCGACAGTTGCTCGACGAAGTTAAGCATCGCATTGAGCTCGCCCTGCAGATGCGGGACCTCGGCGTCAGTGACAGCGATCCGCGCCAATTGCGCGATCCGGCGGACGGTGGCGGCATCGACCGACATTATATAGGGCCTCACGGGACAAGGTGAACCCGCCCTATAGCAGAGCCCGCTTTCGCGCCGCAACCGGCAGCCCCTGGACTTTCTTGGGGCGGACGCCCCGCCGTAGCGTCAGCCCGCCATCCGCCGCAAGCGCGCCTGGGCCTGTTCGGCCAGTGTCCGCGTCAATTCGGCGGCCGGTAGCGCGCACCCGAGCGGCAGCGCCTGCCCGGCCCAGAGATTGGTGAAATCGACCCTTCCCTGCTTCTCCGCGGCGGCCTTGAGCGGACCGAGCGCGGTGGCGGCATGCGGAAACGCCGGCGCATCCGGCGAGATCGGCCCGACCTCGCGCATCACCCGGTTGGCGACGCCGCGGGCGAGCCGACCGGTCATCACGTTGGTGATGACGGTGGATTCGTCATCGGCGGCGGCAAGCGCGGCGCGGGCCATGACGCTGACCTTGGATTCGGGACAACGCAGATAGGCGCTGCCGATCTGCACGGCGGATGCGCCGAGCGCGAGCGCAGCCGCGATGCCGCGTGCATCGGCAATGCCGCCGGCTGCGATCACCGGGACGTTCACCGCATCCACGACCTGCGGCACGAGCGCAAAGGTGCCGACCTGCTCGGCGAGCTTGTCGGTCAGGAACATGCCGCGATGACCGCCGGCCTCGGCACCCTGTGCGATGATGATATCGGCGCCGTTCCGCTCCAGCCACACCGCCTCGCGCACCACGGTTGCGGACGCCATCACGACCGCGCCGGTCGCCTTCACGCGCGCGAGCAGCCCCGGCTCAGGCAGGCCAAAATGGAAGCTGATGATCTCCGGCTTGAGCTCCTCGACGACCGCGCACATCGCCGCATCGAACGGCGCGCGGTTGGCCGCCGCAACCGGAGCCGCCGGATCCACGCCATACTCCTGGTAATACACGCCGAGCCTCTGCTTCCATGCGGCCTCACGTGCCGCATCGGCCTCGACCGGCGTGTGGCAGAAGAAGTTCACGTTGATCGGCGCCGACACGCGCTGGCGGATGATGTTGACCTGCTCGCGCGCCTTGTCTGCGGAGAGCATGGCACAGGGCAGCGAGCCGAGCCCGCCGCCTTGCGCCACCGCGATGACGAGATCGGCATCCATCACGCCGGCCATCGGCGCGAGCACGATCGGGTGCTCGGTCTTGACGAGATCCAGGAAGCGGCGGTCGGGCCACATGGGCTGCTCCTATTGCTTGGCGAAGACGGCGGACGAGTTGCGCCGCCCTTGCAGGATCTGCTCGGCCTCATCGACGATGCGCGCGACGATCTCGGCGGCCGGCGGGATATCATGGATCAGGCCGACCGCCTCGCCGGCAATGACGGCGGCGATGTCGAAATTGCCTTCGGTCCGTGCCTTCACATAGTCCGCCGAGACGGTCTCGACCTGCTGCAGCAGATCGACCTCGCGCCCCATCCAGCGGCGCGCATGATCGTTGACCAGGCAGCGGCCGGTGAACGGCGCCGGCCAGACATTGTTGCGCGACAGATCAAAGATGATGCCGCGCACGGTCTCGCCGGATTTTGCCGCGCAGATCCGCCGCTTGGCCTCGTCGGCGCCGGCAGCCTCCCGGCTGGCATAGAAGCGCGTGCCGAGCAGCACGCCCTCCGCCCCCAGCATCAGCATCGCCGCAAGGCCGCGGCCATCGGCAAGACCGCCGGCCGCCGCCACCGGCACTCGCCCCGCGGCGAGGTCGACGATCGCCGGCACGAGATCGAGCGTGGTCCGCGACGCGCCATGACCACCCGCCTCGGTTCCTTGCGCAACCAGGATGTCGGCACCCGCCGCGATCGCCTGCTCTGCCATCGCCTCGTCCTGTACCTGGCAGATCAGCAACGCACCGGCCCGCTTGATTGCCGGCGCGAACCGCGCGGGATCGCCGAATGACAGCATGATCGCCGCGGGCCTCGCGGCGAGCGCCACGTCGAGCAGATCGGGCTGCTTCGCCAGCGACCAGGTGATGAAGCCGATGCCGAACGGCGCATGCAGGCCTTCAAGCCTTGCGGTCTCTTGCGCGAGCCAGGTTCGGTTGCCATAGCCGCCACCGAGAATACCGAATCCCCCGGCGTCGCTGACCGCGCGCACGAGGCGCGCATCGGCAATCAGATCCATCGGCGCCAGCAGGATCGGCTGGCTGATGCCGAGCTTCTCCGTCAACGCCGTCCGCAGTGCCATGAAAGTCTCCTCAACTCTGGACGGCGACTTTAGGCGCGGCTAGCATTCTCTCAAAATGAATACTTGAGAACTCTGCCATCGCAGATTCAAAACGGAGATCGGCGTGGAACTGAGCGACCTCGAAACCTTTGCAGCCGTGGCGCGCAGCGGCGGCATCACCCGCGCTGCTGAGGCCCTCAACACGGTGCAGTCCAACGTGACCCAGCGGATCAAGGCGCTGGAAGGCGAGATCGGCACCGCACTGTTCGAGCGGCACAGCCGCGGCATGACCCTGACCCATGCCGGGCTGCGACTTCTGCCTTACGCCGACCGGATGGCGGCGCTGTCGCGCGAAGCGCTGCTCGCCGCGCGCGATGACGGCGAGCCGAGAGGACCGCTGACGATCGGCTCGATGGAGACGACCGCCGCCGTGCGCCTGCCGACGCTGCTCGCGGATTTTCATCGGCGCTTCCCGGCTGTCGCCCTCGGTCTGCGCACGGCGCCAACCGCCGAGCTCGTGGCCGCCGTACTCGACGGGACGCTCGAGGGCGCTTTCGTGGCCGGCCCGATCGAACATCCCGAGCTCTCGGGTATCATCGCCTTCGAGGAAGAGCTGGTGCTGGTGACGGCCCGGCGCTTTGAAAGCCTGTCAGCCTTGCGTGCGGCCACGGCTGCCTCGGGCCCGACGGCGCTGGTGTTCAGGGCCGGCTGCACCTACCGGCAGCGGCTGGAGCAGGTCTTCAACGATTTCGGCTGGCCTGCGGCCGCGCGCATCGAGCTCGGTACGCTCGACGGCATGATCGGCTGCGTCGCCGCTGGCATGGGCGTCGCGCTGCTGCCACGCGCTGTGGTGACGCGAAACGAGATGATCGGCAGCGTCAGCCTGCACACACTCGATCCAAGTCATGGACGCGTCGAAACCCTGTTCATCCACCGCCGCGCGGCGCATCGCAGCAGCGGCCTCTCGGCCTTCATGGCCGGACTCGCCGGCCGGGACCACGACATCGCAGCCTGACGCGATTCATTCAAAGATTGTGCTGAGCATCGCCAGCGAACGGCGCATTCCATTGCGCGAAATGACGTTTTCGCGCAGGGAAAAACAGCCATTTCGACCGATGCGACTTTCGGGCGCTGTGCAGCGCACGCGCGCGAAATAGCTTTGTCTGGCCATCCTTTACTACGTTAGGATGCAGCGCTGGCCAGCGCGAAACGAACAAACGTCAACATGTCGGAGGAAATGCGATGCGCAACGCGTTCGTGTTGTGCTGCTCGATTGCCATGATGGGTGCGATCGGGACGGCGAATGCCCAGGACAAGACCCCGGATTGGACGAAATCGAAATGGGGCCCACAGGACGAGATCGGCGCGGCCAACTACATCACGCCGGAGCTCGTGGTCAAAGCCGCCTCGCTGGTGAAGACCGGCAAGACCTACCCGCTCGGCATGATCGTCGATTCCAAGACGCCGGCCTATCCGCCGCGTTCGTTCAAGATCACCGTGGTGCAGCCGGGCCAGGCCGGAATTCCCGGCCTCGGCCCGAACAAGGCGACCTACAATGACGACATCGTCGAAGGCTGGGTCGGCGTCGGCAGCCAGATCGACGGGCTCGGCCATCTCGGCATCGAGCACGTCTATTACAACGGCAACAAGCTGCTCGACTTCGCCGATCCGACCGGCCTGAAGAAGCTCGGCATCGAGAAGGTGCCGCCATTGGTGGCGCGCGGCGTGCTGCTCGACATGGCGGCTTATTACAACACCGACGTGGTCAAGGAAGGCACCGCGTTCAACGTCAAGGAGATCGAGGACGCTGCCAAGAAGCAGGGCGTCGAGATCCGCCAGGGCGATATCGTGATCTTCCACACCGGCTGGCTTGGTTTGATCGGCAAGGACGATAAGCGTTACGGCGCCGGCGAGCCCGGTCTCGGCGTCGAGGGCGCCAAATACCTGACCTCGAAGGGCGTGGTCGCGGTCGGGGCCGACAACTGGGCGGTGGAGGCGATCCCGTTCGAGTCGCCGAACCTGTTCGAGGTGCACCAGATCCTGCTCGCCATGAACGGGACCTACATCCTGGAGAACATGAACACGGCCGACCTCGCCAAGGACAAGGGCTACGAGTTCCTGTTCGTGCTGGGTCAGCCGCGCTGGCGCGGCGGCGTCCAGGGCATGATCAACCCGATCGCGATCCGTTAAGCTCCGCCGATCTCCTCGTGAGGGCATCCCGGGAGCGCCGCGTCCTCACGAGGAGTCTGGAATCGTCCTGCGAAAGCAAGCCTTGGACAAGGAGTCCGCCACAGGCGCGCCTGGAGCCGGCCGACACAGACCTGGGATCGGTCGGTCAGTCGATCAAGCCGCCCCTATCGGACGTTAATGGAGGTAGGCGAGCAACAAGGCACTCGCCATGTCTCGCGCACGCGGGGCGAGCGCCGCGTCCGACAATTCGCCCGCAGTCCAGAAGGACAACACGCCGCGGAAACTGAAGGCGAGTTGCTCTGGAAGGCAGCGCAGCGCTTGTTCTCGCCGGCTGGCCGTCAGTCCATCTCCCTTTCCCAAGGCCAGTGCCCAGAAGGCAGTGGATCGGGAAAGCGTCTGACCGGGCGAAGCCTGGGCGGCACCCAGCCATCCCATCACGGTCCGGTTCACGTCTGGATTCTCCAACATCACTGCCACCGCCGTATCAATAGCCAATAGCACGCGTGTCTTCGCATCTCTCGATGGTGGCGCGGCGGTGTACCGCGTCTCCATGGTGTCGATCCGACGTATGGAGAGAGCCTGCATGATCGCAGCCTTGTTGCCAAACTGATTGAATGGCGTCGCGAAGCTGACCCCCGCCTCAGCGGCAAGGTCTCGCATCGAGAAATCGGCCCTGCCCTGACGGAGAAGCCGCTCTGCCGCATCGAGGACGTGCCGACGAAGCGGCTCGCCTCTCATGCCAATGGATGAATGTTCGGTCTTGCGAGGTGCCATGCAATATCTATATCATGATATAGATAACCTTGTCATGCGGAGTTGTACGATGGCGGCTGCCGAATCGAAGATTTTCCTCGTCACTGGCGTCAGTTCGGGCTTGGGCCGAGCGTTCGCAAAGGGCGCGCTGGCCGCCGGCCATCGGGTGATCGGGACCGTGCGAAGGGTCGGGGATGCCGAGGCTTTTGCCGCGCTTGCAGCGGGCAAGGCTCATCCTCTCGTGATCGATGTTACCGATTTCGATGCAATCCCGGCTGCTGTGGCAGAGGCCGAGAAGCAGATTGGCGCGATCGACGTCCTGGTGAACAATGCCGGCTACGGTCACGAGGGCACGCTGGAGGAGTCCTCGCTCGACGATCTGCAGCGGCAGTTCGCCGCCAACGTGTTCGGCCCTGTCGCGATGATGAAGGCCGTGTTGCCGGGGATGCGCGCGAGGCGGCGCGGCCATATCGTCAATGTGACCTCCATGGGCGGCTTCATCACCATGCCCGGGATCAGCTTCTATTGCGGCAGCAAGTTCGCGCTGGAGGGCATCTCGGAGTCGCTCGGCAAGGAAGTGGCCCCCTTCGGCATCCGCGTCATTGCGCTTGCGCCCGGTCAGTTTCGTACCGATTGGGCGGGACGGTCCATGGATCGCACGCCGCGCAGCATTTCCGACTACGACGCCGTCATGGATCCGATTCGCGCCGCCCGATTGGCCAAGAGCGGAAACCAACCCGGCGATCCCGCGAAGGCCGCACAGGCATTGCTTGCCCTCGTGGAAGCCGAAAAACCGCCTGTGCGGCTGTTCCTCGGTGAGGACGCGCTGGCCCTGGTCGAGCAGAAGATCGAGGGCATGAAAGCCGAAGTGAGTGCCTGGAACAAGCTCTCGCGCTCCACCAGCTTCGCTTGATGATCCAAAGCCGGCGTATCCGGGAAAGACTGCAACGCTCGACATCTGGGCCGGTCGACTCGCGTGCGCGAGCTTCATCGGGGCGGCGAAGCGATGCACGCCCTCACCTGCTGGCTCGCCACGCGCCTGCGTGTTAAGCGCATTGCCATGCCCGCCCCCATCCTTCCTCTCATCGAGGCCGCTGGCCGCTGGCCCGAGCGCGGCGCGCTCGTCGGCCTCGATCTCGGCACCAAGACCATCGGCGTCGCCGTGTCCGATCCGGACCGGCGGCTCGCCACCGGCGTCGAGACGATCCAGCGCAAGGCCTTCAAGGCCGACGCGGCGCGACTGCTGGCGATTTGCACCGAGCGCAAGGTGATCGGCTTGGTGCTGGGCCTGCCCATCAACATGGATGGCAGCGAGGGGCCGCGGGCGCAATCGACCCGGGCGTTCGCGCGCAATCTCGCCGGCCTCACCGACCTGCCGATCGGCCTGTGGGACGAGCGGCTGTCGACGGCGGCGGTCGAGCGCGAGCTGATCGGCATGGATGTCAGCCGCGCCAGGCGCGCCGAGGTGATCGACACGCATGCGGCGATCTTCATCCTGCAGGGAGCGCTCGATCGGCTTGCGACCTTGCGCCAGTCCGGTCGCTAGCCCATGAGCCCCGTCGCCGCGGCGCTCGCGCCGGTATTCCTGCTGATCGTGGTCGGCTTCGGCCTGCGGCGCAGCCTGATCCGGCTGGATACGCAATGGCACGGGCTCGAGCGGCTGACTTATTATGTGCTGTTTCCGGCGCTGCTGATGCAGAGCCTGGTGAAGGCCGATCTCGGCAAGGTGCCGGTCGCCGGCATCGGCGGCGCCTTGTTCCTGGCGATGCTGGCGATGTCGGCGCTGTGCCTCGCGCTGCGGCCGCTGCTCACCCGCTCCGGCATCGATGGTCCGGCCTTCACCTCGATCTTCCAAGGGGCAACCCGCTGGCAGACCTACGTCGCGCTCAGCGTCGCCGGCAGCCTGTTCGGCGCGTCCGGGCTTGCGGCGGCGTCGGTAGCGATGATCGCGATCATCCCAATGGTCAACGTGTTCAGCGTCGCCGTGCTCGCCCACTACGCCTCGCCGACCCGCCGCTCGATGCGTGAGATCCTTGCCACCATCGTGCGCAATCCACTGATCTGGGCCTGCATCGCCGGGCTGGCACTGAACGTGGCGCATATGCCGCTGCCAAAGCTCTGGCACGATGCCGCCGATGCGCTCGGACAGGCCTCGCTGCCGATCGGCCTGCTGGTGACCGGCGCCGGCCTGCACTTCGAAGGCTTGCGCCGCGCTGGCCCGGCCGCTGCGCTCGGCGTCGTGCTCAAGCTGGTCTTGATGCCCCTCCTCGCGATCGGGCTCGCCGGATGGTTCGGCGTCACCGGCCCGAGCCTCGTCGTCGTCGCGATCTGCGCGGCGGTGCCGACCTCGCCCAGCGCCTATGTGCTGGCCAAGCAGATGGGCGGCGACGCGCCGCTGCTGGCGCAGATCATCTCGCTGCAGACCGTGCTGGCCGCGCTGACGATGCCGATCGCGATCGCCTGGGCGAGCTGAACGCGTCCGCTCAGGAACCGCTGGCCAGCCACATGGTCTGCACCGTCGCGGCGAGGTTGTTGAGGCCGTGCAGCACCATGGTCAGATAGGTGGAGTGGGTTCGAGAGCGCAGATAGCCGAACCAGACGCCGAGGGAAAACACGTTGAGCAGGGCGAACCAGTCGTACTGGAGATGCAGGACGGTCCACAGCAAGGACGACAGCACGATGGCGCCGGGCACGCGCAGGAAGGAGTCCGACCAGCCGCGGTAGAGAAAGCCACGCGCCATCAACTCTTCCGACACCGGCGCGGCGACGCAGAAGGCGATGACCATCAGCCAGACCACGCCGTCGCCTCTGGCGGTCTTCATGATGTCCACCATGAAGCTCGCCGACTTCTCTTCGCGTCCCGTCAGCTGCGCCGCCAGCTCCCAGCAGCCCAGGATCACGACCATCCCGACAACGCCAAAGGCGAAATTCTTCCAGCCGGTCCAGCGCAGGCCCAGATAGTCGACGAACGACATGCGGGTGTGGCGGACGGCAAAATAGATCGGGATCAAAATGGCCGGAACGCCCATGATCGCCGACAGCGAGACCGTGAGCGACCGGCTCGCGATCTGGATCATGGCCAACTGAAACGCGGCCATGCTGTCGATTGGACCCTCATGGCGCAGCAGGAAATAGACGATCGGAGTCAGCTGGCCGATGAAGAACACGACGATGATGAGGAGGCCCCACAGCAAGGTGCGCCAGAAGCCGAGCGTGCGCGGCTGATGCTGCGCCGGAGCGACCTGCTGCGGCGGGTTGCCCGGATCGAGCGAATCCATCACGGCGGCTTCGGGAGTGTCGGTCAAGGCAGCGCGCGCTCCAGCAAGCTATGGATGTCTGAGCGATCGAGATCGACCGCGCCATACATGCTCGGGTGAACATTGGCGAGCCGCGTAGCGGCGAACAGCTCCGCATGAGCGGGCATAACGAGGTTGAGCGCGGCGGCGGCTGCGAGCAGCGCCAGCTTCTCGACTGCGAGGCGCGCGATGCGCTCGGAATCCGGCCGGCGGAAGCTGGTCTCGATGAAGGCGAGCGCCTCCGCCGCGCCGGGCAACCCGCTGGTCTCTGCTTTGAGATGCATCAGGACGTGCGCGGCCGCCTCCGCCTCGCGCGCCAGCGCCCGCAGCACGTCCAGGCACATGACGTTGCCCGAGCCTTCCCAGATCGCATTGACCGGCGACTCCCGGAAATGGCGGGCGAGGATGCCGTCCTCGACATAGCCGTTGCCGCCCAGGCATTCCATCGCCTCATACAGGAACGGCGGCGCGCTCTTGCAGACCCAGTATTTGATCGCCGGTGTCAGCAGCCGCACGTAGTTCGCCTCCCGCGGCGACAGAGGCGCGCGATCGAACGCCTGACACAGCCGCATCACCAGCGCCACCGTCGCCTCGACTTGGAGAGCCATGTCGGCGAGCACCGCCTGCATCAGCGGCTGGTCGGCGAGATGCTTCTGGAACACGCTGCGATGGCGCGCATGATGCAGCGCGTGCGCGAGCCCCGAGCGCATCAGGCCGGCAGACGAGATCGCGCAATCCTGCCGCGTCAGTTGCACCATCTGGATGATGGTGCTGATGCCCCTGCCCTCGTCGCCGACCCGCTCGGCATAGGCGCCGACGAACTCCACCTCCGACGAGGCATTGGAGCGGTTGCCGAGCTTGTCCTTCAAGCGCTGGAACTGGATCGCGTTCACCGAGCCATCCGGCTTGAAGCGCGGCATGAAGAAGCAGGTCAGGCCGGCATCGGCCTGCGCCAGCACCAGGAAGGCGTCGCACATCGGCGCCGACATGAACCATTTATGCCCCGTGATGCGATAGCCATCGGTGGTACGCTCAGCGCGCGTCAGGTTGGCGCGCACGTCGGTCCCGCCCTGCTTCTCGGTCATCCCCATGCCGAGTGTCATGCCGCGCTTTTGCCACCACGGCGCAAACGCCGGATCGTAGTCATCGGTCGCGATGACCGGCATCGCTCTTGCCAGCAGATCAGGCTGGGCGGCCAGCGCCGCCACCGAGGCCCGCGTCATGGTGATCGGGCAGAGATGGCCGCTCTCGACCTGCGAGGCGATATAGAACTTCGCGGCGCGCACCACCTCCGAGCAGCCGCCGACGGGCCGACCTTCTGCCGTCCATGTCGAATTGTGCAGGCCGGCCGCAGCTGAGCGCGTCATCATCGCATGGTAGGCCGGATGAAATTCGACGACGTCTCGCCGAAAGCCCTTGGCGTCGAAGCTGCGCAGCTTCGGCGTGTTCTCATTGGCGAGCCGGCCCTGCTCGGCCATCTCGGCCGAGCCCCATAGCTTGCCGAAAGCTCTCAGCTCCTGCTCGGCCCCGGCACCATCATTGGCCTTCAAGGCATCCATCAAGGGCCGGTCGGCCGTGAACAGATTGACGTCCTCGAACCGCGGCGACTGGTTGAAGACCTCATGGGTCGCGAAGGAAGACTGCGTCATGGCCGTGCCCTACAGAGATCGATCATCGGCGCGGCCGAATGGGAAAAACATAAGTCGTCGCGCCAGCGCCCGGCAGCGAAAAGTGCCACCACTACTTGGCATAGTTCACAAAACCTTGCCGCGCCATCACCGCGACCAGTTCGTTGCGCCAGCGGCGCTGCTCCGGTGTCAGGTTCTGCGCGGCGGTATGAGCCTTCACGTCGGAACAATCGTAGCCGGTTCCCATGTCGACGCTGCCCTCGGGCGCGCGTAGCGCTGCGGGCGCGGTGCAGTCCGCGTAGTCCTTGGCCGGGTCGAACGCCGCGGAATTGTCGGCCGCGAGCTCGACCAGCGTGAGATCGAGCGCCGCACCGGTCGAATGGCTCGAACGCACGGCGATGTAGCCGAGACGGAACAGGTCCTGCTTGGCAATGCGCGGACTGTAGCGGCGGCCGGCCGTGGTCTCGACGCCGTCCTGCGACCAGGCCAGCATCTCTGCGACCGCACGCACCGGCCGGTAGCAGTCGAGCATCTTCAGCGACAGGCCGCGCGGCCGCAGCTCGGCCTGAGCCGCCTGCAGCCGCCGCGCCACGTCACGCGTCACGACGCATTCGGCCGCCTCGTAGCCCGGCAAGGGTCGGCCGACGAAATTGTTGCTGCCGGCATAACGGATGTCCTGGAGGATCGTCGGGTCGATGTCGCGGAGATAGACGAAATCGAACGGCAACGCGGCCGCGCCGGCCGGCACGATCGCCGCCAGCAAGATCAGGGCGTATCGGAGCGGACCTCCTCCGGCGATGGCCCGCCAGTCCGCGGTTTGGAGCCCCCCGAGAGGCTCGGAAGACGGAACGGGGGAAAACTCGGAACCCCGGCTTTCGGCCTTGCCCCCCATGGAAACCGCGCCTATAGCTCTGGCTTTAATGGCAACCTCTCCGAAATCGACTTTCGTCCTCGGGCACCGGCATTTGCTGGGAATCGAGGGCCTTTCCGCCCACGACATCACCGGCCTCCTCGATCTGTCCGAGGAGTATGTCGAACTGAATCGTCAGGTCGACAAGAAGCGCACCGTGCTGCGCGGCCGCACCCAGGTCAACCTGTTCTTCGAGGCCTCGACGCGGACCCAGTCGTCGTTCGAGATCGCTGGCAAGCGGCTCGGCGCCGACGTCATGAACATGTCGGTGTCGTCCTCGTCCATGCGCAAGGGCGAGACCCTGATGGACACCGCGGTCACCCTGAACGCGATGCATCCGGACATCCTGGTCGTCCGTCACCACGCCTCTGGCGCGGTGGAGCTGCTGGCGCGCAAGGTCGACGGCTCCGTGATCAATGCCGGTGACGGCGCGCATGAGCATCCGACCCAGGCGCTGCTCGATGCGCTGACCATCCGCCGCAACAAGGGCCGCATCGAGGGGCTGGTCATCGCGATCTGCGGCGACGTGCTGCACTCGCGCGTCGCGCGCTCCAACATCCTCTTGCTCAACACCATGGGCGCCCGCGTCCGCATCGTCGCGCCCTCCACTTTGCTGCCGCCGGGCATCGAGCGCATGGGCGTCGAGGTCGCGCGCGACATGCGCGAAGGGCTCAACGGTGCCGACATCGTCATGATGCTGCGGCTGCAGCGCGAGCGCATGAACGGCTCGTTCGTGCCGTCCTCGTCGGAATATTTCCAGTATTTCGGGCTCGACCAGAAGAAGCTCGCCTACGCCAAGCCCGACGCGCTGGTCATGCATCCGGGACCGATGAACCGCGGCGTCGAGATCGAGTCCATCGTCGCCGACGGTGCGCAATCGCTGATCCGGGAGCAGGTCGAAATGGGCGTGGCCGTGCGCATGGCCGTGCTCGAGGCTCTGGCCCGCAACCTGCCCAACGCGTGATACAGAAGTCGGGACCAAACGCCATGCTGACCGACCGCCGCCCGATCCTGCTCGCCAATGCGCGCGTCATCGATCCCTCCCGCGACTTCGACGGCCCCGGCGACGTGCTGATCGCCGACGGCGTGATCCGCGACCTCAAGCGCGGCATCGGCGCCGCGGGCGTGCCCGAGGGCACCGATGTCGTCAACTGCGCAGGCAAGATCGTGGCCCCCGGCCTGATCGACATGTGCGCCTTCGTCGGCGAGCCCGGCCTCGGCCATCGCGAGACCTTTGCCAGCGCCAGTCAGGCGGCGGCGACCGGCGGCATCACCACCATCATCTGCCAGCCCGGCACCGAGCCGGTGATCGACAATTCGGCGACCGTCGACTTCGTGCTGCGCCGCGCCCGCGACACCGCGATCGTCAACATCCAGCCGATGGCGGCGCTGACCAAGGGCCTGCGCGGCGAGGAGATGACCGAGATCGGGCTGTTGCGCGCCGCCGGCGCCGTCGCCTTCTCCAACGGCCACACCAGCGTGATGAACGCGCAGGTGATGCGCCGCGCACTGACCTATGCGCGGGATTTCGACGCCCTGATCGTGCATCACACCGAAGATCCCAATCTCGTCGGCGAAGGCGTCATGAACGAAGGCGAGTTCGCCTCGCGGCTCGGCCTCTACGGCATCCCGCCCGCAGCGGAAGCCGTCGTGCTCGAACGCGACATGCGCCTGGTGGCGCTCAGCAAGGGCCGCTACCACGCGGCCGCGCTGAGCTCGATCGACTCGCTCGACATTCTCAGGCGCGCGCGCGAAGCCGGCCTCACCGTGAGCGCGTCGGTCTCGATCAACCACGTGACGCTGAACGAGAACGACATCGGCCCCTACCGCACCTTCCTGAAGCTGACGCCGCCGCTGCGCACCGAGGCCGACCGCCGCGCATTGGTCGAAGCGCTGGCCTCGGGCCTCATCGACGTCATCATGTCGGACCACACGCCGCAGGACGTCGAGGTCAAGCGGCTGCCGTTCGCGGAGGCTGCGAGCGGCGCGGTCGGGCTCGAGACCATGCTGCCGGCGGCGTTGCGGCTCGTGCACAATGGCGAGCTGAGCTGGACGACCCTGATCCGCGCCATGTCGACGCGGCCCGCCGAGCTGCTCGGCCTGCCCGGCGGCAGCTTGCGGGCAGGCGCGCCGGCCGACATCATCGTGATCGATCCGGACGTGCCCTGGATCCTCGATCCGGCCGACCTCAAATCGCTGTGCAAGAACACGCCGTTCGACGAAGCCCGCTTCACCGGCCGCGTGGTCCGCACCATCGTCGGCGGCCGCACCGTGTTCGAACATGTCTGACGCAAGGCGAAGCTTGGAAGGAGTGGTGTGATGGGTTCCGAAGCCTTCCTGCCGGTCGCTCTCATCATCGGCTATCTCCTGGGGTCGATCCCGTTCGGCCTGATCCTGACCAAGCTGGCCGGCACGCAGGATCTGCGCAGCATCGGCTCCGGCAATATCGGCGCCACCAACGTGCTGCGCACCGGACGCAAGGGGCTCGCGGCAGCAACCCTGCTCGGCGACGCGCTGAAGGGTACGGCGGCGGTCATCATCTCGGGCTATCTCGGCGGCCCGAATGCCGCGATGATCGCGGGCCTCGGCGCCTTCCTCGGTCACTTGTTCCCGGTGTGGCTGAAGTTCCGCGGCGGCAAAGGTGTCGCCGTTTACATCGGTATTTTGATCGGTCTGTTCTGGCCGGGCGCGATCTTCTTCTGCCTGGTCTGGCTCGCCACCGCATTCGCGCTCCGCTACTCATCACTCGCGGCACTCGTCGCCAGCGTGCTGACACCCATCGTGTTGTGGGCATTCGGCCACACCGCGCTGGCGGCCCTGTTCGGCCTGCTCACACTGTTGCTCATTTACATGCATCGCGAAAACATCAAGCGATTGCAGTTGGGCACCGAGAGCAAGATCGGGGCGAAGAAGTAGTCGCTCCGGACAAATACGGAGCAAATACGGAAAACCTGTGTTGCGCCCTGATTTCACAGCGGCTGCGCAGCAACACCGGCGATTCATCAGCTCATAAGTTAACGCGGGACTCTGGCGTGAATCATGATTGCCTGTCATGATTCCTGCATGTGGTTACGCAAGACCAACTCCAGCGTTTCGTCGGCCACGCACGATGACCGTACTGATCAGGCTCCGGCGCAGCAGAAGGCGGCCCCGGCCCGGTCGAACGCCAGCCTGCTGCTATCGGCCGCTGAGATCTGGTCGACCGGCATCACGGCCGCTGCAGAACCGGCGCAGACGCCCGAGACGCCTGCCGGGCCGGTCATGTCGGACGTCGCGCTCCCCGCCGAAATATCCGAGCCCAGCCCTGCGCCGGAACGAGCCGATGGCGCGCCGGCGGTCGCCGAGATGATCATGGCGGCCACGAGCACGCCCGTGATCAGCGAGACCAAGACCGCAGAGGCGCCCGAGCGAACGCTCGCGGAGACGATCGCAACGGTTAAGCTGCCGCCGCCGCCCCGGACATGGCCGCCGCGCAAGCTGTCGCTGGCCCTGCAGGGCGGCGGAACGTTCTCGGCCTTCACCTGGGGCGTGCTCGATCGCCTGCTCGAGGAACCCGGTTGCGACTTCGACACCATCAGCGGCGCCAGCGCCGGTGCGGTCAACGCCGCGCTGCTCGCGAGCGGGCTCGCCAAGGGCGGCCGCGACGAGGCGCGCAACCGGCTCGCTTTGTTCTGGACCCGGCTGATGGAGGAGGCGTCGTTCCGATCGCTGCTGGTGATCGGCGCGTACTCGCCGGCGAGCAGCTCGGTGTCATTCGGTGCGGGGCTGCGCGGCGGACGCGCCGACCCGCTCGATCTCGATCCGCTCCGCGACATCCTCCGCGAGACGATCGATTTCGACGCCGTGCAGGGCCCGGCCGCGCCCCGCCTGCTGGTTGCGGCGACCCGGGCTCGTGACGGCCTGCCGCAGATCTTCCGCAATGCCGGCATCACGCCGGATGCACTGCTCGCCTCCACCTGTCCCGCGCAACTGCACGCCGCTGTCGACATCGAGGGCGAAGCGTATTGGGACGGCGGCTACGTCACCAATCCGCCGCTGATCCAGATCGCGCATGAGTCCAGCGCCGCCGACCTGCTGGTCGTTCAGGTCACGCCCGCGCGCGACGGCCATGTCCCGATGACCTCGGCCGCGATCGATCGCCGCCTCGACCAGATCGCCGGCAATGCGGTCCTGAACGCCGAACTCGC
Source organism: Bradyrhizobium sp. HKCCYLRH3097 (assembly GCF_051167875.1). Lineage (NCBI taxonomy): Bacteria > Pseudomonadati > Pseudomonadota > Alphaproteobacteria > Hyphomicrobiales > Nitrobacteraceae > Bradyrhizobium > Bradyrhizobium sp. HKCCYLRH3097. The sequence continues at coordinate 109,317 of NZ_JBNPTX010000015.1, forward strand.
GGCGCTCGAATGGGCGCGCAGCGACGGCCTGCATCCGCCGCGCGTCCATCGGCTTGCGGCCGAGGACGAGATCGAAGCCCTGGCACAGCGCGATGCGACCGATCTCGGCAGCGACTTCGTCGAGCTGCTGTACCAGCGCGGACGCGATGCAGCCGAGCGCTGGCTGCGCGAAGCTCCGGTCGGCACCACGCCAGCCATCCAGGGCGATCAGCCGGTGCTATCGTCTCCGGTGTCCGAGTCCGAGGATGTGCGCGACGTCGCGCCGGCGTAGCGCGCCCTCTTCCCTGCGTCCTCGGGTTGCTCCATTCTAGTCCCCGGTAAAGGGGGCTTTGCGTGGATGCCATCAACACGACGATCGAGCTGAGCGACACCGAGCGGCGCGACCGGCTGCGCCTGATCCGGTCCGACAATGTCGGCCCGCGCACCTTCCGCTCGCTGCTCGACCATTTCGGCACCGCGCGCGTAGCGCTCGACCGGCTGCCCGATCTGGCACGCCGCGGCGGCGCGGCCGGAGCCGGCCGGATCTGCACGGTCGGCGAAGCCGAGGCCGAACTCGAAGCCTGCAAACGGCAAGGCGTCGAACTGCGGGCGCCGGACGAAGACGGCTATCCGCCCCGCCTCGCCACCTGCGAGGATGCTCCTCCGCTGCTCGCGGTGCGTGGCGCCCGCGAGACGTTGATGCGCCCGATGATCGCCATCGTCGGCTCGCGCAACGCCTCCGCCGCCGGGCTGAAATTTGCCGGCCAGATCGCCCATGAGCTCGGCCAGGCCGGCTTCGTCGTCATCTCCGGCCTCGCCCGCGGCATCGATCAGGCTGCGCATCGCGCGAGCCTCGGCAGCGGCACGGTCGCGGTGCTCGCCGGCGGCCATGACCGGATCTATCCTCCGGAGCACGTCGACCTGCTCGGCGCCATCGTCAGTGGCAGCGGCGCCGCAATCTCCGAGATGCCGCTCGGACACGAGCCGCGCGCCCGCGACTTTCCCCGCCGCAACCGGCTGATATCAGGCGCTTCGCTCGGCGTCGTCGTCGTCGAGGCCGCGCATCGATCGGGCTCGCTGATCACGGCGCGCATGGCCGGCGAACAGGGCCGCGAGGTCTTCGCCGTCCCGGGCTCGCCGCTCGATCCCCGCTGCGCGGGCACCAATGATCTCATCAAGCAGGGCGCGGCGCTCGTCACCGAAGCCGCAGACATCATCCAGGCCGTCGGCCCGATCATGGAGCGGCCGCTGCCCTTTTCGCTGCGCGAGCCGGAGGAGGAGTTGTTCGCCCCCGATCCCGAAAGCCACGACCGCGCGCAGATCACAGCCCTGCTCGGCCCGACCCCGGTTTCGATCGACGACCTGATCCGGATCAGCGGCCTGTCACCCGCCGTGCTGCGCATGGTGCTGCTTGAGCTCGAGCTGGCCGGCCGCCTGGAGCGCCACGGCGGCGGGATGGTGTCGCTGACCTGACGCTCAGTCAGCATCCCTGCGCGCGTCGAAGCGCGAGCGCGCCTGCTCGATCAGCTCCTGGTGCTGCATGGCCCACTGTCCGAGCGCCTGCACCGGCTGCGACAGCCCGCGGCCGAGATCGGTCAGCTCATAATCCACCCGCGGCGGGATGGTCGGAAACACCGTCCGCGTCACCAGCCCGTCGCGCTCGAGGCCGCGCAGGGTCAAGGTCAGCATCCGCTGGGAGATGCCGCCGACGAGCCGCTTCAGCTCATTGAAGCGCTTCGGCCCGTCCTGAAGCATCATGATGACGAACACACTCCATTTGTCGCCGACACGCGCCAGGATCGAGGCCACGCCCCGGCAATCATGATGATTTGGCTGCGTCGGGAGGTCGGGATCATCGCTGTCAGCAGGGGTCATGGCTGTGCCCGGGTTTCAAAAATGTGCGTTCTTGTGGGGTTACAGCACAGTCACTCATAGTGCGCCAGTTACAAACCAATACCGAGGTAACTGACCAATGACCCTCCTCCTCCACATCGACTCCAGCGTGCTCGGCCCCAACTCCGTCAGCCGTCAGGTGTCCGCCGCGATCGTCGCACGGCTCCGCCAGATCACGCCGGGGCTGGAGGTGACTTACCGAGATGTCGCAGCCGAGCCGCTGTCGCATCTGTCCGGAACGCATGTCGCCGTCGCATACGGTGCGCCCGTTGAGGATCCCGCAGTGGAAGCTGATGTCGCGGCCGGACAGGCCGTGCTGGAGGAGTTCCTGGCCGCCGATATCGTCGTGATCGGCGCCCCTATGTACAACTTCTCCATCCCGAGCCAGCTCAAGGCCTGGGTCGACCGCATCGCTGTCAGGGGCAAGACTTTCAGCTATGGCCCGAACGGCCCGCAAGGCCTGGCCGGTGGCAAGCGTATCATCGTGGCGGTCTCGCGCGGCGGCCATTACGGCGCGGACACGCCGATGGCGGCATTCGAACACCTGGAGACCTATTTGCGCAGTGTCTTCAGCTTCATCGGCGTCACGGATCTCGAATTCGTTGCGGCCGACGGTGTCCAGATCGGCCCGGAGCATCGCGAGCAGGCGCTGGCGAAGGCGATTCAGACGGCCGGCGGTCTCGCCGCTTGAGTCCCTCGGTGGCTGCCGCCGGCAGCCACCGCTTTCAATCCCGGGGGCAGGTCTCAAACCGCCACCGACCCGGCCGGTTAGCCCCGAAAGATCGGCGCTCCGGCCGGCGAGCTCGTGGCACCGCCATCGCCGAAGGGCCGCGGCCTGTTTCCCATCCTGGTCGCGCTGCGGCAGTGGAGCGAGGAATTCGACGAGCACCCCGACGAGATCGCCACCGCGCTCGTCGACCGCGCGAACCGCAGGCCGGTTCGCAAGCTGCTGCTGACTGCGGAGGACGGCCGGGTGCTGGCGCCGGAGAAACCGCCCTCGCCCCGCGGTGAGCGCGGGCGGCCGTCAGCAGAGCCTGCGGCGGCTGCGCAGCCTCAGATGCTCCTCGGCCTCAAGGTTCGCCATGCGTAGGAGGTAATCGAGCATGTCGAGACGATGGCGCTGCGCCAGATGCGACAGGCTGGCCGTCACCTCGGCGATCAGCGCCGCCGCGGCGTCGGGATCCTCCACCATCGCCTCGACGTCCGGGTCGCTTTTGTCCGCTGCCTTGGCCAACAACCGTCACCCAGCATAAGGAATTTGACGAAAAACAACCTCAAGAGCGCGCGGTTCTCATCGTGCTCCGTACAACCTGATAGGTACTTCGCCGGTCCAACGCAATCGCCTTTCAACATCCCTCGATTTGACAGGAACCCCCTCACCACCCATGTTCGGGTCAACGCAGCCGGCGCGAATCCCGCGAAGCCAGCTTCAATCCTTCCACTAAGCCATTGGAAATACATGAATATCGTCATCGTGGAGTCGCCTGCCAAGGCCAAGACGATCAATAAGTATCTGGGCTCCTCCTACGAGGTTCTGGCCTCTTTCGGTCATGTCCGCGACCTTCCGGCCAAGAACGGTTCCGTCGATCCGGACGAGAATTTCCGCATGATCTGGGAGGTCGATCCCAAGGCGGCGGGCCGACTCAACGATATCGCCAAATCGCTGAAGGGCGCTGACCGGCTGATTCTCGCCACCGACCCTGATCGCGAGGGCGAAGCGATTTCCTGGCATGTGCTGGAGGTGTTGAAGGAGAAGCGCGCGCTCAAGGATCAGAAGATCGAGCGCGTCGTCTTCAACGCCATTACCAAGCAGGCCGTCTCTGAGGCGATGAAGCACCCGCGCCAGATCGACGGTGCGCTGGTCGACGCCTACATGGCGCGCCGCGCACTCGATTACCTCGTGGGCTTCACTCTCTCTCCCGTGCTGTGGCGCAAGCTGCCGGGCGCCCGCTCGGCCGGACGCGTGCAGTCGGTCGCGCTGCGTCTCGTCTGCGATCGCGAGCTGGAGATCGAGAAGTTCGTGCCGCGCGAATACTGGTCGCTGATCGCAACCCTGGCGACGCCGCGCGGCGACACCTTCGAGGCGCGTCTCGTCGGCGCCGACGGCAAGAAGATCCAGCGGCTCGACATCGGCGCCGGCGCGGAGGCCGAGGATTTCAAGACCGCGCTCAACGCGGCGAGCTACACGGTCGCGACCGTCGACGCCAAGCCGGCGCGCCGCAACCCGCAGGCGCCCTTCACGACGTCGACCCTGCAGCAGGAAGCGAGCCGCAAGCTCGGCTTCGCGCCGGCGCACACGATGCGCATCGCGCAGCGTCTCTATGAAGGCATCGACATCGGCGGCGAGACCACCGGTCTCATCACCTATATGCGAACCGACGGCGTGCAGATCGACGGCTCGGCGATCACCCAGGCCCGCAAGGTGATCGGCGAGATCTACGGCAACAAATATGTGCCGGAGAGCCCGCGCCAGTACCAGGCCAAGGCCAAGAACGCCCAGGAAGCGCACGAAGCGATCCGCCCGACCGACCTGTCGCGCAAGCCGGCCGAGCTACGCAAGCGGCTCGATGACGACCAGGCCAAGCTCTACGAGCTGATCTGGACCCGCACGATCGCGAGCCAGATGGAATCCGCCGAGCTGGAGCGCACCACCGTCGACATCATCGCCAAGGCCGGCGCCCGTACCCTGGAGCTGCGCGCCACTGGCCAGGTCATCAAGTTCGACGGCTTCCTCGCCCTCTATCAGGAAGGCCGCGACGACGAGGAGGACGAGGACGGCCGCCGCCTGCCGCAGATGAGCCCGAACGAGCCGCTGAAGCGGCAGGATCTCGCGGTCACCCAGCATTTCACCGAGCCGCCGCCGCGCTTCTCGGAGGCCTCGCTGGTCAAGCGCATGGAGGAGCTCGGCATCGGCCGGCCCTCGACCTATGCCTCGATCCTGCAGGTGCTGAAGGACCGCGGCTATGTGAAGCTCGAAAAGAAGCGGCTGCACGGCGAGGACAAGGGCCGCGTCGTCATTGCCTTCCTGGAGAACTTCTTCCGCCGCTACGTCGAGTACGATTTCACCGCCGATCTGGAGGAGCAGCTCGACCGCATCTCCAACAACGAGATCGCCTGGCAGCAGGTGCTGAAGGATTTCTGGACCGGCTTCATCGGCGCCGTCGACGACATCAAGGATCTGCGCGTGGCGCAGGTGCTCGACGCGCTCGACGAGATGCTGGGGCCGCACATCTACCCGCCGCGCGACGATGGCGGCGATGTCCGGCAATGCCCGACCTGCGGCACCGGACGGCTCAACCTCAAGGCCGGCAAGTTCGGCGCCTTCGTCGGCTGCTCGAACTATCCGGAATGCCGCTACACCCGCCCGCTCGCCGCCGACAGCGAGGCCGCGGCCGACCGCGTGCTCGGCCAGGATCCGGACACCGGCCTCGACGTCGTCGTCAAAGCCGGCCGCTTCGGCCCCTACATCCAGCTCGGCGAGCAGAAGGATTACGCCGAGGGCGAGAAGCCGAAGCGCGCCGGCATCCCGAAAGGGACGTCGCCCGCGAGCCTCGAGCTCAACTACGCGCTGAAGCTGCTGTCGCTGCCGCGTGAGGTGGGCATCCATCCGGAGACGGGTCTGCCGATCATCGCCAATCTCGGCCGCTTCGGGCCGTTCGTGAAGCACGACAAGACGTATGCGAGCCTGGAGGCCGGCGACGAGGTGTTCGACATCGGCCTCAACCGCGCCGTCACCCTGATCGCCGAGAAGATCGCCAAGGGCCCGAGCAAGCGGTTCGGCGCCGATCCCGGCAAGGCGCTCGGCGACCATCCCTCGCTCGGCCCCGTCGCCGTCAAGGCCGGCCGCTACGGCGCCTATGTCACCGCCGGCGGCGTCAACGCCACCATTCCCGGCGACAAGGAAAAGGATACGATCACGCTCGCCGAGGCGATCGCCCTGCTCGACGAGCGCGCCGCCAAGGGCGGCGGCAAGAAGGCCAAGGGCAAGGCTGCGGCGAAACCGGCCAAGGCTGCCAGCAAAGCGGCTGCCAGCAAGGCCAAGCCGAAGACCGGCGGCGACGACGACACGCCGAAGCCGGCGAAAAAGGCCGCGGCGAAGAAGGCGGCCGCCAAACCGAAATCAGACTCCACCAGCAAGGCGCGTGCGCCGGTCGCCAAGGCCGCCAAGACCTCGGCCAAGCCTGCGACCAAGGCGACGCCGAAGAAAAGCGCCGGCAAGGCCCGCGGATGAGAAAATGACCCAAAAGCGCGACATCGGCTTCCCTTCGCGGGAGGCCATCGTCGCCTTCATCCGCGCCAATCCGGGCAAGGTTGGCACCAAGGACATCGCCCGCGCGTTCGGCCTGAAGAACGCCGATCGCGTCGCGCTCAAGCAGTTGCTGCGCGAACTCGTCGCCGACGGCACGGTGAAGAAGAGCGGCCGCAAGAAAGTCGTCGAGACCGCGTCCCTGCCGGCCACGCTGGTCGCCGACATCACCGGGCGCGACAGCGACGGCGAATTGATCGCCAAGCCGGCCGAGTGGGACGAGGCCGAGCAGTCCGAGCCGCCGCGCATCCGCATCCACACGCCGCGTCATGCGGGGCCGGGCTCGGTGGCCGGCGTCGGCGACCGCGCGCTGCTGCGGGTCGAGCCGATCAAGGATGATGGCGGCGTGTCCTATCGCGGCCGCGTCCTCAAGGTGCTGGATCAGGCGCGGCCGCGCGTGCTCGGCATTTTCCGCAGCAATCCCGGCGGCGGCGGCCGCCTGATTCCGGTCGACAAGAAGCAGGCCGGACGCGAGCTCTCCATCGCCCCCGCCGACACCAAGGACGCCAAGGACGGCGATCTCATCAGCGTCGACCTGCTGCGCGGCCGCGGCTACGGCCTGCCCTCGGGCCGGGTGAAGGAGCGTTACGGCTCGGTCGCGACCGAGAAGGCGATCAGCCTGATCGCGATCCATGCCCACGAGATCCCGATGGACTTCTCGGCCGCGGCGGTGGCGGAAGCCGAAGCCGCGCAGCCCGCGACCTTGAAGGGCCGCGAGGACTGGCGCGAGCTGCCGCTGGTCACGATCGATCCGCCCGATGCCAAGGACCACGACGACGCGGTTCATGCCGAGCCGGATCCCGATCCGAGCAATGTCGGCGGCTTCATTGTCCATGTCGCCATCGCCGACGTCGCCTACTATGTGCGGCCGGGCTCGGCGCTCGATCGCGACGCGCTGATCCGCGGCAACTCGGTCTACTTCCCCGACCGTGTCGTGCCGATGCTGCCGGAGCGCATCTCCAACAACCTGTGCTCGCTGGTGCCGGGCGAAGCGCGCGGCGCGCTCGCCGTGCGCATGGTGCTCGGGGCCGACGGCCGCAAGCGCTCGCACTCGTTCCACCGCGTGCTGATGCGCTCGGCCGCCAAACTGTCCTACGCACAGGCGCAGGCCGCCATCGATGGCAAGCCGGACGACGTCACCGGTCCCCTGCTCAAGCCGATCCTGAAGCCGCTCTATGCCGCCTATGAGGTCGCCAAGCGCGGCCGGGACGCGCGCGATCCGCTCGACCTCGACATTCCCGAACGCAAGATCCTGCTCAAGAAAGACGGCACGGTCGACCGCGTCGTCGTGCCGGAGCGCCTCGACGCCCACAGACTGATCGAGGAGTTCATGATCTCGGCCAACGTCGCCGCGGCCGAACTGCTGGAGAAGAAGGCACTGCCGCTGATCTACCGCGTGCATGACGAGCCGACGGTGGAGAAGATCCATGCGCTGCAGGAATTCCTGAAGACGCTCGACGTGCCCTTTGCGAAGAGCGGCGCGCTGAGGCCATCGCTGTTCAACCGCGTGCTGACGCTGGTGGCCGGCCAGGACTACGAGCATCTCGTCAACGAGGTCGTGCTGCGCTCGCAGGCGCAGGCGGAATATTCGACCGACAATTACGGACATTTCGGCCTGAACCTGCGCCGCTACGCGCATTTCACCTCGCCGATCCGCCGCTATGCCGACCTCGTCGTGCACCGCGGCCTGCTGCGCGCGCTGAGCCTCGGCGACGGCGCCCTGCCCGACAGCGAGACGCCGGATCATCTCGCCGAGGTCGCGGCGCAGATCTCGGTGACCGAGCGGCGCGCGATGAAGGCCGAGCGCGAGACCGCCGACCGGCTGATCGCCCATCATCTCGCCGACCGCGTCGGCGCCACCTTCCAGGGCCGCATTTCCGGCGTCACCCGCGCCGGCCTCTTCATCAAGCTCGACGAGACCGGCGCTGACGGCCTGGTTCCGATCCGGACCCTCGGCACGGAATATTTCGACTATGATGAGACGCGGCATGCGCTGATCGGCCAGCGCAGCGGTGCCATGCACCGGCTGGGTGACGTCGTCGACGTGCGTCTGGTAGAAGCTCAGCCGGTGGCCGGTGCGCTGCGCTTCGAACTCTTGACGCAGGCCGACGTGCTTGTCTCGCGCCACGGCCGCCGCGAGCGGCCGAAGGGCAAGGCCGGGATCAAGGCAAGGGCCAAGAGCAAGGCAACGAAGCGCGCCAAGGCCGAGGCGCGGCCGAAGCACAAAGAAAAAAACCGCAAGGAAAGTCAAACGGCAGGGGCAAAACGCAAGCCCGGCACATCGAAGAAAGGCAGATCGTGGACGCCATGACCTCAACGCCCAGCACATTGCCCCCGCAGACGTGGACGCGCGACACCGGCCTCGCCGAGAAGCGCGACGTCTGGACAGCGATGAAGCGCGGCCTGCGCGGCCGCTGCCCGCGCTGCGGCGAGGGCAAGCTGTTCCGCGCCTTCCTGAAGGTCGCGGACAACTGCGACCGCTGCGGCCAGGATTTCTCCGGGCATCGCGCCGACGATCTTCCAGCCTATCTCGTGATCGTCATCGTCGGCCACATCATCGTGCCGCTGGTGCTCTCGATCGAGACCAACTACGCGCCGCCGGTGGCGCTGCAACTCGCGATCTATCTGCCGGTGACCCTGGTCGCCGCGCTCGCCTTGATTCAGCCGGTCAAGGGCGCCGTCGTCGGGCTGCAATGGGCGTTCCGCATGCACGGCTTCGACGACAATCCGGTGGAAGGCATTCCGCCGGTCTGAGCGACCAGACAATCAACGAATAAGAAAAAGCGGGGAGGACATGAGCGAGACGGCACAGGCCACGGGCGCAGCGGCGGGCAAGCCGGCCGAGAAGGAAGCCGACCATCATCCCTACACCAAGCCGAAGGATGCTGCGACGTTGATCCTGGTGGATCGCAGCGGCACGGTGCCGAAGGTGCTGGTCGGCAAGCGCCACGACAAGGTCGTGTTCATGCCCGGCAAGTTCGTCTTCCCGGGCGGCCGCGTCGACAAGTCAGATCATCGCATCCCCGTCGCAGCGCCGATGCCGGCCGAGCTCGAAGCCAATCTGTTCAAGGGCAAGCCGCAGACGACGGCCTCGCGCGCGAAGTCGCTCGCCGTCGCCGCGATCCGCGAGGCCTGTGAGGAAACCGGTCTCTGTCTCGGACGCAAGGTCGGCGGCTCCGCGCCGAAACTGGACGGGCCATGGGCGCCGTTCGCTGACGCCGGCCTGCTGCCCGACCCCTCCGGCCTGTTCCTGATCGCCCGCGCCATCACCCCGCCCGGCCGCATCAAGCGCTTCGACACGCGCTTCTTCACCGCCGATGCCTCCGCCATCACCCATCGCGTCGACGGCGTGATCCACGCCGATGCGGAGCTGGTCGAGCTGGTCTGGGTCGAGCTCGGCTCCAAGCCGCTCGCCGATCTGCACCCGATGACCAAGAACGTGCTCCACGAGCTCGACCGCCGCCTCGCCACCGGCCCGCTGCGCCACGACGCCCCGGTGCCGTTCTTCCATTTCTACGGCGGCAAGATGCAGAAGGACGTGCTGGGCGGGTGATCGCACTGCTCACGGCGCCCCGCCGCGGCGATGCTCAGTCGTGAACGATGGCGGTGACCTCGATTTCGACCCGTGCCCTCTCAGGCGTGAGGCCCGCGACCTTCACCAGCGTGCTCGCGGGCCGCACTGCCCCGAAGGCCTCGCTATGCGCGCGGGCCACCGCGTCGGTGTCCGCCATGTCGGTCACGTAGACCACCGTCCGCACCACGTGCCGGAGATCCGCCCCGGCCTGCTGCAAGGCGCCGGCGATGATGGCCATCACGCTCGTTGCCTGGCCGAAGGCATCGCTGTCCAGATCGATACCGCGCGCAGTCGTTCCCGAGACGAAGACCTGGTTGCCGACCCTCACCGCCCGCGCATAGCCGTAGGTCTCCTCGAATGGATAGCCCGAGGAGATGTTGAGCCTCTCTGACAAGCCAGTGCTCCTTGCAAGCCGCGAAGATGCCGAAAGACGTGCTGGGCGGCAAAGCCGATGGGTCGTAGAGTAGGCCACACGTATCGTGGAGCCAATCCATGAAGCAGTCTCTCGGGCGTCTATTCGCGTCGGTCGCGCTGATCGCGCTGGCCTCGCCACCGGCCCATGCCGAGCTCGACGTCGCAGCCTTGACATCGACGATCGCGGCCTCGCTCGAGCGCGACGACCCGGCGCTCGACATGCTCTACAAGGACCTGCACGCCCATCCGGAGCTCGCCTTCCAGGAGGTCAAGACGGCGGCGAAGCTTGCGGAGGAGATGCGCAGCGTCGGCTTCGAGGTCACCGAGAAGGTCGGCAAGACCGGACTCGTCGCGCTCTATCGCAATGGCGAGGGCCCGACCATCATGGTGCGCACCGAGCTCGATGCGCTGCCGATGGAGGAGAAGACCGGCCTGCCCTATGCGAGCCGCGACACGGCCAATTGGAACGGGCGCGTGACCTTCGTCGCGCATAGTTGCGGCCACGACGTGCACATGGTGAGCTGGGTCGGCACGGCCAGGACGCTCATAGGCCTCAAGGACAAGTGGAAGGGCACGCTGATGTTCGTCGGCCAGCCCGCCGAGGAGGAGGTCGCGGGCGCGAAGGCGATGCTGGCCGACGGCCTGTTCACCCGCTTTCCGAAACCCGATGTCGGCTTTGCGCTGCATAGCGGCGGCTTCGCACATGGTGATGTAACGTATCGGGTCGGCGTCGGTTCATCGAGCATGGATGGCCTGTCGATCCGCTTCTATGGCCGCGGTGTCCATGACTCGGCGCCGCATACCACCATCAAGCCAATCATGATGGCGGCACGCTTCCTTGTCGATCTGCAGAGCGTGATCCGCCGCGAGAAGGACCCAACCGAGCCCGGCGTCCTCGTCGGAGTTATCCAAGGCGGCACCGCCAGCGAGATCATCCCGGACGACGCGGTCATGCCCGTGACCATCAGGAGCTTCAGGCCGGAGGCCCGCGCCAAGATGCTGGGAGAGATCGAGCGAACCGCCATGGCTGTGGCGGCCATGGCCGGCGCTCCGCGGCCCGGTATCGAGTTGGAGCAACGGACGGATGCCGTGATCAACGACGACGCGCTCGTCGCGGCGGCCGAGCCGGTGCTGAAGGCGGCGTTCGGCGACAGGTTGACGAGATCGCCGCCGAGCACCGCAAGTGACGACTATGCGGAGTACGTCAAGGCCGGCGTGCCATCGATGGTCTTCAACATCGGCGTTTATGATCCAGAGCGCGTCGCGGCTGCACGTCATGGTGGTCCGCGGCTGCCGCCGAACCGCTCGCAGCTGTTCGCGCCGGTGCCCAAGCCGACCATCGAGACCGGCGTCACCGCGATGACGCTCGCCGTGCTGTCGGCGTTCGATGCACGCGCACGGAGGCATTAGTTGTCCGGCCACGAATGACTCGCCATGAGACGGGCAGCCCTACGCCACCAAAAAGTGTCGTCCCGGCGAACGCCGGGACCCATACCGCGGAATCTGTCGTGGGCCCCGGTGGTCGAGACTGTGCTCACATGGCGTAGTTCACGGAGTATGGGTCCCGGCTCAAGGCCGGGACGACACCATTTGCTGCGTAACCTGTATTGCCTCACGACAGAATGAGCGTGCTGCGCACGACCGCAAAAACGAAATCGTGTTCTGCCGTGGGTTGCTGACGCGGATCGGGCGAGTTCCTATCTGCTCAAGAGATCAACCATCCACGGACACCCCATGGCTCCCCGTCAACTCAAGCTCGGCGCCTTCATGCGTCCGGTCTCCATCCACACCGGCGCGTGGCGCTATCCCGGCGCCTGGCCGGACGCCAATTTCAACTTCGCGCATCTCAAGCGGCTCATCCGGAAATTGGAGGCCGGCAAGTTCGACGCCTTCTTCATGGCCGATCATCTGGCCGTGCTGAACATGCCGATCAATGCGCTCAAGCGCAGCCACACCGTGACGTCGTTCGAACCGTTCACGCTGCTCTCGGCGCTGTCGGCGGTGACCGAGAATATCGGCCTGATCGCGACCGGATCGACCACCTTCGACGAGCCCTATCACCTCGCCCGCCGCTTCGCTTCCCTCGACCACATCTCCGGCGGCCGCGCCGGCTGGAACATCGTCACCACGTCGAATCCAGATGCCGCGCTGAATTTCGGGCTCGACGACCACATGGAGCATGCCGAGCGCTACAAGCGCGCCCGCGAGTTCTACGACGTCGTCACCGGATTGTGGGATTCGTTTGCCGACGATGCCTTCGTGCGCGACGTCGAGAGCGGGCTGTTCTTCGATCCCGACAAGATGCACGTGCTCGACCACAAGGGCAAATATCTGAAAGTCCGCGGCCCGCTCAACATCGCCCGCCCCGTGCAGGGCTGGCCGGTGATCGTGCAGGCCGGCGCCTCGGAGGACGGCAAGCAGCTCGCGGCGGAGACGGCGGAGGCCGTGTTCACCGGCGGCGGCAGCCTCGCCGATGGGCAGAAGCTCTATGCCGACATCAAGGGCCGCATGGACAAGATCGGCCGTGATCCTGAGCATCTGAAGATCCTGCCCGGCGCCTTCGTGGTGGTCGGCGACAGCGTCGACGAGGCGAAGGAGAAGCGCGCGCTGCTCGACAGCATGGTGCATTACGACAGCGCCATCGCCTCGCTCTCGGTCATCCTCGGCACCGACGCGTCCGGCTTCGATCCCGACGGTCCGCTGCCTGATATCCCCGAGACCAACGCCTCCAAGAGCGGCCGCCAGCGCCTGGTCGATGTCGCCGCGCGCGACAAGCTCACGGTGCGGCAACTGGCGCAGCGGGTCGGCGGCTACGGCGGTCTGTCCTTCGTCGGCACAGCCAAGACGATCGCCGACCAGATGCAGGAGTGGCTGGAAAGCCGTGGGTCGGACGGTTTCAACATCATGTTCCCGTTCCTCCCCGCAGGGCTCGACGACGTCGTCGACAAGGTGATTCCCGAGCTGCAGCGCCGCGGGATCTTCCGGACGGAGTATGAGGGGCCGACCCTGCGGGACAATCTCGGCCTGCCCCGACCGAAAAACCGCTTCTTCGCGGCCCAGGGACCCCAGAATCTGGCCCTCAAACCTTGACTTTGGGGGCTGGCTGGGTAGGTTGCCGGCCAACGGCGCCCCCTCTTTGGCCGGTGCCCACCCCCGATCCCGATTCCAGAGGTTCAAGACATGGCCAAAGCGGTCACCATCAAGGTCAAGCTCGTGTCGACCGCCGACACCGGCTTCTATTACGTTGCCAAGAAGAACTCGCGCACCATGACCGACAAGATGGTCAAGAAGAAGTATGACCCGGTCGCGCGCAAGCACGTCGAATTCCGCGAAGCCAAGATCAAGTAAGATCGCGGTCTGCTGCGACTTCAACGGGGCCGTTTCGGCCCCGTTTTTTATTGCGCCCGATGCTCCCACTGCTGCGGCACGGGCCGTCCGCTTCTGATCGGTCCATTGGCTGCGGCTGAATCTGGTTCCCGACTTAAGGAGCCATCAACCAAACCCGTGCGATTTGGGGTAGCGGCGCCCCCCCCCGCAGCGTCTCCCTCCTTATCTTACCGGCAGACCAGTGATGACCGATCTTCAGACTTTGCAGTCCCGTCTCGATTTCATCGGCATCGACAATGCGACCCGAGAGGCGCTGCGGGAGCTGCGGCCGCTGATCGGCAAGGTGCTGCCCGGCCTGCTGGAGCAGTTCTACGCCCATGTCGGCAAGGTCCCGCATCTCGCCAAGATGTTCTCCAGCCAGGCCGCGATGCGGCACGCCTCGAAGGCCCAGCTCGACCATTGGATGTCGCTGGCGACCGCGAAGTTCGACGATGCCTATGTGAAGTCCGTGACGAGGATCGGCCAGGCGCACAACCGGATGGGGCTGGAGCCGCGCTGGTACATCGCCGGCTATTCGCTGATCGTGACCGGGCTGCAGAAGGCGATCGAGACGGAGATCGCGGACGGCTGGTTCGGCGGCCAGGCGGCCCGCGAGAAGAAGGCCGCGCTGCAGGCTGCGATCACCAAGGCGGCAATGATCGACATGGATCTCGCCATCTCGGTCTATCTCGATGCGGCCAAGACCGAGCAGCACGTCGCCATGCAACGCATGGCCGACGAGTTCGAAGCCACCGTCGGCCAGATCATCAACAAGGTCCATGCGGACGCGCGCACGCTCGAGGTCTCGGCCAACACGCTGACCAAGACCGCCGAGCAGACCCAGCACCTGTCGGCCAGCGCGGCCTCGGCCTCGGGCCAAGTCTCGACCAACGTGCAGTCGGTCGCCTCGGCCGCCGAGGAGATGACCTCCTCGGTCCATGAGATCGGGCGGCAGGTCAGGGAATCGACCACCATTGCCAAGGAGGCCGTTCGCCAGATCGAGCAGACCGATGTCGGCATCAGCGAGCTGTCGCGCACCGCCGAGCGCATCGGCGACGTGCTCAAGCTGATCACCTCGATCGCCGCCCAGACCAACCTGCTGGCCCTGAACGCGACCATCGAGGCGGCGCGCGCCGGCGACGCAGGCCGCGGTTTCGCGGTGGTGGCTTCCGAGGTCAAGGCGCTGGCGTCGCAGACCGCCAAGGCCACCGAGGAGATCGGCCAGCAGATCGAAGGCATTCAGAGCGCGACGCAAACCTCGGTCGCCTCGATCAAGCAGATCGGCGGCACCATCCAGCAGATCTCGGAGATCGCCGCCGGCATCGCCGCCGCCGTCGAGCAGCAAGGCGCCGCGACGGGGCAGATCTCGCGCAACGTGCAGGAGGTCGCCGGCGGCACCGCGCGCGTCGTCGGCAACATCGGCGACGTCAGCAAGGGCGCCAGCGCCACCGGCACCGCCTCCGCGCAGGTGCTGTCATCCGCGCACTCGCTGTCGCGCGAGAGCGATCACCTCAAGGATGAGCTGGAGAAATTCTTGCGCAGGGTCCGTGCGGCCTGACTACAAAGAAGGGCGGATCGGCGTTGGCCGTCCGCCCTGCGACGTCGCGACGCTGCGCGCCGGCTTACATCCCGTGGCTCAGGAACACCGCCGAGCAGCGCTTGCTCAGCTTGGCCCGGTTCTGCGTCAGACAGTTCTGGACGCCGAAGTCGTCGCCGAGCTGAGCGCGGCAGAAGCGCTTGGCGTCGGGCGCGCAAGCCTTCTGCTCCTGCGGCGTCCCCATATGGCCCTGAGCCATGGCAAATGACGGCAGAACGGACAGCGACACGGCAACCGCAAATATCAGCTTCTTCATTGGGCGCTCCTCCTTGGGCTGAAACAAACGTTTCCCGCCCAAGGGGGTTCCGACGGAACTGTGCGTCCGAAGGCCGGATGGCGAGCGTCGCAGCCAATGCTGCCTGCACGTCCCACTCTGAACGGTCAGCGCCTTGCCGCAATTCTCAGCCGGCGCAGGACGTGGCCCGCGCCAGCGCAGCACGCGCGAGCAGACGCGTCGAATCCAACGTCGGCAGAGGCGAGTTGGCATCGTCGATGATCAGCGGAATCTCGGTGCAGCCGAGCGCGACGGCATCGCAACCTTCCTCCTTCAGTCGCGCGATGATCGCCTGAAACGCGGCGACGGAGGGCGGCTGAAACCGCCCGTAGACCAGCTCATCCATGATGATGCGGTTGGCTTCGACGCGATCGGCTTCTTCCGGACGCGCGAACGCCAGCCCGCGTGCGGTCAAGCTATCCGGATAGACATTGCTGTCGACCAGCCATTTGGTGCCGGTGATGCCGATACGCCTGTAGCCTCTCCTGACCGCCTCCTTGGCAACCTCGTCAGCGATGTGCAGCCAAGGCAGCGGTGAGCGTGGCAGCACGAGCGGCAACGCCTGGTGAATGGTGTTGTCGGGGCAGATCAGGAAATCCGCGCCGGCCGCGGCGAGCTTGCGCGCCGAGGTCAGCATCAGCTCGGCGACGCCATCGAGATCGCCGCGATCGAGGCAGGCCACGTAGTCGGCGAGCGACGGCGTGTGCATCGACACCTCGGGATGGGCATGCGGCCCGAGCAGGTCGGCCCCCTCCTTGCAGATCGTGCGATAGCAGAGCGCCGCGCCCTCGGCGGAGCAGCCGACGATGCCGATATGTTTTGCCATTCGTCGTTCCATTTCCATCAACGTTGACGACGATGATAGCGCGAAAAGCGGCCGAGGGTGAACATCACCCCACCGCGCACCATCCTCTGCCATTGCGCGCACAGCGAAGCAATCCAGAGTCCTTGCTGAGCCCTGGCTTGCTTCGCTGTGCTCGCAATGACGCGGTTGCAACAGATCGCGCGCACGACATCGCCAGGGCCGATCACACGCTGATCCGCCCTGCCGAGACATTTGTTCGCACTGGCCTGTTCGCAGCTACATCACACCGCGGGACATCATGGCGTTCGCTATGTCGAATCTCAGGCGCTCGAGCGCGCGGTGGGCTGCGATATGGTCGAGATCGCCTTGCGTCAGGCCGATATCCACCAGTTGCGCCTCGCTCAGGTCGCATAGATCGACTCTCATCCGCCTGAGCCGACGGCCTTCCTGAAACACCAGCCAATAGCGCGCGAGCAGGCCGAACAGCCCCGGAGCCGAGATGCCCGGCGGCCCGGCCGCATTCTTTTCCGACAACGCGTCACGCAGCACCGTGACGGATGCGTTGGGTCGCGGCGCGGCTGGCGCCTGGTGCGCCGCGTTCTTCACCAATGAGAGGGGGCGATCGCGCGTGGCGGAATTGCGGGCGATCTCGTCTGTGAGATGGGTCTGAGGTGGCATCGGTCGCTCCTGCTGCGTGATGCCGGCAGGGAGCGCGGCCAAACAAAAGGCCCCGTCCGATGCCGGCGGGGCCTGGTGGAATGATCGTGTCGTCGAAATCCTAGCGCACGACTCCTCCCACGGCCCAGCTGCGGCGGGCCGCATGTTTGCGGTTGGAGTTGCGCACGACGTTGATCATGGTTTGTCGGTACCACGATGATTGCGCCAGATCAAGGCATGTAGTTCCTGCGCTCGCACATGAGCACCTATGCGAGGCTTGTGTTCTGCCGAACTCCGCGCACGCGACGTCTCCGGCAGGATAGTGTCCATAGATAAGCGCGATCTCACCTCCGTCGTTGCGAGCGCAGCGAAGCAATCCAGAGTCGTGTGCGGGACCCTGGATTGCTTCGCTGACGCTCGCAACGACGTCGCGGCGACCATCTCGCGCTGTTGGTCGGTTATCCCTGCGTCGCCACTTTCAACGACCAACTACATTCCCCGACGCGAGACGCCGCCCGGATATGGATCATCCCTCAATCTGTCGAGCGTCCGCAGCGCGGCGATGTGCTCGATCTCGGCGCGCGTGATGCCGATATCTGTGAGCTCGCGTTCGCTCAGGTCATGCAGGCAGTCCCGCACGCTCTCGCGGCGTTGCCATTCTTGGATCGCGCGCCAGCACCAGCCGATCAAGCGGATGATCGGCCAGGTCGGCGTGGCCGGCGGACCGGCCGCGTCCTTTTCTGGCGACACGTCTCGCAACGCTGCGATCGACGCTTCGGACTGCATCGATGGCTGCACGCTGTCGATCGCGTCGGTGATTGACGCGATCGAGAGATCGACGTTGAGCGCCGACACGTGCGCAGCGTCGATCGTCGCGTTGGTCTGATGGGGTGGCATCCTCTGCTCCTGCTGTTATGCCGGCAGGGAGCGTGGCCAAACAAAAGGCCCCGTCCGATGCCGGCGGGGCCTGGTGAAACGATCGCAACGTCCAATTCCTAGCGCGCGACTCCTTCCACGGCCCAGCCGAAGCGGGTCATGTGATAGAAGTTGACGATGCGGACCGATTTGCTCATGTCACGTAAGGTATCATGGCACGCACGCAACATCAAGGGATATTTGGGCGCCCCACATCCTGGCGGCGAGTTGTTGTAGATCGACCGCGCGAGCACGGCGGGCGGATTGGCGTCAGCTCAATCTGCCGATTTGCGGCGAACGTGAAGCGGCGCGCTGATCCGCCCTACGGAGTGCGGACTACCAGCTGAAATGTCCACATCGGGCACACTCCACAAACATCAGACGCTCTCTCGTCCGAGATACATCGGAATGAGTCGACAACCATCCGGCCTTGCGCGCTGACCAGCGCTACGTACCGCGCCCCGCCATGAACCGATCCAAGATGTCAGCCAGCGAGCCCGAAACGCCTCCCAAGACCATGAAAACCAAAAGGTTGGTCTGCACACCGAGCGCTTCGAGGACCAAGACTCCACACAACATCAGCACGCCGGCCAAAACACCCATGCGAAGCGGCTTCATGCCTTTTCCCTAACAAGAGAGCAACGCCGCAACTAAGCTAACATGAGACGCCTGAAGTTCGTAGGGCCGATCAGCGTCGGCCTGATCATCAGGGGTCCATCCTGAAGCATTGAGATGAGGAAGCGATCTTCCCATCGAGCGCCCCCGAGACGGTCCTGCGCCGAAGACTAACTTTTCGAACGCTTTCAACGAGATCGCTCTCGCCGGCTATCCAGATCGCAATTTTTTACTTTCGCTTTTCCAGAATTCATGCTATCCCCCTGCACATCCCACCTCGCCAAGAGGGGCGCATCGCGATCGTCACGAGCGTGAGGTGGGCTGCGGTGGGCGTGTCGGGTTGCAGCGTGGCTTGTCCGCGCCGACGAACGATCCGGTGCGCACGGTCAAGCCGTGTGGTCCTGGCCTCCCGATGCTGAGGCCAAGCGGGCGCTGCGACGAAGCGCGCTCGCGACGGGGGCAAGAACGCCGGTCCCCGGGGAGAGCGCGGAGTAAGCCGTAAAGCCATCGCGCAGGGAGGGCCGGATGTCCGGCTCGTACCTGTGGTTCTGCCGCGTGCTTTCTTTCTGCACGCGGACCATGGGTGCGACCAGCACCCGGCCTTCCCTGCGCCCTCTGTTCTCGAAGAGGGTTTTCAATGGCACAGCTCGGGCGCGGAGGCGCGGCGAGGATGAAGAGTGATGTGTGGAAACAATCGGCTCCGCACTCGCCGTCATTCCGGGGCGCCCGTAGGGCGAGCCCGGAATCCATACTCCCGATCGTGGTTATGGATTCCGGGCTCGCGCTCCGCGCGCCCCGGAATGACGATGTGGAGAAAGATGACGCTATTCGCCAGCAACGGATGCTCAGCGGCGGTCACACGGCTCCACCGCCCTGCCCCTCTAGCGGCCGCGGCCGGCGGCTTGCGGCAGGAACGGCGCCGGCTGATGCACGGGGGCGATCGCCACCGCGCGGTTGCGGCCCTCGTTCTTGGCGCGGTAGAGCGCATTGTCGGCGCGCTTCATGACGTCGGCGATCGGCTCGCCCTTCTGCTCCAGGGTCGACAGCCCGATCGAGGTCGTGACCTCGATGCGCTTCTCGCCCTTGTGCACCGAGAACGGCTCGTTGGCGACCGAGCGCCGCAAGCGCTCGGCGACCATGCCGGCGACGTGCAGGTCGGTTTCGGGCATCACGATGACGAACTCCTCGCCGCCATAGCGGCAGGCGAGATCGATGCCGCGGATCGACTTGCGCACGCGCATGGCGAACTCGCGCAGCACGTCATCGCCGGCATCATGGCCGTAATTGTCGTTGATCGACTTGAAGTAGTCGATGTCGAGCATCATCAGCGCCAGCGGCTTGCCACGGCTCGCGGCCTGGTCGGCGAGCGTCGAAAGATGCGTCTCCATGTAGCGGCGATTGTGCAGGCCCGTCAGCGCGTCGGTGATCGCCATCTCGATCGAGTTCTGGACGTTGTCGCGCAGATGGTCGGTGTAGCGGCGCTTGCGGATCTGGGTGCGGGCGCGCGCCAGCAGCTCGTTCTTGTCGACGGGACGCAGCAGATAATCGTTGACGCCGATCTCCAGGCCGCGCAGCAGCCGCGAATTGTTCTCGGCTTCCGCAATCGCGAGGATCGGCACCTGCCGGGTGCGTTCCAGCGAGCGCAGCTGGCTGCACAGCCGCAGGCCGTCGTAATCGTTCAGGTCGAGCGAGACGATGACGAGGTCGTAATTGCCTTCGGCGGCGTTGAACACGGCCTCGGCGGGATTGGTCTCGACGTCGATGGCATGCTCGGTCGCCAGCATCGGCCCGAGCCGCTCGTAGGACGACGGCCGGTCGTCGACCAGCAGCACCCGCCCGCCCTTGCCGGCGTCGGCAACCGCGTTGCGCTCGGGCGCCTGCACGCCGATCTCGAGCGAGGTCAGCGCGCGCATGCGCAGCTCGTCCGTCATCATCTTCAGCCGCGTCAGCGAGCGCACGCGCGCGATCAGCACGACGTCGGAGACGGGCTTGGTCAGGAAGTCGTCGGCACCGGCCTCCAGGCCGCGCACGCGGTCGGACGGGCTGTCGAGCGCCGTCACCATGACAACCGGAATGAAATGCGTGGCCGGATTCGACTTCAGCCGGCGGCAGACCTCGAAGCCGTCCATGTCCGGCATCATGACGTCGAGCAGGATGATGTCGCATTCGGCGCGCTGGCAGATCTGCAGCGCCTCGGCGCCGTTCGCGGCGGTCAGCACGTCGAAATATTCGGCCGACAGCCGCGCCTCCAGCAGCTTGACGTTGGCCGGGACGTCGTCGACGACGAGGATACGCGCGGACACTGCAGAAACTCCTTAGCCGATAAAGCGGCGTACCGTTTCAATGAATTTTCCGACCGAGATCGGCTTGGAAAGATAGGCTTCGCAGCCACCCTCGCGGATGCGCTCCTCGTCGCCCTTCATGGCAAAGGCCGTCACTGCCACCACCGGGATGGCACGCAAATCCGGATCGTCCTTGATCCATTTCGTCACTTCCAGGCCCGAGACCTGCGGCAGCTGGATGTCCATCAGGATCAGATCGGGGCGGGTCCGGCGCACGATGTCGAGCGCCTCCACGCCGCTGGACGTACCGGACGTCTGGTACCCGTGGGCTTCCAACAGATCGCGGAAGAGCTTCATGTTGAGCTCATTGTCTTCCACGATCAGGACGGTCTTGCCCATCCGCCCCTCCGAATCACTGACACCGGCATGTCCTCTGGCGGACGCCTGTCCACCGCTACTCATCTAATTCAAACTAGCCCCAGATTCGTTCTAAGCCGTTAAGTCGGTATTCGATCTTTCCCCGAGATGGTTTCCACTTGCTTGAACCCATTCCGAAGACTCGGGCATGATGGGCGCAAAGTAGAGCCGACAAGTTAACGGAAAGGCAAATCCGCCGTTGAAAAAGCCCGTTCGAAATCCGCGCGAAGTCGCTGAAATCGTTGCAGTTCAGGCCCTCGGCTTCCTGGCCGGCGAACCGGAGCGGCTGGGCCGCTTCCTGGCCGAGACCGGGATTGGGCCGGAGACGCTGCGATCCTCGGCCGCCGACCCCAATTTCCTGGTCAGCGTGCTCGATTTCGTGCTGCGCGACGACGAGACGGTAAAGGCTTTTGCCGCCCACTCCAAGTTACATCCGACCAATATCATGGCAGCACGGCAGGTATTGGGCGACCGGCAGTGGGAGCGCGACGTGCCGTGACCGAGCGGGCGCCAGCGAGCGGGTCGCGCACGGTCGCCGGGCCGGCCTGCTTCTGCCGCGACTGCCTGACGGACCTCGATGATGGCGCGCGCCGCTGTACGGTCTGCGGCTCGCCGCGCCTCGTCCGCCATCGCGCCCTGCCCGCGCTGACGCTGGCCCATATCGACTGCGACGCGTTCTATGCGACCGTCGAGAAGCGCGACAATCCCGAGGTCGCCGACCGGCCCGTCATCATCGGCGGCGGCAAGCGCGGCGTGGTGTCGGCCGCCTGCTACATCGCCCGCACCTATGGCGTGCGCTCGGCGATGCCGATGTTCAAGGCACTGGAGCTGTGTCCCGCGGCGGTCGTGATTCCCCCGGACATGGCGAAATATGTCCGCGTCGGCCGCGAGGTCCGGCAGGCCATGCAGGCGCTGACGCCGCTGGTCGAGCCGCTGTCGATCGACGAGGCGTTCCTAGACCTGTCCGGGACCGAGCGCGTCCACGGCATGATCCCGGCAAAGGTGCTGGCGCGCTTCGCCCGCGAGATCGAGCAGCGCATCGGGATCACCGTCTCGGTCGGGCTGTCCTGCAACAAGTTCCTCGCCAAGATCGCCTCCGATCTCGACAAGCCCCGCGGCTTCGCCGCGCTCGGCCAGGACGAGGCGCCGGCGATGCTGGCCGACAAGCCCGTCGGCTTCATCTTCGGCGTCGGCCCCGCCACGCAGCAGCGGCTGGCGAACCAGGGCTTCCGCACCATCGCCGACCTGCAGCGTGCCGACGAGATCGAGCTGATGAAGCAGTTCGGCGGTGACGGCCGCAGACTGTGGCGGCTGGCGCGCGGCATCGACGACCGCAAGGTCGTCGCTGATCGCGGCGCCAAGACGATCTCCAGCGAGACCACCTTCGACACCGACATCCGCGACTACGCGACCCTGGAAAAGACCCTGTGGCGGCTGTCGGAGAAGGTGTCGGCGCGGCTGAAGGCGAGCCAGCTCGCCGGGTCGACCATAACGCTGAAGCTGAAGACCGCGGACTTCCGCCAACGAACGCGCTCGCAATCGATCGCGGCGCCGACGCAGCTCGCCGGCAAGATCTTCGCAATCTGCAAGGAGATGCTGGCGCGCGAGACCGACGGCACGGCGTTCCGGCTGATGGGCGCAGGCGTCAGCGCGCTGCGCCCGGGCTCGGAGGCCTCCGACACCGACATGCTCGACCGCCGCTCGGCCTCGGCCGAGCGCGCGATCGATGCGCTACGCAAGAAGTTCGGCCAGGCCGCGGTCATCCGCGGCATCGCCTATGACGGGCCGGAGCAGACGGAATGATGCCCCGGTCAATTGCTGCAGGGCTTGCCGTCCTTCACGTCCTTGACGTCGAACTTGCCGAGCGCGCCGGCGATGACGAAATCATTGTAGTCGAGCACGAGCGCGCGCGAGACGCCGTTCTCGTAGAGCTCGAACGACATCGCGTAGACCGGCGTCTGCTCGCCCTCGGCCCGCTTGGCGTCGCGGTCATAATAGCTGACCGTCACCGGCCAGCGCGTCATCTTCTTCATCTCGTCATTGTCGGTCGAGGCGTCGGGCTTGGCGGCCGCCTTGTCGGCCGGCACGGGCGCACCGATCACGGTCAGCGTGTTGTAGACCTTCTCGCCATTGTCCGAGCCGTCATAGACCGTCAGCTCGAGCAGCGACTTGCCCTCGCGCGCGGCGGCGATGATGCGATGAATCTGCTCGGTCGGAAACACGGTCGAGCCGTCGAGCGTGAAGGTCTTCGCCTCGGGCTGCTTGAGCTTGACGGTGATGTGATCGCCGGTGCGCTCGGCGATACCGTCGACCGGGCTGGAGGCCTGCTCGTTCATGCGCGAGTCGATCTTGAAGCGGTAGCTCTTGCCGGCGCCGTCCTCCCACGCGGTGGAGCGCAGGTCGCTCAGGGTCACCTTGCCCTCACCGAGATCGAGCTCCGAGACCTGGCGGAATTCCGAAGTGTAGCCGTTGCAGGCGTTGCCAGAGAAATTGTAGAGGATGCGACCGCGCGCGCTGTTGACGGGGCTCGAGCCGCGCGACTTGACCAGGCTCAGGTCATAGAGCGCCTGATGCGGCAGGAACGGCACAGCCGCCCCGGCCTGCGCCGGACCGAACGTGATCGCCGCGACGGCGAGCGCTCCCATCGACAGTCGGAACGAATGAGCCATGAGTTTTCCTCGGAGGACGTATCGCTGAACCGTCACATTAGAGATCGCTGCATTGCGTCGCAACTGCGGCTGTCTCACGGAAACGTGCGCTTAAAGCGCCGGAATCGCGTCGGTGCTGGCTGCTTGCATGTCACTGGCAACTGCGCCAAACAGGGCCGCGGTCCGGCACGGGACCGGCTTTCAGGCGACAGAACGGGGATTCGAGATGGCGGGTACGGTTGAACAGAATCTGGCGGCACAGGGCATCACACTGCCGGCACCAAAGGCGCCGGTGGCCAATTACGTCCCGTTCGTGCGCACCGGCAACCTGCTGTTCGTGTCGGGCCAGGTCTGCCTCGGCGCCGACGGCAAGATGATCGCCTCCGGCAAGCTCGGCGGCGGCGTGTCGATCGAGGACGGCTATGCGGCCGCGAAGGGCTGCGGGATCAACCTGCTCGCCCAGGTCAAGGCGGCGGTCGGCGATCTCGACAAGGTCGTGCGCGTGGTCCGGCTCGGCGGCTTCGTCAATTCGGCGCCCGATTTCCTCGACGGGCCCAAGGTGCTCAACGGCGCCTCCGACCTGATGGTCGCAGCGTTCGGCGACAAGGGCCGGCACGCCCGCACCACCGTCGGCGTGTCGGCGCTGCCGTCGGACGCGGCGGTGGAAGTCGAAGGTGTGTTCGAGGTTGAGTGAGAGAGAGCGCATGATCCGGAATAGTGCGCGGCGGTTTTCCGACGAGATCATGCGCCAGCAAAACGGACGGGGCGAATGCGCGCACCTGACTGGCTGACGGCCCGCCCCGTCGCCCATCGCGGCCTGCACGATGCTGATCGCGGCATCATCGAGAACATGCCGGCCGCCGCACGCGGCGCCGTGGCCGGCAACTTCGCCATCGAATGCGACATCCAGCTGTCGGCCGATGGCGAGGCCATGGTGCATCACGACTATGATCTCGGCCGCCTCACCGAGGGCACCGGCCCGCTGATCGAGAAGACCGCGGCAGAGCTGAAAGCGATCAAGTTCAAGCAGACCGACGAGCAGATGATGACGCTCGGCGACCTCTGCAACCTGATCGCCGGGCGCGTGCCGCTGGTCATCGAGGTCAAGAGCACGTTCCAGGGCGATCGCCGGCTGGTCCGGCGCATGGCCGAGGTGCTGGCGTCCTACTCCGGCCCGGTGGTCGGGATGTCGTTCGATCCGGACCAGGTCCGCGCCTTGCGCGAGACCATGCCGACGCTGACGCGCGGCATCGTCGCGCAGCGCAGCTACGAGGACGGCTACTGGGCCAAGCTGACCCAGGCGCAGCGCGACAGCATGCTGCATCTCAAGCATGGCTTCAGCAGCCAGCCGCATTTCGTCGCCTATTGGATCGAGCAGCTGCCTGCGCCTGCCCCCTGGATCGCGCGCAACGTGTTCGGCTGCCCGCTGCTGACTTGGACCGTCCGCACCCCTGAGCAGCGTGCCGCCGCAGCCCGCTATGCGGATCAGATGATCTTCGAGGGGTTTACGCCGGGGACGTGACGCCGGCCTTGAACTCGCTGCTGCGATGCACGATCTTCAGGGCGTGGCATCTGGGGCGTCCCGGCCGGGGCGTGCCGTGCCGGCCCGTTTGACAAGGATTCGATGGCATCGCCTGAGATCACGCTCGAAGCCGTTCCCGGGATCAACGAGGTCCCGGCCGCAGCATGGGACGCCTGTGCCAATCCCGAGGGCCGCGTCAGTCCCGGCTCATCTTCCGCCTGCGGCCGCGCCTACAATCCGTTCATCTCACACGCGTTTTTCTCGGCGCTCGAAGCCTCCGGCTCGGCCACCCTGCGCACCGGCTGGGCGCCGCGCCATCTGGTGGCGAAGATGGGTGACGAGGTCCTCGGCGTCGTGCCGTGCTACCTCAAGTCCCACTCGCAGGGCGAATATGTCTTCGACCGCGGCTGGGCCGATGCCTATGAGCGGGCCGGCGGGCGCTACTATCCGAAGCTGCAGGTCTCGGTGCCGTTCACGCCGGCCACAGGGCCGCGGCTGCTGATCCGCGCCGACCAGGACCGGGACATGATCGGCAATGCCCTCGCCCAGGGACTGAAGGCGCTGTGCGGGATCAGCGAGGCGTCCTCGGTCCACGTCACCTTCGCCCGGCAGGCCGAATGGGAGCGGCTCGCCGCGCAGGGCTTCCTGCAGCGCACCGATCAGCAGTTCCACTGGCACAATCAGGGTTTTTCCACCTTCGACGATTTCCTGGCGACGATGAATTCGCGCCACCGCAAGGCGATCAAGCGCGAGCGGCGCGACGCATTGGCCGCCGGCATCACCATCCATTGGCTGACCGGCAAGGACATCACCGAGGACGCCTGGGACGCATTCTTCGAATTCTACATGGAGACCGGCTCACGCAAGTGGGGCCGGCCGTATCTCAACCGCAAGTTCTTCTCGCTGATCGGCGAGAGCATGGCCGACGACGTGCTGCTGGTCATGGCCAAGCGCGAGGGCCGCTGGATCGCCGGCGCGATCAACTTCATCGGCTCGGACACACTGTTCGGGCGCAATTGGGGCGCCATCGAGCACCACCCGTTCCTGCATTTCGAGGTCTGCTACTACCAGGCGATCGACTTTGCGATCCAGCACAAGCTCCAAGTCGTCGAAGCTGGCGCTCAGGGCGAGCACAAGATCGCGCGCGGCTACCTGCCGCAGACCACCTACTCCGCGCACTACATCGCCGACCGCGGCCTGCGCCGGGCCATTGACGACTATCTCAAGCGCGAGCGCGCCTATGTCGAGGAAGCCGGCCGCGAGCTCGCCGAATCCGCCCCGTTCCGGAAAGGCATGGACGAGCCGTCTTGACCGGCGACACGCGCCGGTGAGAGTAAGGCGCACCAAGAGGAACCGCTTAAGGGACTGCCCATGACCGCCTACGATCCCAACAATCCGTTCGCGAAGATCCTGCGCGGCGAATTCCCCTGCACCAAGGTCTATGAGAACGACCACGTGCTGGCGTTCCTCGACATCATGCCGCGCGTGCCCGGCCACACCCTGGTGATCCCGAAGGCCGCCGCACGCAACATCCTCGACATCACCGAGGAGGACTATCTCCACGTCGGCCGTGCCGTGCGCACCATCGCCCGCGCCGCCAAGACCGCGTTCGCCGCCGACGGCATCACGGTGCAGCAGTTCAACGAGCATGCCGGCGGCCAGATGGTGTTCCACCTGCACGTCCACATCATGCCTCGCCGCAACGGCGATTCCCTGCTGCCGCCGGCGAGCCGCAAGGAAGATCCGAAGGTGCTGGAGGAGAACGCCGCCAAGCTGATTGCGGCGCTGAAGGGCTGATCAGGCCTCGTCGAGCCCGATGTCGAGCGCGGCCGACGAATGCGTGATCCAGCCGACCGAGATCAGGTCGACGCCGGCCGCGGCGATCGCGGGCGCGGTCTCCACGGTGATCCGGCCCGAGGCTTCGGAGATGGCCTTGCCGCTGATCATGCCGACCGCGGTTTCGAGCTCCGCCGGCGTCATGTTGTCGAGCAGCACCGCATCGACGCCCAGCGTCAGCGCCTGCTCGAGCTGAGCCAGAGTGTCGACCTCGACCTCGATCTTGACGAGATGGCCGGCATGGGCCTTTGCGCGCGTGATGGCAGCCTGGATGCCGCCGGCGATGGCGATGTGGTTGTCCTTGATCAGGACGGCGTCATCGAGCCCGAACCGGTGATTGCCGCCGCCTCCCGCGCGCACCGCATATTTCTCCAGCGCGCGCAGGCCCGGCGTGGTCTTGCGGGTGCAGACGATCTGCGCCTTCGTCCCCTTCACCGCCGATACCAGGGACGCCGTCGCGCTGGCGACCCCGCTCAAGCGGCAGAGGAAGTTGAGCGCGACGCGCTCGCCGGTCAGGAGCGCCCGTGCCGGGCCGCTGATGGTCGCGATCGCGTCTCCCGGCGTCACGACGCTGCCGTCCGGTCGCACGATCTCCATGCGCACGTCCGGCGAGACGGTCTGGAAGGCGCAGCGCGCCACATCGAGGCCTGCGATCACCCCGTGCTGGCGCGCCCGCAGCTTCAGCGAGGCGCGCTGCTCGGCGGGGACGATGGCATCGGTGGTGATGTCGCCGGCGCGGCCGAGATCCTCGAGCAGCGCCATGCGCACCAGCGGCTCGTAGAGCAAGGGCGAGAGAGGATTGAGAGTCATGGCACTGCGCTCCTGAACGGCGTCTGCTCGGCCTCGACAATGTCGCGGGCAACCGCGATCGCCTCGGGCAGAGTGAGGCTGGATGGCTGCGCGACGGGCAGCGTGCCCGGACGATCGCTGCGGAAATGCGCGCCGCGGCTCTCCTCCCGCGCATGGGCCGCGACCGCGAGCATCAGGCCGACCACCGCCGGGTCAGCCATGGACCCGGCCTGCTCTGCCAGTGGAAGCAGGCCGCTGACGGCAGCCGCGATCGTGCGATGCTCGCGCATCACGCCCAGCGCATGCGACAGCAGCGGCCGTACGGCCGACGGATCAGACGCCGGCGGAATTGCCGCCACCTCGCACAGCTTGCCCGCACGCTGCGGCGCGCCGGCCACGCTTTCGGCCACCCATTGCGCGCAGACGATCGCCTCCATCAGCGAGTTGCTGGCGAGCCTGTTGGCGCCGTGCAGGCCGGTGCGGCTGGCCTCGCCACAGGCCCACAAGCCCTCGACCGTGCTGCGTCCCATCGTGTCAACAGCGATGCCGCCCATATGATAGTGCACGGCCGGCCGCACCGGGATCGGATCGCACGCGGGATCGATGCCCGCCATGCGGCAGAACGCGCTGATCACGGGATAGCGCGCGGCGAAATCCTTGCCCGGCTTGTCGCGCGCATCGAGGAACACGCGGCGGCCTTGCGCACGGCGGCGCCATACCGCCCGCGCCACCACGTCGCGCGGCGCCAGCTCAGCGCCGGGCTCGTCGGCCATGAAGCGCGTACCGGTGTCGTCGATCAGGACGGCGCCATCGCCGCGGATCGCCTCGGTGAGCAGCGGCAGCGGCCGCGACGGTCCGTCG
This sequence comes from Bradyrhizobium sp. HKCCYLRH3097, assembly GCF_051167875.1. Classification (NCBI taxonomy): domain Bacteria; kingdom Pseudomonadati; phylum Pseudomonadota; class Alphaproteobacteria; order Hyphomicrobiales; family Nitrobacteraceae; genus Bradyrhizobium; species Bradyrhizobium sp. HKCCYLRH3097. Next base: position 138,067 of record NZ_JBNPTX010000015.1, read on the forward strand.
AACGCGGTGGGGTGAAACTGCACGAATTCGAGATCGGACAGCACGGCACCGGCCCGCGCCGCCAGCGCGAGGCCCTGGCCGAAACAACCGGCCGGATTGGTGCTGTCGAGGAACAGGCAGCCGATGCCGCCGGTTGCGATCACGACGCGTGTCGTGGCGAGGATCAGAGCCTCATCGCCGCGCGCCGCAGCCACGCCCTGGATCGCGTTGTCATTGACGATCAGCCGGCGCGCCTCGACGCCTTCGAGCAAGGTCACCGAAGCACAACGCCTGACAGCCGCGATCAGCGCGCGCATGATCTCGCGTCCCGTGCCGTCGCCCGTCGCATGCACGATCCGGTTGCGGCTGTGTGCGGCCTCCAGGCCCAGACGCCAACGTCCATCCGCACCTCGGTCGAACGCAACGCCAAGCTGCGCGAGGCGCTCGACCGCGGCCGGCGCCGCATCGATGATGCGGCGCGCGGCGGCCTCGCCGCACAATCCGGCTCCGGCGGCGAGCGTGTCCTTCAGATGCAGCCCCGGATCATCGTCATCGCCAACCGCCGCGGCGAGGCCACCCTGCGCCCACATGCTCGACGCCTCCGCGCCGAGCGGCGACTTCGACAACAGCACGACCGGCTCGGGCGCAAGCTGCAGCGCCGTCATCAGACCCGCGGCACCGCCGCCGATGATCACGGGACGGCCGATCAACTTCGAAACATCGATGCTCATGATGCCAGCATCCTTTCCACTGCGCGCCGCGCGCGCTCGGCCATCGCGGGATCGATCGTGACCTCGTGCGTGTTGGTCTCGAGCGCATGGCGGATGTTCTTCAGGGTGATCCGCTTCATGTGCGGGCACAGATTGCAGGGGCGGATGAACTCGATGTCGGGATGGAGCACGGCGACATTGTCGCTCATCGAACATTCCGTCAGCAGCACCACGCGGGCCGGCCTTCTTGCTCCGACGAAGTCCGACATCGCCGCGGTGGAGCCGGCGAAGTCCGCCTCCGCCACGACCTCTGGAGGACATTCCGGATGCGCGAGCACGGTGACACCAGGATGGTTGTCGCGCAGCGTGCGGACGTCCTCGGCGCTGAAGCGCTCATGCACCTCGCAATGCCCTTTCCAAGCCGTGATCCTGACCTTCGTCTGTGCGGCGACGTTCCGCGCGAGATATTCATCCGGCAGCATGATGACGTGATCGACACCGAGCGACTCGACCACCGCGCGCGCGTTGCCGGAGGTGCAGCAGACGTCGGACTCGGCCTTCACCGCCACCGACGTGTTGACATAGGCGACCACGGGCACGCCCGGGTGGCGCGCGCGCATCAGCCGCACGTCGTCGGCGGTGATCGACTCCGCCAATGAGCAGCCCGCCTCTACGTCGGGGATCAACACCGTCTTGTCGGGATTGAGCAGCTTGGCGGTCTCGGCCATGAAGTGGACGCCGGCGAGCACGATCACCTCGGCATCGACCTTGGTCGCTTCGCGCGCCAGCAGCAGGCTGTCGCCGACGATGTCGGCGACGCCGTGATAGATTTCGGGCGTCTGATAGTTGTGCGCCAGCACCACGGCATTGCGCCGGCGCTTCAGCGCCAGAATGGCTTCGACATCGTCCTCGAAGACAGCCCATTCCGGCGGCGGGATCACCCGGCTCAGACGCTCAGCAAGCGATGCATTCGGCGCGACGGCGGGCAGGACAAGATCGACCATTTATACTCTCCGTGAGCATAAGATGGCTTATACTTATCCTGAGCATAAGCTGTGTCAAGAGCGGGAGATCAAGATCGCGAGAGCGGCAGCTTGGTTCCGACCACCGCCCGCTCGGCCAGCACCCCCTGCCGGAAGCGAAACAGCTTGGCCGGCCGGCCAATCGTGTCGGCAGCAATTGCGCCTGTCTCTTCAACCAGTTCCTGCTGCTCGATGAGGCGGCGGAAGTTCTGCTTGTGCACGAGCCGGCCGGCGAGAGCCTCGACGCTGCGCTGCAATTGCAGCAGTGTAAATTCTTCCGGCATCAACTCGAACACGACCGGCCGGTATTTGATCTTGGCGCGCAGGCGGGCAATGCCGGTGGCGAGAATCCGACGGTGATCACCGATCATGGCGCGCCCGGGCAGCATCGGCTGGCTGGCCCCCTTCTCGCGCACGCTCTCGGGGATCAGCGCCGCCTCATACAGCAACTCATAGCGCTGCAGCGTCAGCTCCTCGTTCCACTCGCGGCCGTCGAGACCGAAGGTGATGGCGGCGCGCTGCCATCTCGTCTTTTGCAGCGCCGGCTGGTCGGCGGCTCGCGCCCAGGCCTTCAGCTTCGGCGCGATGATCTTGGCCAGGATCGTCGGCGGTCCGTCGCGATGATCCTCCCACGGGAAGTAGTCGTACCACGACGACCATTGCGCATCCGCGCCCTCACGCCCCTCCTCCTCGCGGGTCAGACCGAGATAGCTGATGGAGATGCGGTGCGGCGCGTCGGGATCGCCGCCGCGACCGCGGTCGGCGAAGGTGTAGAGCTGCTCGACATAGCCGAGCGGATGGCCGGTCTGCGCCTCGACCCAGGCGCGCAGCCCCATCTGCAGTGAGCGGTGCGCGAACTGAAACGGTCCGCTCGGCAGCGCCGCAGCATGCTCGATCGTCATGATCTTCGGGTGCCCGTCGGTCACCGCCACCAGCACGGCGACGAGGTCCGCCGTGATCGCATCCTGAGCCGTCACCGTTTTCTGCGGCCGCTTGTTCACCTTCGACATCCGGATCCGTCGGTCCTATTTGTCATCCTCACCCTTCGCCGCCGGCGTGAACGCGCAATGATCCGGCTTCAGGTCGATCAGCGGCGTCTCGTCGAGGCAGTCGAGACCGCGCACCAGCACGGTGTTGCCTTCCAACGCGACGAAGCGGACCGTCGACACGCCGATCGGATTGGGACGCACCGGCGAGCGCAGCGCGAAGGTGCCCCGGGTCTCGCCGTCATGATGGCGCGGGCTCTGCTTGACGAGATCACGGCGCGCCCGGTTGAGCCAGTACAGCACCTGGAGGTGGCTGAAGGCGTCGATGCCCTGCAGCGCCGGCACCCAGGGCTCGAAGATCTCGAGCCGGCACACCGGCCCCTCGAAGCTGCCCTGCCGCGGCGTCTCGAGCCGCGAGGTCCAGGGTGTGCGGATGCGGCCGATGAAATACAGCGTGGCGTCGCGCGGCTGTGGCGCGTCGATGGCAGCTTCTCCCGGACGGAGATCGGAATCAGTGGTCATTGCGGAGTCCTTGGATCCTCCCGGCAATCTATCCGAACCTCGGCTCACCGCAATTGCGGTCGCGCAAGATCGCGCAACTCAGCCGAGCCACCATTTGCCGGCCAGCATCGCGGCTTCGCCGCAGACGACACCGGCAAAGATCGAGCGGCGGCTCGCCATGAAGGCCGCAAGGCCGGCAACGACGGCTCCATAGCGCAGCCCCCAAGGCACGCTGGCGAGCGCGCCCGGCGGCTGCACCAGGATCTGGGCGATGACCCCCGCCAAGATGGCGGTCGCGACCGCCTTGACCCACATCAGCAGGTCCGAGCCCTCGTCGAGCCCGCTGCCGAACCAAAGTCCGAGCAGGCGCCAGATCTGGTTGGGGATCACGCCCGCCACCAGCAGCACCACGAGCGCATGCCAATCGCCGATGAAGTCGCTCATGCCGGCCCCCGCCGCTCGCGCCATTTGTGCGCGCCGAACGCGAGCGTTCCGGCGACGACGCCGCTGACCAGGATGTCGACGCCGCTGTCGAGCTGGGCGGCCAGAGGATACAGCACGAGGCCGAGACCGAGCGCGAGCACGTCGGCAAGCTCCCTGGCGTTGCGCAGGGTCGAGAACAGGAAGGCCAGCGGCGTCAGCAAGAGCACCGCGGCGCCGAAGGTCTGCGACAGATTGGCGGCGAGAAGATACCCGATGATGGTCGCGATCAGCGCAATCCCCATCAGGCCGCTGCCGAGCCCATGCACGAAGGCGATGCGGCGATCGCGCGGCACATGCGGCAGGAAGCGATAGCATTCGACCCACAGGGTCACGGCGGTGAAATGGGCGATCAGCACCAGGTGCCGCCGCTTGGTCTGCGGCGAGCGGATCAGGGGCAGCACCGCCACCACCATCGGAAACAGCCGGATCGCGCTCATCGTGACCGCGATCGCCGATTGCAGAATGGTCTGGCCGGAGCCGAGCGTGGAGACCAGGATGATCTGCGCTGGACCGGCCCATACCAGCACCGTGCTCAGGATCGCCCAGAGCATGCTGAAACGGGTATCGTGGGCGAGCGCGCCGATGCCGATGAAGGTGACGAACAGCACCAGTGACAGGATGGTCGCTGACGTCGCGCGCAGCCCCCAGCCGAAGGCGCGCAGTGAACCATGCCATTGCGGCGAATCGAGCGGAGGAAGTGTCACGGGCGGCCCAGCGGAACGAACCGCGATAAGGCTGGCGAAAGCCGCTCGCGTCAACCGCCATCAGGCGCGCGCGGGTCTGCGTCCGGCGCAGCCATCCCCCACACGCCGCGCTGCGGCAGCTCTATCCGGAGCGATTGCGCAGCACGAAGCAGGCACCGCCGGCCTCGCGGATCCGACTGCAGAGCGCGTCGGCCTCGGCCCGTGTCTCGGCGCCGATCCGCACCTGGTAGAAGGCGCGGTTGCCGCGCGAGCGCATCACCGACGACAGCAGGCTCGGGTCGCGGTCGCCAATGACCGGGCCAAGCCCCTTGATCGCCCGCGAATACATCGCGAGCGCCTTGTTGCGGTCGAAGCCTGCAGCCAGTTGGACGCCCCACGGTTTCGCGGCCGACAGCGCCACATGCTGCTCGAGCTCCGTGACGAACGGATTCGGCGCGCGCTTCAACATCGCCATCAGCTGACGACACGAGGTCGGTGGCGGACTCGGCGGCGTCTTGCCGCCGTTACCGGCGGCCGCCCACTCATCGATCGTGGCTCCCGTGATGGCGGAGACGTAGTTGCGGGTCTCCCAGGGCATCTGCCCCTTGCCGGCGAGCCAGTCCTGCACCCGGCGCGGCCCCGCATTGTAGGCCGCCGCCGCGAGCCCGAGATTGCCGAACTGGTCGCGCAGCTCGGCCAGGAACTGCGCCGACTTCGGCAGCGCCTGAACCGGATCGAACGGATCGAGCAACTGGCGCTCGTTCGCCGTGCCCGGCATGAACTGCGCGATTCCCTGCGCGCGCTGGCCATTGCGCGTGACCGGCCCGACTGCATCGCTCTGGAAGCGGCTCTCCTGCCAGATCACGCGAGCGAAGAATTCGAGCGGCAGATCATTCGCCTTGGCTGCGGATTCGATCATCAGGCAGATCGCCTCGCGCGTACCGCTCTCCTTGGCCTCCTCGGACTTGTTCTCCGAGCCCTCTGCCGCAGCGTCTGCCGGCTTGGCAGCCTCCTGCGGCGAATCCTGCCGGGCGCCGTCCTTCGGATCAGCCGGGGCGGCAGCGTCACGGTCGGAGGCCTGCTCCGCCGCCACGCCGGACAAGGGCATGGTCAGCATCAAGGCAAGGCCGAGACAGGCAATGCGAGCAACCGAAACCATGGAAAGCATCGTGAGCGCGGTGCAATGGTTGAATTCTGCCGACAGACAAAGCCGAAGACCATGCGGGGTTCCACCGCGCGGCGCCTTGACACAGCGAACGAGCCGGCTAGCAATCCCCGAGTGCCGCAGGGAGCGCGACGGATGACCGCACCGACCGACGACAGACTCGGCTTCGCGCCCGAAAGCGATGCGCCATTGTCCTACATGGCGCGCACGCGCGACTACTATCTCGCGATCGGCTATGACACGCCCTATCGCTGGGCTCACTACACGTCGGCGCCGTTCCATCCCTTGCGCAAGCCGCTCGCGCAGTCGCGCGTCACCGTTGTCACCACGGCCGCGCCTTTCGATCCCGCCAAAGGCGATCAAGGCCCCGGCGCGCCCTATAATGGCGGCGCCAAGTTCTACTCCGTCTATGACGGCGACACGTCGGCGCAGCACGACCTGCGCATTTCCCACATCGCCTATGATCGCGCGCACACCTCGGCCGAGGATTCCGGCACCTGGTTTCCGCTGCCACAGCTCCTAAGGCTGGCAGGTGAAGGCCGCATCGGCGCGGTCGGACCGCGCTTCTTCGGCGCGCCGACCAATCGCAGCCACCGCGTCACGATCGAGACCGATGGGCCGGAGATTCTCGCGCGCTGCCGCGCCGACGAGATCGATGCCGTCGTGCTGGTGCCGAACTGTCCGGTGTGCCACCAGACCGTGAGCCTGGTGGCACGGCATCTCGAAGCGAACGGCGTCGCGACCGTCGTCATGGGCTGCGCCAAGGATATCGTCGAGCACGCCGCCGCGCCGCGCTTCCTGTTCTCGGATTTTCCGCTGGGCAATTCCGCCGGCAAGCCGCACGACGCGGCCTCACAGGCCTTCACGCTCGAGTTGGCTTTGCGTGTCCTCGAGAGTTCACCAGCCGCACGCACGACCGTGCAATCGCCTTTGCACTGGAGCGACGATCACGGCTGGAAGCGCGACTACAGCAATCCGGCCATGCTCGCGCCGGACGAGCTGGCGCGGCGGCGCGCCGAGTTCGATGCGCAGAAGGCGATCGCGCGGCAGGTTCGTGGAAAGCAGGTGTGAAAGCCACACTCGCGCGAAACTCGCCCGGGAATTTCTTCGGATAATGCTGATTGCGCTTGCCGTCCCGCTCCAGTTGCGCTTGAGTTCCCCCGGGTTTGAAGGGGGCAGTACCAAATGAGAGTTGTAGCGTTGGTGGCGCTGTGCGCCGCGCTGGGAGGCTGCGCGTCCGTAACGCGGGGTACAACCGAGACGATCAGTGTCGCGTCGACGCCGTCCGGGGCCGAAGCCACGATCGCCGGTCTCGAAGCGCCGATGACCTGCACGACGCCCTGCTCGTTCGTCGCCAAACGCAATGCCGACATCTCCGTCACCATCGAAAAACCGGGCTACGAGACCCAGATCATCCCGTTGACCAAGGACATCCCGGCGACCGGCGCGGCCGGCTTCGCCGGCAACATCCTGGCGGGCGGCCTGATCGGCATGGGTGTGGACGCAGCGACCGGCGCGGCGACCGACCACAAGCCGAACCCGGTGATCGTCACCTTGCAGCCGCGCATGGCGGCGCCGGCAGGCCGTCCGCAGCGGCCGCCGCGGCGGTCGGCCCCGCCGCCGGCACAACCGGAGGCCGGGACCTAGCGCCCGCCAAGCCTGTCAGCCAGCCGCCGATGGCGCCTCGCCGGGAGTGACCGTGTCGACCGGCAACGCGAACTGCTCGACCCGGTTGAGCGGCTTCTTGTTGAGCAGCAGCCGGGTGACGTCGGGGCGCGAATAGTGTCCCGCCGGATCGGCGGCATTCTTGGCGATGCCGATCATGCCCAAATCGATCTCGGCGATCAGCAGGCCTTCCTGCTCCGGCGGCAGCTTCTCGGCGAGCGACGAGCCATCCGGACCAAAGATCGCGGCGTGGCCGCCGCCGACATGCAGCAGCGCGTGCTTGTCAGGCCGGTCGCACAGTTCGTCGATCATCGCCTGCGAGACGGTGGCGCACGGCGCCAGCACGAAGCACGAGCCCTCGACCGCATAGACGCGCGAGGCGGCGTTGTTGACCTCGGCGCCGAGCGCCGGCGCGAACGGATCGTACAGCGAGAAGCTCGGCCACGCGGCGACATGCACCTGCTCGTTCTGCGCGTACATCGCGTATTTCGACAGCGGCTGCAGGTGCTCCCAGCAGCACAGCGCACCGATCCGGCCGATATCGGGACGATCATGCACAGCAAGGTCGCTGCCGTCGCCCTCACCGTAGACGGTGCGCTCGGCATGGGTCGGCCGCAGCTTGCGGCGCCTGGCAATGGTCTCGCCGTCCGGGCCGATCAGCCATTGCGCGATGTAGAGGCTGCCGCCGTCGCGCTCGGAGAGTCCCAGTACGGCCGTCAGCCTGGCCTTGCGCACGGCAGCCCGCAGCGCTTCGGCCTGCGGGCTGTCATAGGCCAGCGAGTTGTCGAAATAGCGCTGCACGAAGCCGCGACCGATGCCCCAGGCCGGCGAGTCCATCCAGATGTGCCAGGGATAGCCGGGGATGAAGACCTCCGGAAACGCGATCAGCTTGGCGCCCTTGTCGGCCGCCTCCTCGATCAGGGCGATGGTCTTCTTGATCGAGGCGTCCAGGTCGAGCCAGGCCGGTGCCGCCTGCACCACCGCCACCTTGTATTTCGGATGTGCCAGTCCCATCGCTGCTGCTCCCTGATGCCGTGCGCGGCGGTGGCGCCGCGACCGGGCCAACTATTGACGCCAGCCGGCTTTCGCGCTCGTCTGCCAGGGAACGAAAATTCGACTGCGGCCGAGACGAAGACCCCAGCCGGCCCGGAATTTGCTGCATTGCCACAGTTCAAGCCGGCAGAGGTGCAGGGGGAGACGGAGCGATGCCGATCCTGTTCACCACCGACGGAAGCCCGGGCCACCGCCGGCTGGCGCGGTGGCAGGACATCGTCTGCGACGTCTATGTCGGGCTCGATTGCACGTCCGATCTCGGCAGCGCGTTTCGCGGCTCGGTGACCCATACCGCGTTGGGACGGGCTGTCTGCTCCGAGGTTGCCTCGGACCGGCAGCGCGTGCACCGGACCTCGCAGCGGATCTCCCGGGCGGATGCCGACTTCGTTCTCGTCGCATTCGGACGTGAGGGAATCGGCGGCGTCGTCCAGGATGGCCGCGACACCGTGATCCGGCCCGGCGAGTTCGCGATCTACGACACGACCCGCCCCTATGAGCTGCAGTTCGACGCCGCGTTCAAGCAGATCGTGTTCAAGCTCCCGCGCGAGATGCTGCAGCGCCGGATCGGCCCGACGGAGACCGTGACGGCGATCAGCTTCGGCCCCGACAGCCCGCTCCAGCCCCTCGCCCATGAGTTCATCGTCAGGCTCTGCGAACGCGCCGAGCATATCGGCCCCGATCATGCCGAACCTCTGGCCGATCAGGCCGCCGACCTGCTCGCCATGACCCTGGCCGAGCGGCTGCGCGCACAACCCCTGCCCGCCTCGAGCCATCGCGCAACGCTGCTCTATCGGATCAAGGCGCACATCCGCACCCGACTATCCGACGCCGGCCTCTCACTGCCGGGGATCGCACGCGAGCTCGGGCTATCGACGCGCTACGTCAATGATCTGTTCTCGGACGAGGAGACGTCGTTCCAACGCTTCGTGCTGGCCGAGCGGCTCAAGCAGTGCCGGCGCGATCTCGGCTCGCCGATGCTGGCGCATCGTCAGATCAGCGAGATCGCGTTTTGCTGGGGCTTCAATGACCTCTCGCATTTCGGCCGCGTGTTCCGCGAGCAGTTCGGCCTGTCGCCACGCGAGTGGCGGCGCAGCGCCGTAAAGCGCTGAGCTGGCGGCAACGCGCCCGCCTCACGCGCCTCGTGACGCTGTTCGCGCCCTCGGCTTGTGCGCGGTGGCGACCGGCCGTCAGCGCGGCGGATCGGCGCGCAAGGCATCGACCAGCCAGTCACGAAAGGCAAGCATGCCGGACGTCGGTTCTTTCGACTTCAACCAGGTCAACCAATAAGAACCGGCGGCGACCCCAGCCGCAAACGGCCGGACCAGCCGACCCGTCTCGAGCTCGCAGTTGAACATGGCGATCGGAACCAGGCCAACGCCGACGCCGCGCGCGGCCGCTTCGGCCATCGCGACGGAGCTGTCGAAGATCGGCCCCTGGATCATCGGGCATGGAGCGCCCGCGACTGCAAACCATAATGGCCATTCCTCGGCGCGATACGACCGCAGGAGATTTTCGCCCGCGAGGTCCGACGGCGCGCGCAGACGACTCGCGACATCGGGATGACAGACGGGCGACAGCGGGGCAGACATCAGATGGATGGCCTCAGTGCCGTGCCAGGATCCGTCGCCGAAGCGAAGCGCGATGTCGAGCCCGTCTCCGGCGATATCGATGCGGTTGTTGTTGGTGAGGAGGCGCAGGTCGATATGGGGGTGCGCATCTCGAAAACCGTCGAGGCGTTGCAACAGCCATCCCGTTGCAAAGGTGCCGACACAGCCGACGGTCACGACCTCGCGGGTTCCCTTCGCTTCGATGCGATCGATCGCGCCGCTGATGCGACTGAACGCATCGTTGAGGACGGGAAACAGAGCCAGGGCTTCGTCAGTCAACGTGAGGCCACGCGGCAGGCGCCGGAACAGGTGAGCGCCCAACATCTGCTCGAGCTGTTTCACCTGGTGACTGATCGCGGTCTGCGTGACCCTGAGCTCCAAGCCTGCCTTGGTGAAGCTCAGATGCCGGGCGGATGCTTCGAAGGCCCGCAAGGCGTTCAAAGGGAGATGGCTGCGGATGGGCATGATGACCAAGTTCTGCTCATGGCTCGACGAATAAATGATCGTTTGTCAGTCGTCACCTCGTTCGGCAGGTTCGCGCAGTCACTGGAGAATGAACATGCTGACGAGACGGCGTCTGGGTTTTGGAATCCTCGGGATGGCGGCTGCGGCGAGCGGGCTGCCATCACCTGCGGCGAAGGCGGCGGCCGACCGAAGGGCGCATCTGGAAGGGGAACTCGCCCGCATCGAGCGCGAGAGCCTCGGACGGCTCGGCATCGCCGTCCTCGACTCCGAAAGCGGGTTCGAGGCGGGCCTGCGCTCGGCCGAGCGCTTTCCGATGTGCAGCACGTTCAAGTGTCTGGCTTCCGCGGCTGTCCTGAAGCGCGTCGACGCCGGCGAACTGCATCTCGACACGCGCGTCCCGTTCGAGGCGAAGGATCTCGTAACATATTCGCCGGTGACCAAGGAGCACGTCGGCCGCGGCATGACACTCGCCGAGCTCTGCGAAGCTGCGCTCACCCAGAGCGACAACACCGCGGGAAATCTCCTGTTGCGGCAGATCGGCGGTCCTGCGGGTCTGACGCGTTTTGCCCGATCGATCGGCGACGAGATCAGCCGCCTGGACCGCTGGGAAATTGAGCTCAACGAGGCGCTGGCCGACGACCCTCGCGACACGACCAGTCCGGCCGCCATGCTACAGAACCTGCGCCGCGTGCTCCTTGGCGAGGTCTTGTCGACGAATATGCGCCAGCGATTGACGGACTGGATGATCGCCAACAAGACCGGCGACACTCGGCTTCGCGCCGGTGTGCCGCGTGACTGGCGCGTCGCCGACAAGACGGGCGCTGGGGACCGCGGCACGACCAACGACATCGGCATTCTCTGGCCCCCGGGCCGCAAACCGGTTCTGGTCACGGCCTATCTGACTGGTTCACAGGCGTCTCCCGAGGATCGCAACGCAACGATCGCGAAAGTCGCGCGGGCGGTTGCAGACGTCGTGATGGGACAGGCTGGGTAGTTCCAGCATCCGGCTTCCGAGCCCCTCCGGAAGCCGGACATCAGACCCAAGATGTTCGCCATGGCGGCGCAACGATTGGGCAGGCTAAGCTGCGGCCGGCCCACGTCATCGGAATGTGCGGCCGCTGCCGGGATTGATCCGATGCGCCGCTTTGCCATGAAGGCCCTGTTCTCCCTGCTGACCTTGCAGCGGGACGACGAGACACAGCTGCGCTGGGACCGGATCGTCCTGATCGGCTCGACCCTGGTGACGATCGGGCTGATCGCCCTATATGCCTATAGCAAGGCCGAGGGCCGCTGGTAGCCGGGCGCAAGACACGCGAGAACGAGTTCATGAGACGACGAATGGGGTCCGCCTGCCTGCTGCTGGCGTTCGCGTCGACCGCCAGCCATGCGCTGGACAGCGAGCAGAAGCGTGGAAAAGCGCTCTTGCAAAGCCTTTGCAGCCGATGCCATGCGGTAGGTCTCACAGGTGCCAGCCGGCACCCCGACGCGCCCCCGTTCAGGACCTTCGGTGACAGCAAGCTCTACGACGAGGATTTCGCCCAGCGGCTGCAGGCCGGCCTGTCGACCATTCACAAGGACATGCCGAGCTTCCAGTTCGATCGGCCCGAGGCAGAGGCCGCGGTCAATTACCTCAAGGCGATCCAGGTCCGCCCCAAACGGCGGTGACGCGCCGGCGCGCTCCGCTGGCGTGGAACGGGACTTGTACGGCCCGGTTGCCCGTTCCCGTTCATTGTCCGCGGCCCGGCTGCGACCGGAGCCCGCATGATGACGCCGACGACCACGGGTCTGCACGCCGACGGACTGCCGCTGCCACAGCGTACCTGGGCGATCGTGACGATCGCCCTGGGCATCGTGCTGGCCGTGATCGACGGCGCCATCGCCAATGTGGCGCTGCCGACGATCGCTCGCGACCTCCATGCGAGTCCTGCTTTTTCGATCTGGATCGTCAACGGCTATCAGCTCGCGGTGACGATCTCGCTGCTGCCGCTGGCCTCGCTCGGCGAGATCATCGGCTATCGGCGGGTCTATCTCGCCGGCCTCGTGCTGTTCACGGCTGCCTCCGCCTTCTGTGCGCTGGCCGACAGCCTGCTGCTGCTGACGCTCGCGCGCATCCTGCAGGGCTTCGGCGCCGCCGGCATCCTCAGCGTCAACTCGGCGCTGGTGCGTTTCACCTATCCGCACGCTCTGCTCGGCCGCGGCATCGGCATCAATGCGATGGTGGTCGCGGTCTCCGCCGCGCTCGGTCCGACCATCGCCGCCGGCATCCTCGCCGTCGGCAGCTGGCCGTGGCTGTTCGCGATCAACGTGCCGCTCGGCATCGTCACCTTCGTCTTCGGCTTCCGCTTCCTGCCGCATACGCCGCGCGCGCCGCACATGTTCGATTGGCAGAGCGCGGCGCTGAGCGCGGTCGCCTTCGGCTTCCTGATCGCCGCCGTGGACAGCCTCGGCCATGGCGAGGCGCTGGTGACCTGCGCGATCGAGTTCGTCGTCGCCGTCACGGCCGGCGTGTGGCTGGTCTGGCGCCAGACCCACATGGCCTCGCCGCTGCTGCCGGTCGACCTGCTGCGCATTCCGGTGTTCGCCCTGTCGATCGCGACCTCGATCTCGTCGTTCTGCGGCCAGATGCTCGCCTTCGTCGCGATCCCCTTCTATCTCGAAAGCCATTTCGGCTATTCGCCGGTGCAGATGGGCCTGCTGATCACGCCGTGGCCGATCGCGGTCGGCCTGACGGCGCCGATTGCGGGGCGGCTGGTCGAGCGCGTGCCGGCCGGGCTGCTCGGTGGCATCGGTCTCGTCATCTTCGCATGCGGGCTCGGTGCGCTCGGCCTGCTGCCGCGCGAGCCGTCGGCATGGGATGTCGTCTGGCGCATGGCGCTGGCCGGCTGCGGCTTCGGCCTGTTCCAGACGCCGAACAACCGCACCATGATCGCCGCTGCGCCACGCGAGCGCGCCGGCGGCGCCAGCGGCATGCTCGGCACGGCGCGCCTGCTCGGCCAGACCACGGGCGCGGCCCTGGTCGCGATGTTTCTCGCGATCGACGCGACCGACGGCACGCGGCTGTCGCTCTTGACCGGGGTCGGTTTCGCGCTGGTCGGCGCGTTCCTGAGCATGCTCAGGCTGTCGCCGGCCGGCGCGCGCGGCGCCGAGCGCGTCCGCGTCCAGGACGGCCAGCGGCTGAAGGGCGAGTCGTGACAGCGATGACGGACTGGACGATGCTGGCCCTGCTCGCCCTCGCCGCCTTCGGCTCGGGCATCGTCAATGCGCTGGCCGGCGGCGGCGCGTTCCTGACCTTCCCGACGCTGCTTGCCGCCGGCATTCCCGCGATTGACGCCAACGCCTCCAGCACCGTCGCGCTCTGCCCCGGCCAGTTCGTCAGCGCTTGGGCCTCCCGTGAGATCTTGAACGACGCAAAGGCGCCCTGGCGCCACGACCTCGTGCGGCTGTCGATCATCAGCCTGATCGGCGGCACGCTCGGGGCCGTGCTGCTCTTGGTCACACCGTCGGCCGCCTTCAGCCGGCTGGTGCCCTGGCTGTTGCTGTTCGCCACGATCGTGTTCGCATTCGGCATGCGTTTTACGCCGAAGGATGGCGCGCGCTGGTTCGGGCCGCGGACCATCCAGGCGGTGCAGTTCGTGATCGCGATCTATGGCGGCTACTTCGGCGGCGGCATCGGCATCCTGATGCTGGCGGCCCTGGTGTTCTACGGCATGCGCGACATTCGCGCCATGAACGGCATGAAGGTGCTGCTCGCTGCGCTCATGAATATGACGGCCTCCGCCGTCTTTGCGTTCTCAGGCCGCGTGCATTGGCTGGAGACACTGACGATGATGGGCGCTGCCATGGCCGGCGGCTTCGTCGGCGCGCGGCTCGGCCAGATCATCCCGCCAGCCCACGTGCGCCGCTTCATCATTGCCGTCGGCTGCGGCCTGACGGTGTATTTCTTCGTCAAGCCGGCCTGAGCCGGACGTCGCATCAAAGAACCTCGCGTCAAACGAAAAAGGCCGGCGCGATGGCCGGCCTTTCGTACTCATCTCGTCGCGTCAGGCTTACGCCTTGACCAGCGGTCCCTTCGGCGCCGGCCCCTTCGAGCCGCCGCCGGACTTCGGCTTGCGCTTGCGCGCGGCCGGAACTTCGGACTTCGGCGTGACCGGGCCCTCGACGAACTCGAAGCCGATCTTCTCCTCGACGCCGGATTCGTCCTTGACGAGGACGACACGGACGTGACCGCCGCCCTTCAGCTTGCCGAACAGCACCTCGTCGGCCAGCGGCTTCTTGATGTGCTCCTGGATCACACGGCCCATCGGCCGCGCGCCCATCTGCTCGTCATAGCCGTGCTGTATCAGCCAGGCCTTGGCCGGTTCCGACAGCTCGATCGTGACGTCGCGGTCGGCGAGCTGGGCCTCGAGCTGCAGCACGAACTTCTCGACGACCATTCCGATCACCTCGACGTTGAGGTGCGCGAACGAGACGATGGAGTCGAGCCGATTGCGGAATTCCGGCGCGAACTGCCTGTTGATCGCCTCGTGGTCGTCACCTTCCCGCTTCGAGCGATGGAAGCCGAACGCCTGCTTGGCCATGTCGGCCGCGCCCGCATTCGTGGTCATGATCAGGATCACGTTGCGGAAGTTGACCTGCTTGCCGTTGTGGTCGGTGAGCCGGCCGTGATCCATGATCTGCAACAGCACATTGTACAGGTCCGGATGCGCCTTCTCGATCTCGTCCAGCAGCACCACGCAGTGCGGATGCTGGTCGACGCCATCGGTCAGGAGGCCGCCCTGGTCGAAGCCGACATAGCCAGGAGGCGCGCCGATCAGGCGCGACACCGTGTGCCGCTCCATGTACTCCGACATGTCGAAGCGAAGCAGCTCGACGCCCAGGGTCGAGGCGAGCTGCTTGGCGACCTCGGTCTTGCCGACGCCGGTCGGACCCGAGAACAGGTAGCAGCCGATCGGCTTCTCCGGCTCGCGCAGGCCGGCGCGGGCCAGCTTGATCGAGGCCGACAGCGAATCGATCGCCTTGTCCTGGCCGAACACCACGCGCTTGAGGGTCTGCTCGAGATGCTTGAGCACCTCGGCATCGTCCTTCGACACGCTCTTCGGCGGAATCCGCGCCATCGTGGCGATCGTGGTCTCGATCTCCTTGATGCCGATCGTCTTCTTGCGCTTGTTCTCGGCCAGCAGCATCTGCGCCGCGCCGGATTCGTCGATCACGTCGATCGCCTTGTCCGGCAGCTTGCGGTCATGGATGTAGCGCGACGACAACTGCACCGCGGCCTCGATGGCCTCGTTGGTGTATTTCAGCCGGTGATAGTCCTCGAAGTACGGCTTCAGCCCCTTCAGGATCGCGATCGCATCCTCGACCGACGGCTCGTTGACGTCGATCTTCTGGAACCGGCGCACCAGCGCGCGGTCCTTCTCGAAATGCTGGCGATACTCCTTGTAGGTCGTCGAGCCCATGCAGCGGATCGAGCCCGAGGCCAGCGCCGGCTTGAGCAGGTTGGACGCATCCATCGCGCCGCCCGACGTCGCACCGGCACCGATCACGGTGTGGATCTCGTCGATGAACAGGATCGCGTTAGGATGCGCCTCGAGTTCCTTGAGCACCTGCTTCAGGCGCTCCTCGAAGTCGCCGCGATAGCGCGTGCCCGCGAGCAAGGTGCCCATGTCGAGCGAGAACACGGTCGCGGCCGACAGCACCTCCGGAACCTCGCTGTCGACGATGCGCTTGGCGAGGCCCTCGGCGATCGCCGTCTTGCCGACGCCGGCTTCGCCGACGAACAGCGGGTTGTTCTTCTGGCGCCGGCACAGCACCTGGATGGCGCGGTTGATCTCGGAGTTTCGGCCGATCACCGGATCGATCTTGCCGTCACGCGCCTTCTTGTTGAGATTGACGCAATAGGTTTCCAGCGCCTCGCCCTTTTTCTTGGAGTCCTCGTTGCCCTTGGCTTCGGTCTCCTCGTCGACGCCGCGAACCGGGCGCGCTTCGGAGACACCAGGGCGCTTGGCGATGCCGTGGCTGATGTAGTTCACGGCATCGTAACGCGTCATGTCCTGCTCCTGCAGGAAGTACGCGGCGTGGCTCTCACGCTCGGCGAAGATCGCGATCAGCACGTTGGCGCCGGTGACCTCTTCGCGGCCCGACGACTGAACGTGGATCACGGCGCGCTGGATCACGCGCTGGAAACCTGCGGTCGGCTTGGCGTCGTCGCTGCCGTCCGTGACCAGATTTTCGAACTCGGTTTCGAGGTAGTTCACGAGACTGCCGCGCAGCTTGTCGAGGTCGACGCTGCATGCGCGCATCACGGCCGCTGCATCGGAGTCATCGATCAAGGACAGAAGGAGGTGTTCCAGTGTCGCGTATTGATGATGACGCTCGTTGGCGATCGCCAGCGCACGATGCAGGGATTGTTCAAGGCTTTGAGAAAAAGTCGGCATGCGCGTCCTCTGTGGCCCCTTGCCATCATGATCGCCGCCGCCCGGTCAGGCAACAACAACCTTCGTCAAATATAGTTATAACCGAGTGCGACAAAAGACCGGCCGAGCCGCTCGATTACGGGTTCACCGGATCGTCAATGCAAAACCCGTTCCGATTGCGGCAAATCCGGCTGCGACAACCGAACGGCGCGCGCCGCCGAGCGGGGAGAGATAAGGACCAGAGCGGCCGTAATTCTTCGGACGAGAAGTGAAACCTGCCCGGATTGCGCTGACCTCGTCTGCGGCAATTTGCGGCTTTCGATGACCCTTCGTCCAATGCCGATTCGCGGTGATCAATCGGGCAGCGCCCCAGCCCCCGCCCCTGGCTCGCAGATGCGCGCGTCGGCGGCTCCCTTCGCGGAGGGAGCCGGCTATTTCTTCTCCATCACACACTGCAACGGGTGCTGGTGCTTGCGGGCGAAGTCCATCACCTGCGTCACCTTGGTCTCGGCGATCTCGTAGGTGAAGACGCCGCACTCCCCGATGCCGTGATGATGCACGTGGAGCATGATCTTGGTCGCGGCCTCGACGTCCTTGTTGAAGAACTTCTCCAGGACGTGAACGACGAATTCCATCGGCGTGTAATCGTCGTTCAGGATCAGGACGCGGTAGAGGTTGGGGCGCTTGGTCTTCGGCTTGACCTTGGTGATCACGGACGTGACCGGGCCACCGGTGCCACCGGACTTGTTGTCGTTATTGCTCATCCTGGGCGCGGATCGGTTCAATCTGGAAGTTGGCTGCGACATCTTGCACGCGTTAGATATGGCTGCGAGGCTCCCAATAAAGAGTTTCCCTCGGCGGGTTGCTCTCAATAAGGGGTGCCCCCCGACCTGTCCCCTGCCGGGCCGCTTTCCGCCACCCGGTCCTGCTTTCCAGATCGCCTGTCCCAGCCGACCGGTCCGGTCGGACCGACACCGGGAATATGGGTCAGCGCCCGGTTTGCCGCAAGCGCAGGCCCGGGACGGACCGACGCTCCGGCAGGACCGATTCCCTGCCCCGGCGATGAGGCGCAAGGTTAATCAAACCGGTCGCATTTTACAAAGCCCATTCAGCGGGCATTGACAGGGAACCAGCCCGGTTGCGGGCGCGGCGCCACGCTGCGGGCATTGGCCCGGTGTTTCGCGGTTTCGATTTACCCGTCCTTGACGAAGCCGAACCGAAAACACCTGCAGAAAACCATAATTGGTGAGCGACATGACCGATGTCTCCTTCATTCGACTCTGCCGCCGCGCCGTCCGACGGTTCGCCTGCGACCGCGGTGGCAATATCTCCATGCTGTTCGCCATCGCGCTCGTCCCCATCCTGGCCTTCGTCGGGGCAGGCGTCGACTACAGCCGGCTGAACGCCGCGCGGTCGTCGATGCAGGCGGCGCTCGACTCCACCTCGCTGATGCTGTCGCGCGACCTGGCGCAGGGCACGATCAGCGCAGCCGACATCGGAACCAAGGCAAGCGCCTATTTCAAGGCGCTCTACACCAGCACGGACGCACAGAACGTCACCGTGACGGCCAGCTATACCGCCTCGACCAGCTCGTCGGCCTCCAACATCCAATTGTCGGCCAACGGTCAGATCGTCACCCAGTTCATGAAGATTGCCGGCTTTCCGACCATGGACTTCGGCGCCAAAACGACATCGACCTGGGGCGACGTGAAGATGCGGGTGGCGCTCGCGCTCGACAATACCGGCTCGATGGCATCCAGCGGCAAGATGTCCGCGCTGCAGAACGCCGTGGCCGGCAGCGGCGGGCTGATCGACCAGCTCAGCGCGCTGGCCAAGACCCCGGGCGACGTCTACATCTCGGTCGTTCCATTCGCCAAGGTCGTGAACGTCGGCGCCAGCAACTACGCCAAGGACTGGATCGACTGGACCGACTGGCAGAATCCGCCCACGATCCAGCCTGCCAATGGCTCCTATCAGGCCGCAATCCCGAACGGCAGCTACACGCAATCGCAATGGGACATGGTGGGACCGGGATCCTCCTGTCCGTTCAAGTCCGGCAACGGCTTTCCCTACTTCTCCTGCACCAGCGACCCGGCGACCGGGAGTTCGAGCGCCTCGCGGATTCCGACGAGTGGGAGCTACACGGGCTACATCTGCCCGGGCTACGATTCCGCCTCGCACAGCTATTACAACGGCTGCTGGAACAGCGTTCAGACCAGCACGCGGGTGAACTGGTGCACCGGCAGCTATTGCAGTTGCCCGACCAGCGGCAGCAATCTTCCGAACAACACGTGTAGTTGCACGGGAAGCGGATCCAGCACGGTGTGCAAGGTCAACACCTTCACCCACACCTGGGTCGCCAACACCAAGAGCACCTGGACCGGATGCGTCGCCGACCGCACCCAGCCGAACGACGCAAATGCCGTGTCACCGGCGACCTCCGACGTGACGACGCTGTTCCCGGCCAACCAGCACATGGAGAACAACATCCAGTACTGCAGCAGCACGGCCTCCACGAAACTCGCGGAAATCGTGCCGCTCAGCTACAACTGGAGCTCGCTGAAGAGCGCCGTCAACGCCATGCAGCCGACCGGCGGCACCAACCAGGCGATCGGACTTGCCTGGGCCGTCCAGTCGCTGATTCCGAACGGCGTGCTGGGCGCGCCGGCGGAGGACGTCAACACCACCTATAATCGCGTCATCATCCTGCTATCGGACGGCCTGAACACCGAGGACCGCTGGCCCGAATACGGCAACGGCTCGTCGCAAGCCTCGGGCAACCCGATCGACGCGCGCCAGGCCCTGCTCTGCTCGAACCTGAAGAACACCAAGGATTCGAAGGGCAACGCGATGTACACGATCTACACGATCCAGGTGAACACGAGCTCGCCCGCCGATCCGACCTCGGCCGTGCTGCAGAACTGCGCCAGCAGTCCCGACAAGTTCTACATGCTGACGAGCTCGAGCCAGATCGTGACCACGTTCAACTCGATCGGCACCGCATTGTCGAAGCTGCGGGTCGCCAAATAACAGAAGCGCCGGGCACCGACAGCGCTCCACCTTCAGCCAACAAAAAAGCCCGGCGCAAGCCGGGCTTTGTGCTCGCTGCAGGCGCGAACGGTCAGTGCGCGGCCGGCGGGGTGAACTTCGCGGCGATGCCTTCCAGCGGCTTGAACGCCTGCTTGGCGAGATCCGAATACAGCCCGGCGATCTTCTGCGAATCGGCGACGAAGGTCTCGTAGGCCGACTTGGCGAACTCGGTCTGCACCTCGAGCACCTTGTCGAGCGACTTCACGCCCTGGAGCTTCTCGACGAACGACTTGGTGTCCTCGAACGACTTCTTGGTGTAGTCGCCATACGCGGTGGCGATGGCCTGAAGGCCGTTCTGCACGGTGGTCGCGGAGTTCACGACGGTCTCGAACTGCTCTTTGCCGTAGTTCTGAAAGTCTTCAACCTTAAACATGTGGCATTCCTTTCCCTGATTTTGAGCGCCCTCAGGGAAGCCCCGGCTCCCTGACGCATTCATAATATAGTGCAGCGCACAAAAAAATCAAGAATCTTGTGCAATGCACCATCCCGGGCATTGCGGTCTCGACGCACCGTCGGACGCCCCAAGCCGGGGCAGTTCGGCAGAAATACCAGCCATCGCCGCAAGGTTTCTTTAATCCTTTGGCAACTCGACCGTCCTAACCTCTCCGGTGGTCCCGGCCAGCGTCGGCCGAACCGTAAAGCTGTTCTAAAACAGCGTCTTAACAAAACCTCAGTTCGAGGCCTTCGATGCTTGGCAGCGTCACGGCGCGATCGGGAGGTCCGACAGGCACGGTTACGGGGGCGTTCGGCACAATTTCGCCTTACGAGCCGGTGATCACGTCAGAAATTGGACGGGGATTTCATGCTTCGCAAAAAAATGGCTTCCTCGCGCCTGTTGCGAGTTGGCGTCTACGGACTGATCACCCTCGCGACGGCAGCAGTGGTCACGGTCGACAGCGCGGAGGCGCGTCGGCGCCATCGGCAGCATCACGCGCGTCACTCCCCCCATAATGACGAGGGCAGCTACAGCCCGGCGTTCGCGTCGATCGTCGTCGACGGCAATTCCGGCGCGACGCTGACGGCGACCAATCCCGACGCCTTGCGGCACCCCGCCTCGCTCACCAAGATCATGACGCTCTATTTGCTGTTCGAGCGGCTCGATTCCGGCAAGATGAAGCTCGATACCGAGATGCCGGTGTCCGAGCACGCCTCCGAGCAGTCGCCGACCAAGCTCGGCTTGCGCCCCGGCCAGAGCATCCGCGTCGAGGACGCGATCAAGGGCCTCGTGACGCGCTCGGCCAACGACGCCGCCGTGGTCATCGCAGAAGCGATCGGCGGCGACGAGGACGAGTTCGCCAAGATGATGACGCGCAAGGCGCGCTCGCTCGGCATGAGCCGCACCACCTATGTGAACGCCTCCGGCCTCCCCGCCGACGCGCAGATCACGACGGCGCGTGACCAGTCGATCCTCGGCCGCGCGATCCAGGACCGCTTCCCGCGGTACTACCGCTACTTCTCGACGGTGGTGTTCAATTATCGCGGCCAGTCGATCCGCAACCACAATCATCTGCTCGGCAATGTCGAGGGCATCGACGGCATCAAGACCGGCTACACCCGCGCCTCCGGCTTCAACATCGTGACCTCGCTGCGCCGCGGCAACCGCCATCTGATCGGCGTCGTACTCGGCGGCCGCAGCGGCGGCTCGCGTGACGCCATCATGCGCAACCTGCTCGCCGAAAATCTCGACAAGGGCGCGACCCGGCGCACCGTGGCGGCGATCGGCGAGCGCGGCGGCTCCGACAGCGGCGATGCCGATCAGGGCACGATGCAGCTCGCCTCGGCGGCGCCGGAGACGCCGGCCCCGAGCCGCGCCTCCAAGATCATCTCAACCCTCTCGGAAGCCACCGCGGCCCTGCCGCCGGCGGCACCGAGAGAGGCCAAGGTCGAGCCGGCGCCGATGACCTCCGGCGTGATCCAGAGCCAGCCGATGTCGATCGTTCCCGGCTCGACCGAGCCGATGAAGCCGGTCAAGGTCAGGACGGTCCAGGTCAAGGCCGGCGCGGTCAAGCTCGCGACCGCCGCGCCGCAGCCGGCCGCCCCTGCTCCCGCACCCTTCGCTCAGCGTGTCGAGGCCATCGAGCCGGCGCCGCCGATCGCCCGTACCGAGGCCCCCCGTCCCGACATGCCGCCGCAGCCGCCGGGCCATGGCACCGGCAACGGCATTCTCGGCGTGCTGCCCGCCTCCAGCCTGCCGGCAGGCTCGTCGCAGGCCATGGCCTATGCGGCGCCTCCGGCCCAGCCGGCGCCGACGCAGATCGCCTCCGCGAGCGCTGCGCCGGAGCTTCCGAGCAAGCCTTCCGTCACGCGCAGCGGCTGGATCATCCAGGTGGGAGCGCTGGACAACGAGGCCGAGGCCCAGAAGCGGATCGAGGCGGCCCGCAGCTCGGCACAAGGTCTCCTCAGCAAGGCCGATCCCTTCACCGAGACGGTTGCGAAGGGCGACAAGACCCTCATCCGCGCCCGCTTCGCCGGGCTCGATCGTGATCAGGCCGAGGCCGTCTGCAAGAAGCTGAAGCGCGCCGACATCTCCTGCATGACCGTGCACAACTAACGCCGGCACTGATCCTGTTCCGATGAGGCCCGCGCGACACAGCGCGGGCCTTTTCGTTTGCGGACCACGCGATCGACGGCGGGACGCACGGGTGCAAACCACTCGTCAAGGATTTCCCGCTAGAACTTTTTCACCATGACGAACGATCGTGCCTGGCAAGGGCGAGAGCCGCCGGCGTCGACAAAGTTGCGTTGAAAGCGGGTTCGGTGTTGTGGCGTTGGTGGCGTTGCCGGAGTTAGCCGTGATGCGTACGAAGCAGAGTATCCTTGGCCTCGTTCACCCGGGCGGCGAGGTACGTCGACCCCCCTTGGTCGGGATGCAGTTTCTTCATGAGCGCGCGGTGGGCACGCCCGATCTCGTCTCGCCCCGCGCCCGGCTGCAGGCCAAGGATCTGATAGGCCTCCTCTTCCGTCATTTTGGAGCTCGACGCCGCGCGGCCCTGCCGCCCTGCCGCATCGCCCTGCGCGTGCTGACGCCAAGCGGGAAACCGGCGGTCCAGATAAGTTTCAAGTAGAGCGACGCTGTCGGCATCGAGGCTCGGCGTCATCGCGGCGAGCTGCGGCAGATCGAACTCGTCCAGCGACCGGCCGGCATGGGCGCCGGCGACAAAGCGGCCCTGCATCTGCCCGCTGTCATGATCGAGCACCATCTCGATGAAATGCGAGCGCACCCGCGAGCTCTGACCGGACGAGCGCTGCCCACCCAGCCCGAACATGCTGCCGACATTGCCGAGACCACCGGGTGACCAGCCGAGCAGCCCCGCCCCGAACAACCCGATCGGGATCGCCACCACAAGCTCGCCGCGGAGGCCGGTGAAGGCTGCCACCGCAAGGCAGCCGATACCGCCGGCAACCTTGATCGCGCGCGCCAGCGCCGCCGGATTCGCGTTCCGGAACATCTGCAGCAACAGATAAAGGGTGATGACGGCGACGGCGCCAGCGATCAGTGTCATGACCCGAATATAGGGCGTGCCGGGACAAAAAGCATGATCGGCTGCGTCCGCGACCGGCAGGCTCGAGCCGCTGCGCCGGGCTTGACGTTGGCGGCCGCCGAAATCGATCTCTACTTCATCTGCCCGATCAGGCGTGCCGCGCCCGCTTCGGAGCCGGCCAGCCGGAGCAGCGCCGCCCGGCCACCCGCCGCGTAGGCCGCGGCGGCGCGCAGAAGGTCGCGCAACTGCGCGGATGCGCCGGGATCGAAACGGCACCATGCTCCCCCCGACAGCCGCGCCATCTCGCGAAACGCCTGCTCGGCCGCGGGCTCATTGCCCTCCTGGAACATGAACAGCGGAACCTTCAGCAGGCCGAGCTCGCCGGCCTTTGCGCAGAGCACGTCGACATTCTCCTCCATCGCGTCGCCAACGAACACGACGGCGCGGATTCCGGATGCTGTCGCATGGCGCCGCGCCTCGGCAAGAACCTTGCCGATCTGGGTCTGGCCGCCGCGGCAATCGATCTTGCCCATCAGCCGGGCGAGCTCAGCGCTGTCGGAGATCCAGCCAGTGGCGCGGCATTCATCGAAGCCACGATAGTACACCAACCGGATATCGAGGCTGCCGAGTGCGGCGGCCTCGCGAAACATGTCGGCCTGCAGGGCACAGGCCATGTCCCAGGTTGGCTGGCGGCTCAGGGTCGCATCAAGCGCAAAGACGAGACGGCCTCTGGTTCCCTGAGCGGCAGGAGCCATGGCCTTGGCCTGCGCAACGAACGCCGCAACGGCGTCTGCCGTGGAACGCTCATTGTCGGGCAACCGCTGCTGGCGCGATCCCTCTTCGGCCGAGGTCAACGGGGCAGAACCGGGCTTCGAACGATCATCGACCATGCACGCACCTTGCTCGGACGCGCATCATGTGGGCAGGCGGACGGACGGCTTCAACAACGGCAACGCATCTGCCCGCCGACGTGGCAGGCAAGGATCAGGCGAGGCTGGCGCGCGCCCCGGCGGCTTGCGCGCTCAATGCGTCAGCGGCTTGGCCGGCGTCGCGGTCTTGCCAACCGGCGCATAAGGCGCGACGGGACCCGGATCGAGCAACGGGGTCTTGGTCTCGACCGGCCCGATGTCGCTGGTGCTGTCGCTATCGGCGAGGAACTTGTCCAGCATGGCCTGGATCGACGACTTGGCGTCGTCAGGTCCGGTGTCGCGCATGTCGTTGTGCTGGAAGTCCGTCTTGACGACGGTGATGCCTTCCTTCTCGCAGATGTCGTCGCTCGGGATCACGCCGGGATCGGTCTTGAATTGCGGGTCCTTCGAGCGGAACGACAGGATCTTGAACTTGCCGTCGGTGACGAACGGGACGCGGAGGTTGTCGAGCGTGACGACCTTCCGGACGTCTTCGGGATACTGCTTGGCGAAATACATCGAGATGTCGCCGCCCATCGAATGACCAACCATCGTCAGATGATCATAGTCGGCATTCGGCTGCACCTGGTGCATCTGCTCGACGGCGAACCGGATGTTGGCGACACCGCGCTGGATCTGCGGCAGCCGGCCGACATAGGGCTCGCCGACCTTCGTCACCATCGGCGCATCGGTCGGCAGGTCGTGCTGGATGCTGACCGCCATGTAGCCGCGCGCAGCAAATACGTTGGCCAGGAACGAGTACTCGGTGAACTTGACGGTGTTGCCGTGATTGAGGATCGCGACCGGCAGCTTGATCATGCCGGCTTCGGCCTGCATCTCCTTGTCGCGCCGGACGGCCACGGCGACCTCGACCAGCCGGTTGTCGCGCGAGGCGTCATAGAACCTGATGGTCTCGTGCCGGATAGCCCACTTGCTCGCGGTGAAGTAGCCGACCGCCGCCAGCACGCTGACAGACACAAGAACGGTTATTCCACGCTTCATGTTCGTCCCTCGGGAGCACAATCAAAGGTAGTTTTGAACCTGTAAGACTCTCGCGACCCGTTCTGTTTAATATATGTAACGGCGCTGTGACAGGAAGACCAAATGTTGTGTATCCGTCGCCCGTTCGTTGTGCGCCGCACCTAGTTGCTGTGCAGCATAGCTGGGTTCCGCCGCCCGTCTCTTGCGATTTGAGCCCTGAACGTCAGGTTCAAATCAGTCATGAATTTGACGGTAATCTAGCGAAATTGGCGGCTGCGGCGTTGACCTGAGACAAATCTTCCTCCGTCCGCCCCCAAAACAGGCCGGATGCGCCGTTACCCGCCACCGCTGTCCGCAGATTGTTTAACCAAGCCGGGCGCACGTTCAACGCGCACAATGTCTCAGGCGAGGTCTCACCCGAATGCGGACGGTATTCAGGCGCTGATGATGTCGTGCAGGTCGAGTGGCTTGTCGACCTGGGCGAACCATTCGGCGCGGTTCGCGGCGCGGCGGCGGCCGCGCTCGTCCAGCGGCAGCTTGAGCTGGCGCAGCAGGCTGGTGACCTCCTCCCGGGCCGTGACGTGGCCGAGATTGGGGCGGGTGCCCAGGGTCGCCTCGTCGATGTCGTCGAGCGCGGTCAGTCCGCGCGGGAAGAACTCACGGTAGACGACGCGTTCGGCAAAGCCGTCGATGGCGCGAAAGCCGAGCCGCAGCGACAGGTCCTTGAGGCCGTCGGCGACCAGTTGCTTATTGCGGGAGCCGAGCATCGACAGCCGGTTGCGGACCACGATCCAGTCGGTCATCGCACCGTCCACCTGGCGGCGCTTGCGCCGGACGTCACGCACCATCTCCGCATAGTGGCTCTCGCCGGTCACGGCATAGGTCGCGGGATCGACCGTTCCCAGCACGTCGAAGTCGAGGAAGCTGTCGTTGATCGGCGTGACCAGCGTATCCGCCATCGAATGCGCCAGGCGCATCAGGTAGCTGTCGTTGCCGGGCGTATCGATGACGATGAAATCGAACGAGCGTTCGACGGCGCTCACGGCCTCCATGAACTGCTGGAACTCGGTGTTCTCGTTCTCGTCGATCTGCAACGTCCGGCCGAGCTGGATGCAGTAGTGCGTCGGCAGTTCGAGGCGCAGGCCGGTGCGGCGCGCCCAGGCGCTCCGGTTGTTGATGTAATGGGTGAAGCTCTGCTGGCGGCAATCGAGATCGATCGTGGCGACACGCTGGCCGGCCTTCAGGAGTGCCACGGCAATGTGCAGGGCGGTGGTCGACTTGCCCGACCCGCCCTTCTCGTTTCCAAGCACAACCACGTGGGCCGAGCCCGATTGTCCTTGGCTAGTTTGCACCAGCATGTTGTCGACCTCTTACGATCATCTTCGAGTCACGGTCGTCTGCGGTCAAGTGAAATGCATCGTCATCGTGAATCCCACGGGGGACGCATCCTCCGCTACTACTTGACGCGCGCGTTTACCAACTCCGCATCGGACGCGGAGACGTGCTAACAGGCGTATTCAAGTATGCTGAGCGGCGTGTCGCGTTCTTGTTAAGGGCAGTCGCCCGAGCGTCAAGGCCGAACAGTGCAACCGCAATTTTTCGCTGTGAGATCGAGCAAAAATGTCACGAAGCCCGCGCGTCGCCCGCACCGTTTCCGCCCTCCGCCGCGAGCTCGACAGCTTGCGCGCGAGAAAAGCCAGCATCGCGCTCGTGCCGACCATGGGCGCCCTGCATGAAGGGCACATCTCGCTGGTCCGGCTGGCGAAGCGCCGCGCCCACAAGGTGGTCGTCTCGATCTTCGTCAACCCGACTCAGTTCGCGCCGACGGAGGATTTCGGGTCCTACCCCCGGACCTGGAAGGAGGATGTTGCGAAACTCGCGGCCGAGCGCGTCGATCTGATCTGGCATCCCGACGCGAAGGCGATGTATCCGGACGGCTTCGCGACGCGGATCGTGCCGGAGGGCGCGGCATTGGCCGGGCTGGAGGATCGCTTCCGTCCGCATTTCTTCGGCGGGGTCGCGACCGTGGTCGCCAAGCTGTTCACGCAATGCCGGCCGGACGTCGCGATCTTCGGCGAGAAGGACTATCAGCAGCTCCGCGTCGTCGCCCAGATGGCGCGCGACCTCGATCTCGGCGTCCGTGTCGTCGGATCCCGTACGGTGCGCGAACGCGACGGACTCGCGATGTCGTCGCGCAATGTCTACCTCACGGCAGACGAGCGGCGGGCGGCGCCGACGCTGCACCGTGTCCTGAAGGAGCTGGCGGCCCGGCTGCGCGCCGGCGACGACATGCAGGCGGCCATTGGGGATGGCGCCGCCGCGATCACCGAAGCCGGCTTTGCCTTGGACTATCTCGAGGTCCGCGACGCCGAGACGCTGGCGCCCATCGCCCCGAACGAGTCAGGACCGAAACGCATCCTGGTCGCGGCCAAGATCGGAACCACGCGACTGATCGACAATATCGCCGCGTGAGCCGCCGGGAGACCAGCCGTCCGCCAACACCGTGAGCGCGCCCTCGCCCGCAAGGCAGAGGCAAGGACAACTGACGCCGCGTCGAGCGTACGCCCGGCCCTTGCGAGCGAGGCTGACTTCCGCCTCGCGTGAGGCTCATCGAAGTCCTACAGCAGGCCGAGATCGCGCAGCTCGCGGCGCAGCGGCTCGGGCATGGCTTCGACGCCCGCCGCACTGGACTTGCCGAGATCGGCCGGCGCATCCTCGGCCGTCAGATAGCGCCAGCCCTGGAACGGACGCATCGGCCGCGGCGACACCGCGATCACCTTCGGCTGCATGATGATGCGGCACCGCCCGATGCCGTCGCCGTCGCGGAACGGCTCGATGCCGACGATCTTCTCGCGCGCGGCGACCTCACCGCGAATCACCCAATACAGCGAGCCGCCGGCGAGGATGTCCTCGACCCGTTTCGGCGTCATCCGCGTGACATGGACGTGCTGCTGCGGCAGGCCCTTCTTCTTGGCCGCGAGCATGCGCTCGGCGATCCACTCCTTCAGCTCTTTCACGGACTCGCAGCCGACGGCGAGCTTGATCAGGTGCAGAGGCATGATGGCGGTTCGACCAGCGGGATCTATTCGTTGTTGGCGGCCGGCTCGGCGGCCTCAGGCGCCGCTTGAGGCGCCGCAGCGGCCGGCTTCGGCTTCGGCGCGGCCTTCTTGGCCGCCGGCGGCGCCTGGGCGTGGCTGGCAGCCACGGTCGGTGGGGCTGCGGGCGGCGCAAGCTGCGTCGGCGGTTTCGGCGCGGCGGCTGCCGGGGCGACCGAGCGCGTCGAGGCCGTCGGCTCGGGATTCATGATGCTGACCGGCGGGGTGTTCGCCGAGCTGGGAAATTCGGCGGTCGTCGGCTTGCCGTTCGGCGCCGACGGCGCCAGCCCTGGAGGCGCCAATCCCGCAAAGGTTCCAGCGGCCGGTTGGCCCGGCGCCGCATTCCACTGCGAGGCGTAGCGCGTCACCAGCCCCTCATAGGTCCGCCCTTCCATGTTGTTCATCAGTTGCTGGCGATCACCCACGGCACGGAACATCACGCAATCGCTAGGCGTACAGCGGTCGCGTGTCAGCAGCACATAGGCCATCAGGCCATAACGATCGCGCTCGACGGCGCGGCGCAGCGCCAGCAGCTCCGCGGTCATCACCTTGTTCGCGCTGGCGACGTCGCCCACCTGGGACAGCCGGCTCAGCATGCCCGCCGCATAACTGACGGCCGCGGCGGTCATCTCGGCCGATCCGAACAGGCTCTTCTCGCAATTCGCGAGCACCAGATCGCCGGCGAGATCATCCACGCAGGCCAGCGCGGGTGCCGAGAGGCCGACGGAGGCGGTCACCGCAGGATCGCCATTGGCGCCACGCGGGGTCGCATCCTGGCTCCGCATCATCGACGCCACCGCAATCCCGACCGCCAGCAGCGTGATCACCGTCAGCGCGCCGTTGGCGACCGATTTCTCGGCCCTGAGCAGCGTCATCAGCACGACCAGTGCAAAGAAACCCGCCGCGGCAACGGTGAGCCACATCGGGAACGCCGGTGAGTTCAAGAGCTGATCCAACGAGGAAGGCCAGGTCGAGTTCATGCGCGCTTGTTCCTGACGCGGGCCAGCGAAAACGGCCCCGATGGCGTCCCTACATGGGACGGCCGTGAAACGATCATCAAATTCAAATGATCACCCGATCGATTGCGGCCCCACCAAGACAATAAGACGATTCCATACGCCTGCGGGCGCCGGATGGTGTGGAGCTACCCGCTATCCCCAAAGGGATCGCGCAGCAATCGTCATCGCCTCGCGCCACGGCTCCCGAACGCGTGGCAACTCCCCCTCTCGCTTCGGCCATGTCTCCGGCGGCCGCGTCCGCCGACGTGGCACGTCATCTTCAAGACAAGGCCAATTGGCTCTCTCTGGCAACCCGCTCAAAGGCTTCCGTCGAGCTTTTGATTCGATACTGGCAGTCGTCGTCTTCCGTCGGAAGCTGGCGGATGATCTCGTAGGTGCCTGTGGCGGCCGGACGCGAGACGTTGCTCGCGGTGAAATAGACGGTCGCCCCAATGGGGAACTTGTGTTTCAACGCCCTCTCCTGCTCGCATGCCGGCAAGAGCCCCTGGTCCCGCTGCCCGGGCCGGCGTGTCTTTATAAATATCGCCCTTATATCACGCCGCCGCCCGCCCTGACCAGCGACCTCACGACATGGCAAACGCGGAGATTGCGAGAGTCTTCAACGGGATGGGCCCGCAAACGGTATTCTTGGACGAGCGGGTCGGGGTTCGCTCGTCCACCACGGACCAAATCGCGAACGGACGAGACCGCTCAGATGTTCTCGACCCGCTCGATGACCCAGTCCTCCGCCAGGCCGTCCTTCACCCAGGCCGCGAAGGCCGGCATCGCCATCATCATGTCCATGTAGGCGCGGGTTTCGGCGGCGACCGGAATGGCGAAACTGTGGAAGCGCGTGACCACCGGCGCGAACATGGCGTCGGCGGCGCCGAAGCGGCCGAACAGGAACGGCCCGCCATGGCCGTAGCGGGCACGGCAGTCGCGCCAGATGTCCTCGATCCGGGCGATGTTGGCCTTGGCATCGGCAGACAGCTCCACCGGCCGCACCGGCCGGTGCAGGTTCATCGGGCATTCGTTGCGCAAGGCCGGAAAGCCGGAGTGCATCTCCGCGCAGACGGATCGGGCATGGGCGCGGGCAGCGGCATCGGCGGGCCACAGCCCCGCCTGCGGGAAGCGCTCGGCGAGATATTCGATGATCGCGAGCGAATCCCACACGCTGATCGCGCCATCGATCAGGATCGGCACCTTGCCGGCCGGGGAATGCTCAAGGATGCGCGCCTTGTCGGCGGGATCGGCGGTGTAGAGCGGGATCACGATCTCATCGAAGGCGATGTCGCAGCCGCGCAGCGCCAGCCACGGCCGCATCGACCATGAGGAATAGTTCTTGTTGCCGATCACCAGCTTCAGCGTCATGTCGCACCGTCTCCGTGTTGGGCGTGGACGGCCCGCGCAGCCGCGCCGTCGACGCTCATGCTATGGGCGACGCATACAGGATGATCGGCCGTTGCGTCGACACACAAGCGCTACGCCTAGACCACGCGCCCGCCCCCGTGCCGTCGCCGGCCGCAGGGTAGATCAGCGGGCGAAATCCTGCGGCGTGAACGACATCTCGATCACCTTCCACTCGTTGTAGCGATCGGGAGGCAACATCGCGTAGGGCTGGCAGGCATTCAACGCCTGGACCGCGCTCTCCTTGAGCTGGATCGCCTTGGAGGCTGCGACGACCTCTATCACCTCCGGCTCCGTCGCCAGCCGTCCATCCGGTGTCATGCCGAAGCGCAGCCTGATGAGCACGTTGTCCGACAGCGACAGCGACGCCGGCAGCCGCGCGCAGCTCCTGACCTTCTGCCGCAGGGCCGCTTCCAGATTGGCGGCGAGGTTCGTCGTCGCGGTCGGCCCGGCGTCCTTGCCGTCCTCCGGGCCGCCGGGACGCGGCAACGGTGACAGCGGCTCGGGGAGACCGAGCATGACCCCATACTTCACCGTGAGATCCGGTTCGGGAGGCACATAGGTCGGCACGGGCGGCGGCGCCGGCTTGACGGCGGATTTGCTCTCCGCCTTTGCGGCCGTCTTCACCGCCTTGGGCGATGCAGCCTGCGCCGGCTGTTTCGCCGCCGGCGTGGCCGGCATCGGAGGATTGGGGGTCTCCCTGGCGTCCTGCGGGGGACTGGGCGGTGGCGGTGCGGCGGCCGCGGGCAAGGCGCTCGGGTCCGGCTGCGGCAGCACCAGATCCGGCGTCGGGGATGGCGATGGCGTGGCGACCGGCTCGGGCGTCTTCTGCGGCTCGTCAGCGTCGACGATGTTGACCTCGATCTCGTCGCTCTTGGGCAGCTCGTAAGGCCGGACCGAGGTCGAGACCACGACCCCACCGGCGATCAGGAGATGCGCGAGCACGGACGCGGCGATGCCCCAACGGATGAACTGCCAACGTTCCATGCTGCTTCACTACGCCCGCGCATGAGCGAAGGCGCGCGGTGCGCCATCGCTCTGATCATCGGCAGGGAATGCGGCAGCCGCCGTCGTGCGGCCCGCCGGCCGCTCCCTGTCATGTCAGGCTGTAGCACAAATGCGCCGGCGCCGCCCTCAATCCCATTTCGGCGCAAAGGCGAAGTTGGTCATCCGTCCTTCGGGGCTGCCCATCGCGAAGATGTCGGCCATGTCCTGCTCCGAGAGCTCGAAATCGAACACGTCGAGGTTCTCGGACAGCCGTTCGACCTTGGAGGTCCGCGGGATCGCCACGACGTTCTGCTGCACCAGCCAGCGCAGGCAGATCTGCGCCGGGCTCTTGCCATGGGCGCGGCCGATCCGGGTCAGGGTTGGATCATTCCTGATCTTGCCCTTTGCGATCGGACTGTAGGCGACCATGGCGATGCCATGCCGCGCGCAGGCCTCGCGGACCTTGGTCTGATCGAGATAGGGATGATACTCGACCTGATTGCACACCAGCGGCTCCGGCGATGCCGCCACTGCCTCGTCGAGCAGACCGACCGTGAAATTGGACACGCCGATATGACGTGCGAGCCCGAGCGTCTTGGCATGGGCCAGCGCGCCGAGCGTCTCGGTCAGCGGCACGTGCGGATTGGGCCAGTGCAGCAGCAACAGGTCGACCTCGGAGACGCGCAGCCGGACCAGGCTCTCCTTGGCCGAGCGCTCGAGATCGTGCGGCGCAAAATGCGTGGTCCATACCTTGGTCGTCAGGAACACCTCGTTGCGCCGGACGCGGGACGCACGCAGGCCCTCGCCGACCTCGTGCTCGTTCTCATAGACCTGCGCGGTGTCGATGTGCCGGTAGCCGAGAGTGAGCGCCTGCTCGACGATGCGGCTGCAGGTGCGGCCACGCAGCTCCCAGGTTCCGAGACCCAAGGCGGGAATCCTGGCACCATTGGCCTCGATCATCAGCATGGCCGTGCACTCCAGCGCGCGTGCAACATTATGTAGGCACACGCTGGGCGTTGCCAACGCACGACCCGTGGTGGACTTAAGTCTTGGCTAAAGCCGCGAAGACCGTCTCGGGCGCGTGCGCGATGACGGTGAGCAGCGCGCGCGCCGGGCCGCGCGGCATGCGCTTGCCCTGCTCCCAATTGCGGATGGTCTCGACGGGCACACCGAGCTTGGCGGCGAATTCCTGTTGGGTCAGATGCACCCGCCGCCTGAGATCGCGCACTTCGAGCCGAGCCGCGGGCGCCAGCGGAATCTCCTCCCCGTCGCGCAGCTCCACGATCCGTCCATCTGCCTTCAGCCGCAAGCGTTGCATCGTCCGACTCCGTGTCGAGCAACAGTCTCGCCGAACCACGTTAAGGCCGGATTAACGATATAAGTCGTTCAGGCGCCGGGGTTATTTCAGGCCGAACCAGAGCGTGGCGATGCCGAGAAACGAGAAGAAACCGACCACATCGGTCACCGTCGTGACGAAGGTTCCGGAGGCGACGGCGGGGTCGGCGCGGACCCGTTCGAGCACCATCGGGATCAGAATGCCGCCCAGCGCACCCGCGACGAGATTCGAGATCATTGCAAGCCCGATGACGATGCCGAGCCCGGGCATCTTGAACCACGCCACGGCGGCGATGCCGGTGACGAGCGCAAAGGCCAGGCCATTGACGAGCCCGACCAGCCCCTCGCGCATCACCACCCGCATCGCATTGTTCGGCCCGAGCTCCCGCGTCGCCAGCGCGCGCACCGCCACCGTCATGGTCTGGGTCGCGGCATTGCCGCCCTGACTGGCGACGATCGGCGCGAGCACGGCGAGCGCCACCATCTGCTGCAACTGGTCCTCGAACAGGCCGAGCACCGATGACGCCAGGAACGCGGTGGCAAGATTGATCAGCAGCCAGTTGAAGCGGCCCTTGGCGATGGTCCAGACGCTGTCGGACAGTTCCTCGTCGCCCGACACGCCGCCGAGCGCCTTGAAATCCTCGTCGGCCTCCTCCTCGATGACATCGACCACGTCGTCGATGGTGATGACGCCGGCCAGCCGGTTCTCGGCATCGACCACGGGGGCCGCGACCAGATTGTACTTGCCGAACAGCCGCGCCACCTCGGCCAGATCGTCGGTGACGGTGACGCGACGGCGGTCCTCGTCGATCAGATCGGCCAGCGGAACCGGACGGCGGGCGCGCAGCAGCGTATCGAGCGACACCGCACCCTGCCAATGCCGTGCGTCGTCGACCGCATAGATCTCGTAGAACCGCTCGGGCAGATCCCGCGTCTCGCGCATGTAGTCGATGGCCTCGCCGACCGTCCAACCCAGCGGAACCGCGATGAACTCCCTCTGCATGCGGCGGCCGGCCGAGCCCTCGGGATAGTCGAGGCTGCGCGCGAGCGCGTCGCGCTCGGACGGCGGCAGGCGTTCGAGGATCTCCTCCTTGTCCTCCTCGTCGAGGCTTTCCAACAGCTCGACGGCGTCATCGGATTCGAGCTCCCGCACGCCCTCCGCGACGGTCGCGGGCTCGAGCTCCTCGAGGATCTCCTCGCGGACCGCGTCGTCGACCTCGTTCAGCGCGGAGAAGTCGAAATCGGTGCCGGTCAGCTCGACCAGCCGGACACGGTCGTCCGGTGCGAGCGCCGCGATCAGGTCGCCGAGATCGGCCTCGTGCAGCTCGGCGACCTCGGCGCGCAGGAACGCCTCGTCCTCGGCGGCGATGGCCGCCGTGATGGCCGCGATGAATTCGGCGCGAATCTCGCCGGATTCCGTGCGCATCGGCGCGCGATCGCGTAGAGTTGCATCAGCATGGGCAACGTCCGATGTCTCGTTCATGACGTGCCTCACGCGCTTGATTTCAGAGCAAATGGTCTGATTTGTGCTTTCACGCATTACATAATCGGCAACAGCGAGCGCAACGGGAAAAGATGCGGCCTTGGCGATCGATGACAGGATGGGTAAACGCGGCCGGCGTCGTGGCGGCGCTGCTCGCGGCTGACGTCACCGCGGCCGCGCCTGCCGCATGCCCGCGCGAAGGTACGCTCGGCACGTCGCGCATTCTCACCGTCGACGCCGCGACACATCCGCGCGTCGGACTGAAGAGCTTCCCGGACACGCTGCCGCTGCATGACGGCGAAGTGGTTCTGACCTTCGACGACGGCCCGTCGCCGCCGATGACCGACAAGGTGCTGGCCGCGCTCGCCAGGGAATGCGTGCGCGCGACCTTCTTCCTGGTCGGCGAGCCTGCGTCGCGCCGCGCCGCGTGGGTGCGGAAGATCGCGGCCGAAGGCCACACCATAGGCCATCACAGCTTCACGCATGCGAATCTCGCGCACATCACGCCGGAACAGGCCGTCGATGAGATCGATCGCGGCATCGCCGCCGACGAGAAGGCGCTCAACGGCGCGGAGACGACCACGCCGTCGACGCCATTCTTCCGCTTCCCCTATTTCGAATCGACACCGGCGACGCTCGACCTGCTGCAGTCGCGCGGCATCGTCGTGTTCGGGGCCGATCTCTGGGCCAGCGACTGGAACCCGATGTCACCGCAGCAGACGCTGAAGCTGCTGACCGCCCGGCTGAGCCAGGCGCGCAAGGGCATCATCCTGCTGCACGATCCTCAGCCGCGCACGGTCGCCATGTTGCCCGCGTTCCTGCGCTACCTGAAGAACCACGGCTATCGCGTGGTCCATGTGGTTCCGAAGCAGCCGGCGGATGTGCATCACGAGCAGCATAGCGAGCGCCCTTCACCTGCGCCGACGCCGCCGCACGAAGGTGGTTAATCCGTCGTTCAGGGCCGCTGTCTACGCTCGACGGCCGTGATCGCGGCGATTTCTGCCGCTTGCAATCCGGCAACAGCCGCGCGCAAACCGGACCCCGGAACGATGTCATCTCGCGACAGCCGAACATCCCTGCTATGTCTTGGCGGTCGCTTGCGCCTTCCGCGCGGCTGCGACACATCATCGAGCGTCGAAGACCCTGGCCGAAGGCGTCGGGACGGTGAAGGGAATGTGAGCAGCGTGATGCGTGATCGTCGGTGGGCTTGCGTCGGACGGCCAACATGGCTCGCAGTGCTGTTGGGCACCGTCGCCTGCTTCGCCTCCAGTGTCGGATCATCGGCGGCATCGGCAGCCGATTGCCCCGGACATCCCAACGCGCTCGGCACGTCGCGCGTCCTGGTGGTCGATCCGCGCGAGCATCCGCGCATCGGCGCGATGCAGTACAAGGAGACGCTGCCGCTGAAAGATCACGAGGTCGTCATCACCTTCGACGACGGCCCGCTGCCGAAATACAGCAATCAGGTGCTGCAGATCCTTGCCGATCAATGCGTCAAGGCGACGTTCTTCACCATCGGCCGCCAGGCCAAGGCCGATCCCGAGGGCGTGAGGAAGCTTGCGGCCGCCGGCCACACCATCGGCACCCACAGCCAGAACCATCCGCTGAGCTTCAACAAGATGACGCTCGACCAGGTCAAGCCCGAGGTCGACCAGGGGATCGCCTGGACGACAGCGGCGCTCACCGATCCGTCGGCGCTGTCGCCATTCTTCCGCGTGCCCGGCCTGCTGCGCGGCGACGCCGTGGAGAGCTACGCCGCCTCGCTCGGCCTGCAGGTCTGGAGCGCCGATTTCCTCGCCGACGACTGGCGCAGCATCTCCGGCGCCAAGGTCTATGAGCTCGCGATGAAGCGGCTGGAGGCGCGCGGCAAGGGCATCCTGCTGCTGCACGACATCCATGCGCGCACCGCCACGGCGCTGCCGAAGATCCTCGCCGAGCTCAAGGCCAAGAACTACCGCATCGTCCACGTCGTGGCGGCGACACCGGACCGGCCGGCGACGCCGACCGAGCCCGAGGACTGGCTGGTGCACCGCCCGTCGGACGAGACCCCGGTGGCGCATTGGCCCAAGATCGCGCCCGTCGATCTCGCTGGCGCCGATACGGGGGCCCGCGCCAGGCTGGACGATTTCGGGATTCTCAACGTGCCGGCGGCCGTCGCGCGTGTCGCGCAGAAGCCGGCATGGCCGCGTCCGCCGCTCGCGCGGGGGCTTGCGGCGCCGGCCTTGGCAGCGCCGGCGTCCGATCTGTTCGCATGGCCGCCTGTCGCGCCGCTGTCGGCGCAGCGGCGCCAGCTGGCCCGGCTCGAGAGCCCGGCCCCGAAGGCTGTGGCCGCCAAGCCGGCGCCGCGCCCGGTGCGCCTCGCCAGCCTCAGGCGGCGCTGAACATTCGCAGATGTTGCAGGTGAGGACGCGGGACAATTCGCCCGCGCCGCGCGCGATCAGCTCGAGACCAGCTTGCTGACGCAGAGGATGACGGTGGCCGCCAGGAAGAACAGGTCCATGTAGGACTTCTTCTCGCCGTCCTTGCGCAGCGATCCGACGTCGGACACCACCTGCCTAGAGACCACCTGCCCCACCGGCCCGTCGCCCAGCATGCCGGCCAGACGGCGAACGTCCGACTCCATCTTCTCGATCCGTCCGAAGAAGTGGAAGGTGCGCACCACCGTGACGGCGCGCATGCCGGCATAGATCAGCACCACCAGCGCCAGGACGGCGCGGTTCTGGTACTTCTCGACGTAGTTCAGGCTGAGATAGACGGCCGCGAGAAATACGAAATTCGAGATGAAGCGGTACATGAGGCCCGTGAAGTTCATCTGCTCCCCCACATGATGTTCGGATCACTGGCCGACGACAGAACTCACGAAACGCGTTTCGCCCCCGCGTCCTGGTCCAACCGGCGTCACCCTAGGAGAGCGGGCTTGCGAATTCGTGAAGTGGAAATTTTGCAGCGCCAGAACGGCCCAGAACAGCCACGCTTGGTAAACAAGGGACTGCCCGGCGGGCGCCGCTGCAGCCTGCAATTGCAGGGCGGCAGCAGCTCTCGCAGCTATGCGCCGAATCGCGCCGGTGCGCAGGCGGCGACGTCGACGCTCGGCGCTTCGCCGCTCATCAGCTCGGCGAGGATGCGTCCCGTCGCAGGCCCCAGCGTGAAGCCCTGGTGGCCGTGGCCGAAATGCAGCCACATGCCCTTGTGACGCGCCGCCTGGCCGACGACCGGCAGCATGTCGGGCATGCACGGCCGCGTGCCGATCCACGGCTCGGGCTCGACCGGCCTGCCGAGATCGATGAGCTGGCGCGCGGCAGCCTCGGCCTTGCCGAGCTGAACCGGGGTCGATTTCGCATTCGGGGATGACAGCTCGGCACCGGTCGTGATGCGCACGCCGAGCGCCATCGGGTTCATCAGATAGCCGCGCGCCGCATCGCGCAGCGGCAAATCGAGCGGCGCGCCGCCGGTGTAGTGACGGTGATAACCGCGCTTGCGCACCATCGGGATGTCGTAGCCGAACCGCGTCAGGAACTCCGGCGACCACGGCCCGAGCGCGACCACCACGGCCTCGGCCTCGATGCGTCCCTCCGCGGTGGTGACGGCCCAGCCGCTGCCCGCCTGCGCCAGCGTGGTCGCATCGCCGCGCAGCAGCTTGCCGCCGCGGCGCGTGAACAGCTCGGCATAGGAGGCGACCAGGCTGCCGGGATCCGACACGGTCCACGGCTCCTGCCAGTGCAGGCCGCCGATGCCGCTGTCGATCAGCGCGGGCTCGGCCTGCTTCAGCTGCTGGGCGCTGAGCAGCTTGAACTTGACGCCGAACGCCTTGCCGACGGCTTCGGCCTCCCTCGCCTCCTTGTCGAACTGCGCCTGCGTCCGGTGCAGCACGCGAAAGCCGTCGCGGCGCACGAGGTTGCCGGCCCCGGCCGCGAGGATCAGCGGCTCGTGCTCGGGCGCGGCGCGCGCGATCAGTTGCGCATAGGTGCGCGTCAGCACCTCGTGGCGCGCCGGGAACGAATTCCACCAGTATTGCAGCAGCGGCCGCACGT
Source organism: Bradyrhizobium sp. HKCCYLRH3097 (assembly GCF_051167875.1). NCBI lineage: Bacteria > Pseudomonadati > Pseudomonadota > Alphaproteobacteria > Hyphomicrobiales > Nitrobacteraceae > Bradyrhizobium > Bradyrhizobium sp. HKCCYLRH3097. The sequence goes on from NZ_JBNPTX010000015.1 coordinate 176,596, forward strand.
GATAGGGCAGCGCCGCGAGGCTGTAGTGCACGTCGTTGGTGCGCGCGAGCGCGATGTCGAGCACGCCGGCGATATCATAGGGCATCGCGTAGGGCCTGACGGCCTCGCTCTGGATGATGCCGGCATTGCCGTAGCTGGTCTCGCGTCCAGGCTCCCTGCGGTCGACCAGCGCCACTGACCAGCCACGGCTCTGCAGGTGCAGCGCCGTGCCGACGCCGACCATGCCGCCACCGAGAACGATCGCGCTTTGCATCGTCATCACTCCTGCTCAGGTCCGCGCCGCCGCGACGACGGTGACCTCGATCTTCACATCCGCGATCATCTGCGCCTGCACCGTGGTGCGGACCGGCATCGGGTCCTTGAAGTGCCTGCGATAGGCCTCGTTGTAGGCGGCGAAATCCGCCTTGTCGGCGAGGTGCACCATGCAGGACACGATGTCGTCGAACGTCAGCCCCTCGCCCGCCAGCGTTTCCGCGATGTGCTTGAAGACGAGGTCGGTCTGCGCCGCGATGCCCTCGGGGATGCTGCCGTCATCGGCGACCGGAATCTCGCCGGACAGGAACACCAGGCCGCCGGCGCGGCGCACCAGCGAGAACGGCCATGAGGGGGCGTCGGACATCGTTAGTCGCTCCATGATGTAGTGATCATGAGTGCCGCCTCAATCCCACGCCATGAAGCCGGGCGTCTGCGCCAGCGGCGGCAGCGACGCGAGCCTTTCGAGATCCGGCCGGGGACGGCGCAGCTCGGCATCATCGGCGAACGCGGCCTCCAGCGCCGCGGCAACGCCGAGCACCAGCGCGTCGCCGCCGCGGGGACCGACGATCTGCAGGCCGAACGGCAGGCCGTTGTCGTCGAGGCCGAGCGGCAGGCTCAGCGCAGGATGCCCGGCCAGGGTCACCGCGTAGGCGAGCGCCAGCCAGTGGAAGTACGACCGCGTCGGCACGCCGTCGATCTCCGCCGGATACAGCTCCGCCCACGGCCGCGGGCTCAAGGTGATGGTCGGGCTGATCAGCACGTCGTGGCGTGCGAAGAAGCCCTGATAGGCGCGATAGATGCGGGTCTGGTTGGCGCTCGCACGCGAAAAATCCTCGAGGCTGTAGCCGAGCCCCTCCTCGACATTGGCGCGTACGTTCGGCCCGAGCATGTCGGGCCGCTCGCGATAATTCTTGCCGTGCTGGGTGAGGAACAGCGAGGCACGCAGCACCGCAAAGGTCTCGTCGGCGCCGCTGCAATCCGGCGCGCCCTCCTGCGCGCCAGCAAACAGCGGCGCGATGCGCGACACCCGCGCGCGGAAGGCGCGGCGGATCAGTTGTTCGGTCGGCGCAAAGCCGAAATCCTCGGTGAAGGCGAGCCTGAGCTTGTTGAGTTCGACCGCCGGCGGCACGGCCCAGCGCGACGGCGCGCCGCGCACGGCCTCGCCCGGCAGGGTGTAGGCGAGCGGATCGCGCGCATCGTCGCTCGCCATCACCGACAGCATCAGCGCGGTGTCGGCGACATCGCGCGCCATCGGCCCGTCGGTCGACAGGCACGACCAGCCATGGGCGCGCTTCTCGCTGGCGACGAGGCCGTAGGAGGGGCGCATGCCGACGATGCCGGAGAAGCCGGCCGGATTGCGCAAGCTGCCGCCGGTGTCCGAGCCGGAGGCCAGCGGGGCCATGCCGCAGGCGAGCGCGACCGCCGAGCCGCCGGAGGAGCCGGCGGCCGAGCGCGCGGGATCGAACGGGTTGCCGGTGGCGCCGAACACGGGATTGCGGGTGTTGCCGCCCGCCGCCCATTCCGGCGTGTTGGTCTTGCCGAAGATGATTGCGCCGGCGGCGCGCAGCCGGCCCACCGAGGCCTGGTCGACGGCCGGCACGTTGTCGGCCAGGATCGGGCTGCCATAGGTGGAGCGCATCCCGGCGGTGTCCTGGGTATCCTTGATCAGCACCGGCAGGCCGTGCAGCGCCCCCCGGTCCTCGCCCCTCACGATCTCGGCCTCGGCGACCTCGGCCGCCGCGCGGGCGGCCGCCTCGTCCAGAGTCACCACCGCGTTGACGGCCGGGTTCACCGCCGCAATCCGCTCCAGGAACGAGTCGAGCAGCGCGACGGGCGAGATCGCCTTTGTTTTCAGCAGCTTGACCAGCTCGACGGCCGTCTTGTCGCAAATCGATTCCACGGGGCTTCTCTTTTCCGTTTCGGAAAACTATTTAGCATATAGGAAATCGAATGCACGACCCGAAAACGCATTGTTCCACCGCTGTCCACGCATGACCTTCGGACATTGGAGCACCCGATTGAATTTCCTGCTCTATGGGCCGAGATTGTCCGGGCTGCTCGGCTCTCGACACGCCTGATCCGCTAACGGATTTTCCGGAGATCGCTTTGACAGACACCGCCATCAGCGCGCCGACCGAAGGCCCCCACTCCCAGCTCGGCCAGTGCCTGAAGGCGGCCCGGCAGGCGCGCGGCCTGACCCTGAAGCAGGTCGCCGAAAAGACCGGCATGGCGCTGTCAACGCTGTCCAAGGTCGAGAACGGCCTGATGTCGCTGACCTACGACAAGCTGCTGCAGCTCACCTCGGGCCTGCAGATGGACATCGCCGAGCTATTCAGCCCGACGACGACGCGCCCCGAGGCGGGTCGCCCGGTGACCGCCCGCCGCAGCGTCAGCCGCGCCGGCCAGGGCCAGATTGTCAACACCAGGTTCTACACCTACACCTATCAATGCACCGACCTGATCGGAAAGCGCATGGTGCCGATGATCGCCGAGGTGCGCGCCCGCACGCTCGAGGAGTTCGGCCCCCTGCTCCGCCACAGCGGCGAGGAGTATTTCCTCGTCACCCGCGGCACCATCGCCGTGCACACCGAATTCTACGCCCCAGAGATCCTGCACGAGGGCGACGGCATGTATCTCGACAGCACCATGGGCCACGCCTACCTCAACGCCGGCGATGCCGACTCCGCGCAGGGCGTGTGTCTCTGCACCAGTGAGCAGGCCGATCTGTTCGAGCAGCTGCACCGGATTGCGAGGAAGGATGCGGTGGAGTGAGGTGAAGCCTCCGGCGTAACCCAGCGCACTCGCTGGGGCCCACAACTGAAAGTGCCCTCAGCAGCAGAGCGACTTCCGCAAGCTCACGACAGACGGCTGATGCTTCTCCACTCCCACCGAGCAGCGGAGGTGCGAAAGACCACAGCTACTAAGCCGGTCGGCACCGGCTCGTTCGCGGGACCTGTCATTGGGTCCAAACGATCGCTAGTGGCTCACGAGTCTGCCAGAAACCGTTCGGACCACAACCGGCGCGCCGATCTCTTTCAACAAGCGACTGATGCGCGCCTTGTCAGCGCCCGGCTCGACATCGACCCGCACGTAGAACGCGCTCGTCTCGTCTCGATATACCGATCTCGATATACTGACGGACCCGACCTCCGAAGCGCTGCAATCATCCGATGGACGACTGTCTCAAGCCCAAGTCCCGACCCGACGGGCGACTCGGCCCTTGCCTCCCCACGGCCTGGGCCCCCAATCATGGGCCAAGGTCGATGCGCGGAGATTCTCATTTCACGAGACGCCTCAAGCACATCACGCCTGTCCAGTCCGTCCGGCGAAAATATCCTGCTTTCTCATTTTCAGAAATCGTGATTGAGTGCAGCCGTCCCGCCTCGGCACGAGGGGCGTATCGCGATCGTCACGGCACGCGGGGTGGGATGCGGTGGGCGCAGCGGTTCGCAGCATGACGAAGGTCATGCGGACGAACGAAGCCGTTGCGCCGGCGAAATCGTAGGGTCCTGGCCTCCCGATGCTGAGGCCAAGCTCGCGACAACGCGTTCGCGTTGCGCGGGTGACGGGGGCAAGACAGCCGGTCCCCGGGGAGAGGACGTATAAGCCGGAAAACCATCGCGCGGGGAATGCCGGGATGTCTCGGCTGAACCTGTGGTTCCTGCCGCCTGCATTCTTGTTCGCAGGCGGGCCATGGGTGCGGCCAGCACCCGGCATTCCCCGCGCCCTCGTCGTCGAGAGGGCGAAACGACCGGCACAGCTCGGACGCCCTGCGCGCCGCGAGGCGGAAACGACTTGTCCGGACGGTGCTGTCGATCGGGGCGAACACGGGATCGCTCACCGCATGATCGCCCGCGGGCTCACGTCGCCTTCCTGCCGGCCAGGGCCGAGACGATCGCCTCCGACAATTGGCCGAGCCGGAACGGCTTGGCGAGCAGCCTGCTCGTCGCGCGGAAATCTTCCGGCACCAGCGAGGGGTCGGCGAAGCCGGACATGAAGACGATCGGCAGCTCAGGCCATCGGCGGCGCACCTCGCGCGCCAGGTCGATGCCGGTCATGGCATCCGGCAGCAGAATGTCGGTCAGCAGCAGCGCGAACGGGTCCGACCGCTCCAGCGCGGCGATCGCGGCTGCCGCATGGGTGACGACGACCGGGCTGTAGCCCATCGACGTCAGCATGGTCGATGCCATCGCGCCGACCAGCGGATTGTCCTCGACCACCAGGATCCGCTCGCCGGTCTGCGGCCGCGCCAGCCGCGCCGCACCGGCGCGCGCGCGGCCCGTGGCGCCCGGCCCCGCGCTCGGCAGATACAGCGTGACGCAGGTGCCTTCCGCCACCCGGCTGTCGATCAGCACCGTGCCGCCCGATTGCCGCGCAAAGCCATAGACCATGCTGAGGCCGAGGCCGCTGCCCTTGCCGAATTCCTTGGTGGTGAAGAACGGCTCGAAGGCGCGGCGCGCGATCTCGGGCGGCATGCCGGCCCCCAGGTCCGACACCGCGATGGTCACGTAGTCGCCGGGCATGATGCGCTCGTCGCCGTCGTCGAGCGGCTGGTCGAGCACGGCATTCGTCGTCGCGATCGTCAGGCGCCCGCCGCCGTCCATCGCGTCCCGCGCATTGAGCGCCAAATTGAGCAGCGCGTTCTGCAATTGCGTCGGATCGATCAGGCAGTGCCACAGCATCGGGTCCTGCGCCAATTCGATCTCGATGTTCTCGCCGAGCGTCCGCTGCAGGATGGTCGTCATGCCGTTGACGAGCTGGTTCACGTCGGTGACCTGCGGCTGCAGCGCCTGCTTGCGGGCGAAGGCGAGCAGCCGGCGGTTGAGATCGGCGACCCGCTCCGCCGCCTCGATCGCCCGCTCGACCATGCTGCGGCGGGAGCTTTCGCCGGGCGTGAGCGCGTCGAGCAGCAGATCGAGATTGCCGAGCGTCGCCGCCAGCATGTTGTTGGAGTCGTGCGCGATACCTCCCGCCAACTGGCCGATGGCCTCCATCTTCTGCGCCTGACGCAGTTCGTCCTCGATGCGCTTGCGCTCGGTGATGTCGACCGACAGCACGAAATAGCCGCGCACCGTGCCATCCTGGCTGCGATCCGGCACGCGAATGGTCTCGCACCAGCGTTCACGGCCGTCGGGAAACGCGATCTTCTCCTCACCGCCCGCGGTTCGGCCGGCCAGCGCGGCCTCGATCTTCGGCCTCACCTCGTCTCGCCGCGCGGGGTCGATGTAGTCGTCGATCCGCCGGCTGCGACCGACCCCGCTGGACGGCTGCGCATACCATTCGCGCGCGACGCGGTTGGCATAGCGGATGTCACCATCGGCGCCGACCTGGACGATCAGCGCGGGCACGTTCTCCGTGACCAGCAGATGCTGCTCGAAACTGTCGCGCAGCGCCTGCTCGGAGGCCGCGCGCAGCCGCCATTGCCGCGCCAGGACGAGGCCGAATCCGGCGATCAGCAGATTGAGGCCGGCGGCGATGGCGCTGTAGTACAGCGCATTGTTCTTCCAGCCGGCCAGATACTCGACCGGGTCGCGCGCCACGGTCACCACCAGCGGCAGGCCGGCGACGCGCCGATAGCTGATGCTCCGCGACGTCCCGTCCGTCATGCCGCTGCCCTCGAAGCTGCCGTGAGGCGCCTGCGGGAGATAGAGGCTGAACAGGCGATTGGACCCGACGTTGCGGCCGGCGAAATCGTCGGCATGCGGCGAGCGCAGCAGGATCGTGCCGTCGTCGCGATAGAGCGTCACCGTTCCGCGCTGCCCCACGTTCAGCGACAGGAAGAACTGCCGCAGATTCTCGTAGTCCACCGCCACGACGATCACGCCGGCAAATCGTCCGTCCGGCATCATCAAGGCGCGGCTGACCGCGATGAACCGACCCCTGTTCACGCGCGAGGCCACCGGCACGTCGATGAAGAGACCGCGGCCGGGGTCATCGCGCTGGACCTTGTAATAGGCCCGATCGGCGAAATTGTTCTCACGGCCGGGAACTCCGTTGCCGGCGCTGTCGCCGAGCAGATTGCCGTCCGCATCCAGCACGACGATGCCGCCCGCGGCGGGGTACGGCACCACCCTGCGCTTCAACTCGCCGATCAGGGCCGGGTTGCCGGCAGTGAGCAGCGATGGGTCCTGCTTGAGACTGTCGATCGTCGTGTTCAAGAGCACGTCGACGCCCTGGATGTTGCGCAACATGTATTCTTCGAGCGCGCGGGCGAGATCTCCGTTGGCCGCCTCGGTGGTCCGATAGGTCTCCCGATAGTTGACGGAAAGCATGTGGGCCACGAAGGCATCACACAGCAGCGCCAGCACGAGGCCACTCAGCACGATGATCCACGGAGTCCAGCGCCGGTCCATCCAGGAGCCGGACGCGAACCTCGTCCAGGCGTCGACGATGCCTTCCTGCCGCGGACCGCGCCGATGGTCGGCTCTCGCTTTGATCTGGTCCGGCATGGCGTCGAATTCAGGAGGTCGTCGGGCGGTTTGATTGTGAATCGATCGGCTTAGGGGGCATCGGCGAAGGTCCGGATTATGCCGAATTCCGCGTCTCCAGGCGCGTCGCGATCCATATCGCGGGCGCTCGATAGCACGGTTTGCCGGGGCGTGTCATCGGCACCCGCCAAGCGCTGCGGCGGTCGCGGAGGGGCTCGAGGCGTCAAGACGCGATCAGAGCTGGTGCTCGAACGCCTCGCGCTCGGCGCGGCTCAGATGCAGGCCATGCTTGGTGCGCCGGTCGAGGACGTCGGCGGCCGTGACGGCCCACTCCTGCTCGCGCAGGAAAACGAGCTCGCGCTCATAGAACGAGGCACCGAAATGGCGGCCGAGATCGCCGACGTTGCGGGACGCTCCGAGCAGGTCGCGCGCGCGGGTGCCGTAGAGCCGCGCATAGTGCGCCACTACATCGCGCGGCAATCCCGGATAGGCGCCTGCGAGATCAGCGAGGAACTGATCGAACGGCACGCCGAAATCGCCGCCCGGAAGACGCGCGTCCGCCGTCCATGCCGGCGCCATCTGCGGAAACCACGGCGCGAGACGTTCCATTGCCTGCTCGGCGAGCCGGCGAAACGTCGTGATCTTGCCGCCGAAGATCGACAGCAACGGCGGCTGTCCGGGCGCACCATGCATCTCGAACACGTAGTCGCGCGTCACCGCCGACGGATTGTCGGCGTTGTCATCGTAGAGCGGCCGCACCCCGGAGAAGGCGTGAATGATATCACCCTTGCCCGGCGCGGCCCGGAAATAGCGCTTGAGCACGGCGAGCAGATAGTCGATCTCGGCACCATCGACAGCGACGTCGTCTGCGCGGCCGTCATGCACGATGTCGGTGGTCCCGATCAGCGCCAGGTCGGTCTCATAGGGATTGACGAAGATCACGCGGCGGTCGGTGTTCTGCAGCAGATAGGCCTGCGATCCGCTCCAGAATTTTGGCACCACGAGATGGCTGCCTTTGACGAGCCGCACGTTGTGCGCGGAGTTGAGCCCGGCGACACCCTGTACCACGTCCTGCACCCAGGGACCTGCGGCATTCACCAGCGCCTTCGTTCGGACGATCTGAACCTCGCCGTCTTCGGAGCGCATCTCCAGCCGCCAGGCATCGCCCTCACGCCGTGCGCTCACAGCGCGGGTGCGCGGCAGGATGATGGCTCCCTTGTGCGCGGCATCGACGAGATTGAGGATCACCAGCCGGGCATCGTCGACCCAGCAGTCCGAATATTCGAAGCCGCGCCGGAACTCGGGGCGCAGCGGCGCGCCCTCCGGCTCGTGCGCGAGATCGACGTTGCGGCTCGCCGGCAGCTGCTTGCGGCCGCCGAGATGGTCGTAGAGGAACAGCCCGGTGCGCACCAGCCAGGCGGGACGCTGCTCCGGCGAGTGCGGCAGCACGAAGCGCATCGGCCAGATGATGTGCGGCGCCGAGGCCAACAGCACCTCGCGCTCGATCAGCGCTTCGCGCACCAGGCGGAATTCGTAGTACTCCAGATAGCGCAAGCCGCCATGGATCAGCTTGCCCGATCGCGACGAGGTGCCTTGCGCAAAATCGTCCTTCTCGCACAGCAGCACCTTCAGGCCGCGGCCGGCGGCATCTCGGGCGATACCAGCGCCATTGATGCCGCCGCCGATCACGGCGAGGTCCAACAGACCGTGATCGGTTCCGCTGCGTGAGACCGTCGCATTCATCGCTTGCTGCTGCGCTTCTTCTCTGGCTTGCTGCGCGCAGCGGCACGCGCCTTCGTCGCAGCCTTGGCCGGCTTTGCCGCTTTCGCCTTCGGCTCCTGCAGACCATAGGTCGAAAAGCCCTGCGCCGTCTCGGCGATCTCGGCGTCACCCAGAATGTGCGGCTGGCCGAGGGCGAGCGACAGGTAGTACTGCTTCGCGATGGTCTCGAGCTCGACCGCAAGCCACATCGCCTTGTCGAGGTTGGCGCCGACCGCGATCATGCCGTGATTGGCCAGCAGGCAGCCGTTGCGGCCTTCCAGCGCCTCCAGCGCAAGCTCGGACAATTCGGCCGTGCCGAACCGCGCATAGCCGGCGCAGCGGATGTCGGTGCCGCCGAACGCCGCCATCATGTAGTGGCAGGCCGGGATCGGCTTGCGCGCGATGGCGAGCACGGTGGCATAGGTGGAATGCGTGTGAACGACGCCGCCGACATCCGGACGGCCGCGCATGATGTCGAGATGAAAGCGCCATTCCGTCGAGGGCTTCAACGGCCCCTCCCAGGAACCGTATTCACCCTCGAGCGGCATCGAGGCGATCATCTCCGGCTTCATCGAGTCATAGGGCGTCGCCGAGGGCGTGATCAGCATGCGGTCCTTGTAGCGGGCGGAAATGTTGCCCGAAGTGCCCTGGTTCAGCCCCGACGCATTCATCCATCGGCATTTGGCGATGATGTTCTCGCGGATCAGCCGTTCCTCGCGATTCATGTCGAAAACCTTTCGTCGTCAGCAGGGATTGAGCGGCGGCTCGCCGGCCAGATAGCGGCGAACCTCTTCGGCCGCCTGGTCGGCGGCAAAGGTGACGGTGCGCACGGATGCGCCGGCGATGTGCGGCGTCAGCGTGACATTCGGGAGCTGCAACAGCGGCCAGTCCGGCGGCACCGGCTCGACCGCAAAGGTGTCGAGCATCGCGCCGGCCAACCGTCCCGAGCTGAGCACCTCGAACAGCGCCTTGTAGTCGACCAGCGGACCGCGCGCGGTGTTGATCAGGATCGCCCCCGGCTTGATCTTCGCCAGCGCCTCGCGATCGATGAAGCCGGTGGTCTCCGGCGTCACGCGGGCATGCAGGCTGATGACGTCGGCGCGCGCCAGAAGATCGGCAAGCGCGACGTGCTCGACACCGTCGTTGCGGTCCTGTGCGCTGAGCTGGACGTAAGGGTCGGTCACCAGGATCCTGCAGCCGAACGCCTTGAGCAGCTTCACGACGCGCGTGCCGATCGCGCCATAGCCGACGATGCCGACGGTCATCTCCCCGAGCTCGCGTCCGGTCCGGTCGGCGCGATAAAGATCGCCGCGCCACTCCCCGCCCCGCATCGACTCGTGACCGCTCCTGATCAGACGGGTCTCCGCGAGCATCGCGCCGATGGTGAACTCCGCCACCGCGCTGGCATTTCGTCCGGGCGTGTTGACGACCAGCACGCCATGATCGCGCGCCGCCTGCATGTCGACATTGACCGGACCGCCGCGCGACACCGCGATGAACTTGAGCCTTGGCAGCCGCTGCAGCATCGCGCGCGAGATCGGCGCGAGATGCGTCACCAGCAGCGGCGCTTCGCCGATGAATTCGGCGAGCTCATCCGGATCGCCCATGAACTCCTTGAGACCATCGAGCTTGGAGCCGGCATAGCCGTGCTCCATCGGCTCGTCCGGCCAGGGCTGTTCGAGCATGCGGATGTCGACGCCGTCGCCGCAGATGGCGGTGATGCGTTCGGCGAACACCGAGGGCAGCATGAAGCGGTCGCCGATGATGGCGATGGAGCTAGACATGATTGGCTCCTGCACGCTGGGCCGCAAGCTGCTTCCACACCGGCCGAGCCGCGAGGCGACCCTCGACATAGGCCGGGAACAGCTGCGCATAGCGCTCCGCCAGCGCCGCATCCGGCGCCTGCGGCTCATCCAGATACGGTCTCACCCATTCCTCCGCGCAGATCATCATGTCCGGGTAGAGCCCGGTCGCGACCGTGGCGATCATCGCCGCCCCCGACGCGCCGGCTTCCTCGCGACGGCAGACTCGAATCGTGCTGCCGAGTGCCGCGCCAAGAATCGCGCCGAGCGCGCGGCTGCGTGCCGCGCCTCCGGTCAGGCGAATTTCCGTCGGCAGCGGTCCCATCGCCGCGTAGCAGTCGCGTGCGGCGAAGGCCAGTCCCTCCATCACGGCGCGCATCAGATCCCAGTAGCCGTGACGGGTGCGCAGGCCGACCAGTTGCGCAGACGCCTCGTGGGACACGAATGGTCCGCGCTCGCCAGCATCCGAGATGAAGGGATGATAGAGCAGCTCGCCCGCCTTCGCCGCGAGCACGCGCTCGTCCAGCCGCCGGATCAGATCATTGCGCGACCGGGCGATGCCTTCCATGGCGAGCACGCCTCGCGCGACATCGAGCAACCAGTCGATGTTCAAGGTCGCAGCCATGGTCGACTGCATCTGGGCATAGTGGTCCGGCACCGGGAACGGCATCGTATAGCCGGTCGCCTCGGCATTCAGCTTGACCGCGTCGGCGCTGTTCGCCAGCCGCATGTGCATGCCGGTCGAGCCGATGATCGTGCAGCCGACGTCGGGTGTGGGATCATATAGCCCACCACCGAGCGCATTGCAGATCACGTCGACATAGCCGAGCGACACCGGCACGCCCTCGGGCAAGCCCGTCTCCGCCGCGGCCGCCGCGGTCAAGCCATGCGTCGTCGTGACACCATCGACGACATCTGGAAACAGGCGCGCGGAACCAGCGATGCCGATGAGACGCGCCGCCTCGCCGTCGAAACCGCGCTTGCGAAAGTCGCCGCAGGAGAACGTCGCCTCGGACGGGTCCGTGGCCCGCTCGCCGGTCAGCTTGAAGTAGAGCCAGTCCTTGCAGTGGAACGCCGTACCCGCGCGTCCCAGCATCTCTGCGTCATGCGCCTGCAGCCAGGCCAGTTGCGCCCCCTGCTGGCAAGCGTTGAGCCCCGATCCGGTGCGCTGATAGTGCGCGGCATTGCGCTCGCCGCCGCGGAAGGCTTCGACGAACCCTGCCGCGCGCGAGTCGAGCCACAGCAGCGCGGGCGCGACGGGATGGCCGTCCGCATCGATCAGCCAGGTGCCGTCGCCCTGCCCGGTCACGGCGATCGCGGCGACGCGACGGAACAGATCCGGCAGCGTGCCGCCCAGGCCGCGCAAGGCCGCGACGGTGTCGGTCCAGGTCCGCGCCATGTCCTGCTCGACGCGGCCGCCCGGCAACGTCGCGTAGCTGTTGGGAATCGCGAAATCCCCGAGCTGGCGTCCGTCCCGCGCAAACGCCACCGCCTTGATCACCGAGGTCCCGGCGTCGATGCCGATGATCACGTCGCGGATCGCAGCCGAGGTCATGTTCAGCGTGCCTCCGCGTGGCGGACGCAAACGCCGTCGGCGCCGAAAATATGGAGATGGCGTGACTCCAGCGCGCAGGGCACGACGTCGCCCGGTCGCGCCGCGACCTTGCTGGATGTCACGCCAACCAGCAGATGACCGGCGCACTCGCCCGCAATATGCGACTGATCGCCGAGCCACTGGTTGGAGACCACGCGCAGCCTCGCCTCGCCGCTGCCGATCGCGATCCGCTGCGGCCGGATGCCGACCTTGATCCGATCGGCCCGCACCAGCGTCTGCTGTCCCGCCGCGTCCAACGTCTGCCCGGGAATGTGAAAGGCAACATCGGAGCCCACAGACAGGCGGAACCCGCCTTCCTCCTGCGTCACCACAGCCTCCATCAGGTTCATCGGCGGCTCGCCAATGAAGCTCGCGACGAACAGATTGGCCGGGCGGTTCTTCAGCTCCCGCTCGCTGGCGAACTGCTGAAGCACGCCGTCTTCCATGACGGCGATGCGATCGGCAAGTGCGCTCGCCTCGGTCTGGTCATGGGTGACGAAGATCGCCGTCATGCCGCGCTCGGCGAGCAGACCCTTGATGCGGCCGCGCAGCACGGCACGCAGCTGCGGCTCCAGTTGACCCATCGGCTCGTCGAGCAGATAGAGGTCGGCATCACGCACCAGCGCTCGGGCCAGCGACACCCGCTGCTGCTGTCCGCCGGAAAGCGCGTGGGGATGATGATCGAGAATGTCCTCTATCTCCACCAGGCGGGCAATGCTGACAACGCGTTGCGCAATCTCGGCGCGCGACAATTGCCGCGCCTTCAGCGCGAACGCAATGTTCTCACGCACCGTGAGCGGCGGGTACAACGAATAGCCTTCGAACGCCATCGCCACCTTGCGCTTCGCCGGCGCCAGATCATGGATCGTCCGCTGCGCCAGCGCGATCGACCCCGAACTCACGCTCTCGAAGCCGGCGATCATGCGCAGCGTCGAGGTCTTGCCGCAGCCGGAAGAGCCGAGCAGCGCGACGATCTCGCCGGCCTTCACCTCCATATCGAGCGCGCGCACGGCATGAACCGGCGGCTTGCCCCGGCTGTGATAGACCTTGTCGACGTTGCGGATTTCGAGCATGCCCATCCCCGATCCTCACGCCGCCTGCCGCCGCGGCGCCAGGCCGATGCGCTCGCCCGTGGCGTGGTCGAACAGCAGCGCCGCTTCCGGCGCGAACCGTACGAACACGTCCTCGTCGGCATGCGCCTCCAGCGCCTCGGGCGCCTGCGCCGCCAGCCACTCCGATCCGTCGGCGAAGCGCAGCAGCACCACGGCGCGCTCGTGGATCGGCGTGACCGCGACGATCCGCGCCGGGATCACACCCTCGCCGCCATCACGCGTCACCACGACATCGTCGGGCCGGACGCCAAGCCAGCAACGCTCACGCATATTGGACGGCACGCCGTCCGCATCGAGCCGGATCAGCGTCCCGGCAACAGATGCGGTCAGCCGCCCCTGCTCCGCCACCGGCGTGACCTCGGCAAGATTGATGCTGGGATCGCCGAACAGCCGGGCCACGGCGACCGACGCCGGCCGCGCATAGATCTCCTCCGGACGCGCCACCTGCACCAGGCGGCCATTGATCAGCACGGCAATGCGATCGGCGATCGCCATCGCCTCACGATAATCCTGCGTCACGTAAAGCACCGCCGCAGAGCTCCTGCGCAGCAGGCTCGGCAGCTCCAACCGCATCTCATAGCGCAGCTTGGCATCGACGTTGCGCAAGGGATCGTCGAGCAACAGCACCCCGGGATTGCCGATCAGCGCGCGCGCCAGCGCGGTGCGCTGCTTCTGGCCGTTGGACAGTTCACGAGGCTTGTGGCCGAGCACGTGCTCAATCTTCAACAGCCGACTCATTGCCGCAACCTTCGCCGCAATGTCGGCCGCGCCCGTCGCGCGCAGCCCGCTGGCGATGTTGTCGCGCGCGCTCATGTGCGGAAACAGGGCAAAATTCTGGAACGCCATGCCGATGCCGCGCTGCTCCGGCGGCGCGTCGACGATCGAGCGGCCGCCGACCAGGATGTCGCCGCCGTCAGGCTCGAACATGCCGGCAATCATCCGCAGCAGCACGGTCTTGCCGCTGCCGGACGGGCCGAACACCGCGACGATCTCGCCGGGCTCGACCGTCAGCGACACGCCCTTGGCGCAGCTTGCGGCGCCGAAGCTCTTGTCGACCGATTGGAGTTCGAGACGCGCCATGTATCCTCAACCCTTCACTGCACCGAGCGAGAGACCTTCGACCAGATAGCGCTGCGCATAGAGCGCGAGCAGCAATGTCGGGGTGACCGACAGCACGATCGCGGCGGCGATCTGGCCGTATTGGATACCGGACGCCGTCACGAAGGCCAATGCGCCGACCGTTACCGGCTGCTTGTCGGCCGAGGCCAGGATCAGCGCAAAGACGAAGTTGTTCCAGCAGAAGATGAAGGACAGCAGGCCCGCTGCGGCGATGCCGGGCCCGGCCAGCGGCACGGCAATGCGGGTGAACGCCTCGCGCCAGGAATGCCCCGCGAGCCGGTAGGCGTGCTCGATGTCGGGACTGATGTCCTCGAAATAGCCGCGCACGATCCACAGGATCAGCGGCAGCGCGATCAGCTGGTAGACCCAGACGATGCCAAAATAGGTGTCGTTGAGGCCAAGCTGCTGGTAGTACAGCGACAGCGGAAGCAGCACCAGGAGCGGCGGCGCGAAGCGGAACGACAGCAGCGTGAAGGCGATGGTCTCGCCGAGCCGGAACTTGAAGCGCGCGAACGCATAGGCCGCGGGGACGCCGAGCAGCAGCGCCAGGATCACCGACGCGCTTGACAGCACGAAGCTGTTCATCAGATTGCGCATGAAGGTGAGCTGCAGATTGCCGGCGGCGGTCTTGAGCTGGCCCGAGATCAGCGCCTCATAATTGGCGAACGTCGGCTCGAACAGGATGCGCGGCGGGATGCGCAGGATCTGCTCATTGGTCTGGAACGACATCAGGAGGATCCAGACGATCGGGAACATGAAGAACACGAGCGCCAGCGTCAGCGCAATGCCGCGGAAGATGCGTCCGGTGAGACTGGAGTGATCCATCAGCGGGCTCCCTCAGGCGTGACCGTGGGCGCGTGCGCGCAGCCGCAGCCAGTTCTTGATGAAGATGTTGGACAGGATGTTGGTGATCAGCCACAGGATCATCAGCAGCGCCGCCGAACGTCCGACATTGGTGTACTGGAAGAACTCGAGATAGGCCTGGACCTGGAACACCATCAGCCGGTCCCCTGGCCCGCCTTGCGTCATCGCATAGACGATGTCGAACTGCTGGATCGAATCGAGCAGCCGGAACAGCGAGGCGGTGATGATGTAGGGCGCGAGCATCGGCAGGGTGATGCGGAAGAAGACGAAGCTCGCCGGCACGCCGTCGAGCGCCGCCGCCTCGAACGGCTGCCGCGGCAGCGAGCGCAGGCCAGCCAGGAGCAGGATCATGATGAAGGGCGTGTAGACCCAGACGTCGACCAGGACGACGGTGAACAGCGCGGTCGACGGATCGGATGCCCATTTGAAGTCGTGCACGCCGAGCAGCCCGACCAGATAGGACAGGATGCCGAAGCTCGGATTGGTCATCAGCTTCCACATCAGGGCGGCGATCGCCGGCGCCGTCATCAGCGGCAGCAGCAGCATGATCGAGACGGCATTGTGGAAGCGCGTGGGACGTCGCAGCAGCAGCGCGATGCCGAGGCCGAGCAGCAGCTCGGCGATGACGGTCACCGCGGTATAGACCAGCGAGATGCGCAGCGTGTTCCAGAACGCCGGATCGGACAGAAAGTCGATATAGTTGTCGATGCCGATGAAGCCGCGCAGATACGGCAGATTGAGCCGGTAGCGCTGCAATGAATAGACCGCAGCGGTCACGAACGGCACCAGGATGGCGATGCAGACCAGCAGCGCCGGCAGGCTCAGCAAATACGGCAGCAGCCGGCCGCGCCAGCGTTTCGTGCGGCGCGGCGTCGCCTTGGTCTCGACAAGTTGGGCCATGCTCATGACAGGCGTGATCACATCAGCGCGGGATGGGGCCGACCCGGACGCTTGTGGGGAGCATCCGGGCCGGCAGGCGGTCATGGGAGATGCGGCGCGGCCTCAGCCGAGGCCGGCCTGCTTCAGCTGACGGTTGATGCTCTCGGCAAGCTTGTCGAGGCCCTCATCGACGCTGATCTCCTTGGCCACCATCTTCTGCAGCGAGGCCGCCCACTCCGTCGTGAGGTCGAAGAACAGCGGCTGCGCCGTGAAGTAAATCTTCGCACCTGGTGCCGACAGGTCATGCTGCTCGAGATAGCCAGGATAGGACTTGGCGATGCGGTCGCGGAATTCGCCGTCCTTCCACACGGAAGCGCGGACCGGATTGACGAAATCCATCTTGCGGGCACCGAACAGATCGTGCTCGACGGAGGCCGCCCACTGCATGAAGGTCCAGGCCGCATCCTTCTGCTTGGAGAAGCTCGACATCGCCAGCGACCAGATCCAGACGTTCGGCGTCGGTGCCTTCGCGGCCGGATTGGCCGCGAACGGCGCGTAGCCGAGATTGCCGCGCTCCTTGTTCTCGCCGCCGTTCATGAAGTAGCCGAGAATGTCGGCGTCGAAGATCATGCCGGAGGCGCCAGCGCCGAGGTCCGTGCCGACCTGATACCAGGTGTAGGTCGACCAGTTCTTCGGACCCGAGCCTTGGATCATCTTGACCCATTTCTCGTGGAAGTCCTTGGAGGCCTTGGTGTTCATCGCGGCCTTCAGCTTGCCGCCTTCCATCACGAAATCCTTCTGGCCGAAATTGGCGTAGGCCGAGAGGAAGCCCGGATGGATGGTCGCCCACGAGCGCGAACCGCGCACGCCGACGCCATAGGGGCCGCCAGCGTCTTTGGTGATCTTGGCCGCGACCTCCAGCATGTCGTCGAGATTGGTGGGCGGCTTGACGCCGACCTTGTCGAAGATCTTGCGGTTATAGGTGATGTTGTTGAGCTCGTAGCCCCACGGGATGCACCACTGCTTGGCCTTGCCGGAGCCGAGCTCGGAGCCGGCGACGCCGTCCCAGGCGGTGGAGGAGCGCAGGCCCGGCAGCACATCGTCCCAGGCGAACGCCGGATTGGTCTTGGCCGGATCCTTGATGTAGGCGTTGAGGTCCTCGATCCAGCCGGCCGGACCGTAGGTCCAGGTCATGTAGGCGCCGGTCATGAAGGCGTCGTACTGATCGGACTTCGACGACAGCGCCGCCGTCACCTTGTCGAAATAGACGTCCTCCGGGAAGATGTCGTAGGTGACGTTCATGCCGGTGAGGCTCTTGAACGCCTCGATGTCGCCGATCATCGCATCGACGTAAGGATGCTTGTTCAAGAGCAGCTTGACGGTCTTGCCGCTATGGGCCTTCCAGTTGAAGTCAGCGGCCATCGCCTTCGACATCGCCGAGGCAAAGGCGGCATTGGCGGCGACACCGGCGATGCCGAGCTTGGCAGCGCCGTCGAGCAGATCACGCCGGCTGATGCGCTTGCCGGCATAGGCCGCAAAGAGATTCTTCTCACGATCGTACATTCAACCCTCCCTTTGTTTTTTGTAGAGACGTGTTCGCGTTACCTGCCCTTCCGACTCTTGTTCTTGGAGTTGCCGGATGTTTTCTCCGGCTTGTCGGTCGCCAATGCCTGAGCGGTTACCTCATCGATGATGAGACCGTTCAGGAAGCCGCTGCGCAGCACCGCGCGCAGGGCCGTGATCTTTGCCTCGCCGCCGCCGATGGCGACGATGCGGTGTTTCTTCAGATCGGCAGCGGCCATCGAGGTGGCGCGCGCCGAAAGATCGAGATCGAGCAGCTCGCCCTGGGCGTTGAAGAAATGCCCGAGCAGATCGGCGCAGGCGCCGGCGCGCTTCAGCTCGACGACCTCGTCCGGCTTGATCATGCCGCTCGACACCAGGAAGCCGTCGGCATGGATCTGGCCGATGCCGACGAACAGCAGCGACGCCCGCTGCGCCAGCGCGAACACGTCCGATATGCCGAATTGCTGCATCAGCACGCGGCGGTCGGCGACGGAGTTGGCGAACACCGGCACCGGCAGCAGATAGGCTTCGGCGCCGGTGCGCTCGGCCAGGCGATGGATCACATCGAACGGGTTGGCGGCGAATTTGCGCGTCAGGCCGCCGAGCAGCGACACGAACTGCACGTCGCGCGCCGGCGTCTGCGGCAGTTGCGCCACCACCGCCGCAAGCGTGCGACCGTGGCCGACGCCGATGATCTTGTCGTCGCCGCGCTCCAGCACCTGGCGCAGGAAGCTCGCACCCTCCAGCGCGAGCGCCTTCAGTGGCAGATCGCCCTCGCCGAGATCCGGCGCAACACGGCAGAAGTCGAGCCCGTAGCGTTCGGCCAGCGCGTTCTCGAGTGCGACGCATTCGGCGACGGGACCCTCGACGAAGACACGGATCATGCCCTCGCGGCTGGCCCGCGCGATCAGGCGATGCGCCTTGGTGCTCTGGATGTTGAGGCGGTCGGCGACCTCCGACTGCGTCAGCCCGGCCGCGAAATACAGCCAGGCGGCGCGCGTCGCGAGCGAGGCCTCGCCGTCCACCATGGGCGCCCTGTCGGAAGCTGTCGTCACGCCTGAATGCCTGCTTGCAAAATTCTTCACACCTTGCAAAAAATTGCAGACGCCGGTCCGGCCGTCAATCCCCCAAACGTGCTGCAGCGCGTCAGGGATGACGCGCCGGGCGAGCAGAGCCATGCTCGCCGGCTCACAACGGGATGAGGTCGCATGACGGAGTTGTTTGTCGGCATCGACGTGGGCACGAGCGGTGTGCGCGCCTGCGCCGTCGATATCAGCGGCGAGATCAAGGGCGCAGCCTCCGTTCCGCTGGTCGCGCCGCGTCAGGACGGCAACGCCATCGACCAGGATCCCGAGCTGTGGTGGCAGGCGACGGTCGCGGCGCTCGACAAGCTCGGCAGGATCGTCGATCTCGGCGCCGTCGTGCGCATCGCGGTCGACGGCACCTCCGGCACCTTGCTGCTGATCGACGCCGACGGGCGGCCCCGCTCGCTCGGCCTGATGTACAATGATGCCCGCGCCGTCGACGAGGCCAGGCGCATCGCCGCAATCGCGCCGCCCGAGAGCGGTGCGCATGGCACGAGCAGCCCGCTCGCCAAGCTGCTGCATCTGCTCGCCTCCACGAGCGGCGCGCGGCAAGCCGTGCACCAGGCCGACTGGATCGCCGGACGCCTCGCCGGCCATCACGGCGTCAGCGATGAGAACAACGCCCTGAAGCTTGGCTATGACCCCGTCAGGCGCGAATGGCCGCGCTGGATCGATCAGCTCGGCGTTCCCCGCGACGTCCTGCCGAGCGTTCTCGTGCCGGGCACGCCATTCGCCGATATCGATCAGTCGACCGCGCGCGCGCTCGGTCTGTCGCCGTCGGCGCGCATCGTCGCCGGCACCACCGACGGCGTCGCCGCCTTCATCGCCACCGGCGCCGATGCGCCGGGCGATGCGGTGACCTCGCTCGGCACCACGCTGGTGGTGAAGCTGATCGCGACGCAGCCGATCTTCGCCGCCGATCAGGGCGTGTACTCGCATCGCCTCGGCGACAAATGGCTCGCCGGCGGCGCATCGAACTCCGGTGGCGCCGCACTGCTTGCGCATTTCACCGCCGCCGACATGGACCGCATGGCACCGTTGCTCCGCCCCGACGAGCCGACCGGGCTCGACTACTATCCGCTGCCCAAACCCGGCGAACGTTTTCCGATCGCAGATCCCGCGCTGGCGCCGCGGATCGCGCCGCGGCCGGTCGAGGATCATCGCTTCTACCAGGCGCTGCTCGAAGGAATTGCCGGCGTGGAAGCGCTGGCCTATCAGCGTCTTCACGCGCTCGGCGCACCGGCGCTGCGGCGGGTGATCAGCATCGGCGGCGGCGCCCGAAATGATGCCTGGACCGATATCCGCCGGCGCATCGTCGGCGTGCCCGTCAGCGTCGCCGCGCAGACCGAAGCGAGCTACGGCACAGCGCTGCTGGCGCTGCAGGGACCGCCGCGATGACGGCGGCGGCGTGCGAGATCAGCGGCCTGTCCGCCATTGCCGACCGGTTCGATCACGTCCTGCTCGACCAATGGGGCACGTTGCATGACGGCAGAACGGTGCTTCCCGCCGCGCATGACTGCGTCCTCAGGCTGCGCGAGGCCGGCAAGCACATCCTGGTGCTGTCGAACTCCGGCAAGCGCGCGAGCGCCAATGCCGAGCGCCTCGCCCGGCTCGGCCTGCCGCGCTCGACCTATGACGGCATTCTCACCTCGGGCGAGGTGACTTGGACCGGCCTGCGCGACCGCACCCGCGAACCCTTCACCGATTGTGGCAATGCCTGCTTCCTGATCACCCGGGGCGGCGATTGCTCGCTGATCGACGGGCTCGACCTCGTCCTCGTGACGGATATGCGTGACGCCGACTTCATCCTGCTCGGCGGCCTCGATGACGACCTCGCCGAGCCCGACCTCTGGCGCGATCGATTCACCGGCGCGGCCGCGCGGGGCGTGCCGATGATCTGCGCCAATCCCGACCTGATGATGTTCGGTGCGGCCGGCCTCGTGCCGGCGCCCGGCACGCTGGCGCGCGCCTATGAGTGGCTCGGCGGCCCGGTGAGCTTCGTCGGCAAGCCGCATGCGCCGATCTTCGCGGCGGCGCTGGAGCAGCTCGGCGATCCGGACCCGCACCGCGTGCTGATGATCGGCGACTCGCTCGACCATGACGTCGCCGGCGCCCGCGCTGCAGGCCTGCAGAGCCTGCTGCTCGGCGATGGCGTGCATCGCACGACGCTGGCCGGTGCGCCCGACCTCGCTGCGGCAACGCGCAAGCTCGCAGCTTCGCCCGGCCGCATGCCGAATTGGACGATGCAGCACCTGGTGTGGTGAGAAGGAGACGCGAAATGCGCGAGCCTGCCGAGCTTGATGATTTGCGCCGGATGTCGGCGCGGGTCGGCCGCAACATCGAGCTGGTGCAAGGCGCCGGCGGCAACTCCTCGCTCAAGCAGGATGATGTGCTGTGGGTGAAGGCGTCCGGCACCTGGCTTGCCGACGCCGACGCGAAGGACATCTTCGTGCCTGTTCTCCTGCCTGCGGCGCGCGATGCGCTCGCCGCTGATGACGAGCGCATTCCGCTGGCCGCTCCCGGCCCCCTGCGCGCCTCGATCGAGACCGCGCTGCATGGGCTGCTGCCGCACCGGGTCGTGCTACACGTGCATGCCGTCAACACCATCGCCTGGGCGGCGCGGCGCGATGCGCGCGATGAATTTGCAGCGCGGCTGGATGGGCTCGCCTGGCGCCATCTCGACTACTTTCATCCCGGACTGCCGCTGGCGCGCGCAGTAAGCACCATCGTCGCGCGCGACCGCATCGACGTGCTGATCCTCGGCAATCACGGCCTCGTCGTCGGTGCCGAAAGCTGCGATCAGGCCGAGGCGCTGGTCCATGACGTCGAGCGCAGGCTGGCGCTGCCGGTGCGCCCGGCGCCCGCTGCCGACGCCGCGGCCTTGCGCCGTCTGTGCGCCGGCACCGCCTATCGCCTGCCGCACGATGCTGGTAGCCACGGCATCGCCACCGATCCTTTCAGCCGCGCCATCGCGACCGGCGGCTCGTTGTATCCGGACCACGTCGTGTTTCTCGGCCCGGGCCTGCCGACGATCGAGAGCGCCGGCGGCCTCGCCACGCTGCTCGCACGGGCGGACGCGAGCCGCCTGCCCGCGCCCGTCGCGGCCCTCGCGCCGGGTCTCGGCGCCCTCATCCGCAGCGACGCCAGCCCGGGCGCCGAGGCCATGCTGAGCTGCCTCGCGCTCGTGACCAGCCGCCTGCCGTTATCGGCCGATATCGGCTATCTCTCGTCTCAGCACGAGCAGTTGCTGCTCAACTGGGACGCCGAACGTTACCGGCAGCAGCTGACGGCAAGCCGCCAGCCGTCGAATTGAAGCGGCGACGGATCACGCGATCGCATCGCTCGAGACCGGCGGGGACGGCGCCCTCGCCCCAACCAGTTCGTGAAGCGCATCTCCGACCTGATCGATGACTTCGCCCCAATCGCGCCTTTCGCGCTGACGGAACAGGCGCATGCGCGGATACCAGACGCTGTCGTCACGATCGAGCAGCCAGCGATAGTCCGGCGTGTACGACAGAAGCGTCCAGGTCGGACAGCCAAGCGCGCCGGAGAGATGAGCGACACTGGTATCGACCGTGATCACGAGATCCAGACATGAGATCAGCGCGGCGGTATCGGCGAAATCGGCAAGTTGACCCGTCAGGTCCACGATCCCGCTCGTCTCCTGGAGCACGGCCTTGTCTTCGGCCTTCGGCTCCTTCTGCAGGCTGACAAACGCCGCATCCGCGCCGAGCAGGCGGGACAACGTGCGCAACGGGATGGAGCGATTGTGGTCGTCGAGATGATTGGGGTTGCCTGACCAGACCAGGCCGACGCGCAATTTCTCGGGCGTGCCAAGGCGCTCCTGCCAGAGTTGGATCCGATCCGGATCAGGCGCCGGCAAATAGGACACCGGCGCTGGAATCGTGGCCAGTGTCGTCCGAAAGGCAAACGGCAGGCTCATGATCGGACAATGGACATCCACCCCCGCAAGGTCGGCGGCCTCCGAGACCGGAATACATTGCGAAATGCCTGGCATGTTCGACAACAGTGGAAGCAACGGCTTTTGAACGGCAAGGATGACGCGCGCGCCCAACGCTGCGACCATCGGCACGTAGCGGACAAACTGGATCGTATCGCCCAGTCCTTCATCGGCGGCGATGACGATGGTTTGTCCCGCGATGCCATCCTGGCCGAGCCACATGGGTCGCCGGAAGCGCGGATAAGAGCTCGGCAGGCTCCAACGGGCCTCCCGGCCAGACCAGCCCGCGTCGAGATTTCCCAACAACAGGTTCAAATGAGCCGTTCCAAGATCGGCCAGCGCGTCTCTCGGATCGGCCCCCTTCAACTGCCTGTAGATCTCGAACGCCTCGTCGAACCGACGGAGCTTCGTCAGCACGGAGGCCTTGTCGTGCAGCGCATCCCTTGAACCCGGCTGCAGAGCCAGGGCTCGCTCGAACCATTCCAACGCGTCCTCGTCTCGGCACATCGTCCGCAACACGATGCCGGTCTTGACACAGATGTCGGAGTTTTCCGGTTCGATGGCGTGAGCTCGCTGGCAGATCGTCAGGGCCTCGTCGAAGCGCTTCAAGCCGTTCAGAAGCGCGCCACGCATCAAGAGTGTCGGGACATGGTTGGGCCGCAAGACGTCGCTCAGATCGAGATAGGTAAGCGCGTCGTCGATCCGCCCCAGCCGTTGAAGCGTGATGCCGCACTGGTTGGCGGCATCCCAATGCCTGGAATTCAGCTCCAGCACACGTTGGAAGCTCGACACGGCGTCGGCGAGCTGCTGCAGGTTGACGAGGGCATTCCCCCTCAGCATCCACAGATCGGCGCTTTCGAGACCGAGCGCCGTCGCCTTGTCGACGACCTTCAGCACCTCATCCGAGCGTCCCAAGACCTGCAGCACCGTGCCAAGACTCAGGAAGTACTGCGGCTGAACATCCTGCTGGAGCGCGCGGGATACCCACTGCAATGCAGCTTCATACTGCTGCCCCTGCAGGGCAAGGATGCCCAGCAAGTTGAGGGTCGGCGCATGCCCTCCGTCGATCGCAAGCGCCATATGGCAACACCGTTCGGCATCCGCATGTCGGCCATCGGCGACATCGCGCAAAGCAGCGTCATAGAAGAGCGCGGCACCATCGGGCTTGACAGGTTGGAGCTTCACTTTAGCGGGTGAAGCTCGGCGCTCGCGACGGTTCATTGCTGCATATGGTCCAGGTTGCGTCGTTAAAGTAGTTGATTCTCATTCAGGCTGACAGCCGCAATTCTATCTCCGGCTGTGGTGAGGGCCGCTCCGATTCTGGCTGCATTCCCTAGCATAATTGCGCGGAAGACAACGATCCGATGACCACTTCGTGGAAGTCAAATTCAGCGCAACCATCGCGGGCACGATCAAATCGGCGTGCAGGACAAGGGTGAGGACTTCTTCGGTGGTTACGCCTATATGAGGTCGGGCCATCCGCCCGACCCTCGAGATCATCATCAGCGAAACGCCGGCGCATCTGCGCAAGTTTCACGATCCGGACTCGGGCCTGGCGCTGATCCGGCCGGATGCCTGACATGGGCCGTCGGACAGCTCGGGCTCGTCGCTGGACACGGCCATCCGCACACAGATCGGAAACGGACTGGAAAGGAGGGAGAGGTTGGATGGTGCGCTCGGAGAGGGAGAACACGTGCGTTCGTTCAGTGGCTGAAGCACGACCGCCTTTCCGCACACCGGCCGGACGCCGATTTCTGATCCAATCTTTCGCCGGCAGCGCTATGGCGCTTCATGCCCACGCGTGAGACCGCTCTCCCGGCGGTAACAGAGATGGAGTCTGTCCCACACCTTCATCATCGCATGGACCAGTTGGTCCATGAGCGCGTCGTCGTGATAGGGCGTCGGGGTAAGACGCAGGCGTTCCAGTCCTCGCCGGACAGTGGGGTAATTGATCGGCTGGATGTAGATGCCATGCTCCGACATCAGCAGGTCCGAAGCCGCCCTGCACTTCTCGGGATCGCCGACATGCACCGGCACGATATGGCTCTCGCTCGGCATCACCGGCAGGTCTGCTGCCGTCAGGACCGACTTTAATCGCGCTGCGCGATCCTGATGCCGGACGCGCTCCGCTGTCGAGGCTTTCAGATGCCGGATTGCAGCGGTCGCGGCTGCGCAGACCGGAGGCGGCAATGCCGTCGTGAAGATGAAACCGGGGGCGTAGGAGCGCACCGCATCGATCAGGTTCGCCCCAGCCGCAAGATAGCCGCCGAGACAGCCATAGGCCTTTGCCAGCGTGCCCTCAACAATGTCGATCCTTTCCATGACCCCGTCGCGCTCAGCTATGCCGCCGCCGCGCGGGCCATACATCCCGACCGCGTGCACCTCGTCGACATAGGTCAGAGCGCCGTAGCGCTCGGCCAAGTCACAAATTCGATGCAGAGGCGCGACATCCCCGTCCATCGAGTACAGGCTCTCGCACACGATGAGCTTGGGCCTTTCGGGATCTGCCGCCCGCAGCAGCCGTTCGAGATGCTCAGGATCATTGTGCTGCCAGATCTGCTTCTCAGCACCGGCCTTGCGAACCCCCTCGATCATGGAGTTGTGGTTCAGCTCGTCGGAAAGCAGCAAACACCCAGGCAGCAGCTTGGCGATCGTCGATATCCCCGCCTCGTTGGAGACGTAGCCGGAGGTAAACACCAGCGCGGCTTCCTTGCCGTGGAGATCAGCCAGCTCCTGCTCGAGGGCGACGAGCGGATGGTTCGTTCCCGCGATGTTACGGGTGCCGCCCGCGCCTGTGCCCATGCGCGCTGCGGCATCGATCATGGCTCCTATGACATTCGGGTGCTGGCTCATGCCCAGATAGTCGTTGGAGCACCAGATCACGACCTCACGCTTGCCTTCCTCCGAATGCCAGATCGCATACGGATAGCGCCCCGCCAGGCGTTCGAGGTCCGCAAAGACACGGTAGCGCCGTTCCTGATGCAGTCGATCCAATGCACCGCGGAACATCGCGTCATATTCAGGGAGAAGGCCGAACGGCCGCATCTGGTAGTTCATGATTGGACGACTCCAGCAGACTATCTTGCCCGATTGAACTGGTAGGAGCCCTGGAGAAACACGCCATAACGCTCCGTCGTATATCGCAGCACCTGATTGAACGAATCGACCGCATTGGTGCTGAGATGCCACCAGCGCCCACCGATGCCGATGCGGAAATTGTCGGTCAACTGGTAGTTCAGCACGGTCTCGGCCTGGAATCCGGATCCTTGTCCCGAGGCGGGATCGCGCCCGAAGGTGAAATAGTGCGTGTCGATCGCATTCTGCGAAGTCCAGACATAGGCGGCCTCCGCCTGCCAGCTCAGCCGGTCCGACAGCCGCGTGTCGAGTGAGACACCGGCCCGTCCGCTATGCCAGCGATCCTGCTCGGTCACAACCTTCACGCCTGCCCCAAGCGCCGGACTGCAGATCGTCGGATTGCCACCCACCTGGGTGCAGCCCCGCGCGTCGACCGTTTCTGTCCAATATTGATAGCCGACGAAGGCGCCGAGCCGGAAGCGGTCCGTCTCCAGCAGGTTGAAACCGACATCGAGATTTGCGTATTGCAGCCGCCCGCCCACGCTGCTGACGGTCTTGGACGACGGATTGACGAAGGGCGCAAAGTCCTCGTCGACGAGCGTGCCCGAGCTGATCTTGCCCGCTCCGAAATAGCCCTTCAGAAACATGTTGGTGAACGGGCCGTCGAGCGCATCGACCCTGAAGAACATCTCGCCGCTGTGCCCGGTCATGCCGCCATAGGCGAGCCGGGAGACCTGAAGCGTCGCAGCCTGATCGGCGAAATAGCGGTATCGATTCTGCCCGGAGCTGAACCAGTAGCGCACTCCGGTCTCCAGCATGTAGGACGGCAGGATCGACGCGCGCGACCGCAGCGGCATATCGCCCGAGCCCGCCCCCTGGCCGCCCTGCAGCGCCGCAGGCCTGGCCCAGGCGCAACTGACAATCGAGGCGTTGCACTTCGTGACACCGTCGGCGTTGAAATCGCGCCGCAACGTGACCGTCGCGAACAAGTCCTTGGTCGTCGTCTTGACGTTGGCCAGCGTGCTGTCGACGAACCGGTAGCCGATCTCCGTTTCCAGGCTGATCTCCTTCGACCAGAGATAGCTGACCAGCAGCGACGGCAGAATCGTGTACTCCTTCAAGTCGGTCTTCGTCCCGGACCTGTACCCCGCCCGCAGCCGCGGGCTGATGGCGAGATCCGGCGTGATCGGATAGCGCGTGGCGAGATCGAGCACGTAGAACTTCGAATCCGCCAGGCTCGCGTACCGCAGCGCGCCCATGAACAGATCGCCCGGCTTGATGATGCCGTTCCCGGTCAGTTGAGCCGACAGATAATATTCGAGACCGCTCGCCGGCGTGCCGTCGACGCCTCCGGAGGGCAGCGTGCCGGTCAGATTGGTCACCGTGGCATCGGCCGCGACCTGCCAGGTCTCGTTCAGGGGCCGCGAATAGCTCACCATCGCCGACTGGAACGTCGGCGTGCGGTCGATCGCGAGTTGCCTGATCTCGCCGGCCGTATTGAACTTCATCATGTCGTAGAGCGTGAGGAACGGCTGCCCCTGCAGCGCATTCCACGTCGAGAGAAATGGCACCCTTCGATAATCGAACGAGGCGTTGACGACCGACTTGTCCTCGAACGTATAGGTTCCGGAGAATACGGCCGCATTGAGCGCACGGAAATGCGTGTCGTAGTCGATCAGGCCGAGCAGCGACTTGTTGGTGTCGAAATAGCGGAATTCGGCTCCGATGGCCTGGCGGTCGACGATGTTGCGGTCGTATTGCGTGATCAGATAGACCGTGGTCTCAAGGCCGCCCAGGATCTTGCCGAAGTCGATGCTCGCGCCATAGAGCGTCTTGCCATCCTTGAACGGTGCGTCGAAACGGCTCCAGTTCGGCGAGCCTGCGAGCACGTTCAGGCGCAGCCCGGGGCTCTTCTGCCAGCTCAGCACCGCGCCGTCGAAGCGGCCGATCACGCCGCCGGTGTTGCGGGACTGCCGTCCGACGCGCAGCGTCACGTCGGCCTCCTTCAGCGTGTAGTCAACCTGGGCGGTCGAGACGCCGTATTTGTCGTTTCCGGTATCGAACTGGCGCTCATGGGTGAACGCCAGCCTGAACTTGGTCCTGATGCGATCGTTGTCGGCGGTGCCGAGAAAGTCGAAATTGGTCAGCAGCGTGTTCTGATGCACCCGGTGCGCGTCGGGATCCGCATTCGGGTTCGGCGCAATCGCCCTGTCCTTGACGGCGCTGGTCGTGTCGTTCGTGATGAAGGTGGTCGAGAGGCTGCCCGACATCGACCAGCGGGTGTCGCCGTTCGGCCCTGCCGCCTTGGTCGGCATGCCTGTCCCCATGTCTCCGCCCTCGGGCGTGACAGAAGACATGTCGCGCGGCCGCGCCGGTGCGCTGCTGGTCGCGGTGAGAAGCGCAGCGAGCCGCTGCCTCACCCGCTCGGCACCCTCGCCGCTCGGATAGCGGCGCAGATAGTCTTCATACTCCGCCTGCGCGGCAGCCGTCTGGCCAGCCTTCTGCCGCGCCACGCCGAGCAGCTCCTGCGCCTCGGCGCTCGAGCCGTTCTCGGGGAGTTTCAGCACCTTTCGCAGGAGATCCATCGCGGCGCTGAAATTGCCTTTCTTGATCGACGCGCGAGCCTCGTCCATCGAGGCCTCCGCAAACCGGATGTCCGCCGCGGACGCCTGCTGCATCGTGCGATTGTCGTTGCGGACCGACGCCGCCGTGCCGGGGATCGCAACCGGTTTCGGCGCATCCGGAGCGGCTACGCTCGGCACCAGGGCTTTCACCTTGCACGCCGACACCGGACCCTTTCGGGCCACCACGATCGCCACCTGCTCGAAGCTGCCGGATTGGACGATCTGATAGCTGAACTCGCCGGCAAACTGGACGACGAGGATCGGTCCCCTGTTCTGATCGAGCGTCAGATAGACGTCCTGGATGCCGGAGCCCTGGGCGTTGTCGACACGCACGCCTTCGCGCCTGACCAGGCGGCGCGCCATGATTGCGTCCCGATCGACCAATTGCAGCGAGACGCTGAGCTGGCTGCCCTGGTCGAGCGGGAAATGCCCGGTGTAGCGGACACGAACGTGAAAGTTGACCCGCAGAAGGCTGCAGTTTCCGATCGTCGTGGCATTTGCATTGGCGACGAACTGATCGATGACCGGCTGGGCCGGTGCGACGCCAAAGGCTCCGTCGAGCAGGATTGCGAGCAAGCCGGCCAGCAGACTGATCAGGCATCCCGCCGACCTCGCCGCCGCTGCTTGTCCGAAGCAGCCGCGCATCACCAGCCGCCTCCATTGACCCGGTGCTGCCGCTGGCGGCGGGTGATGATGGTGGTCTGCGATTTGTCAGCATAGATATGGCATGCGCCGGTGCAGTCCTTGAGCTCGGCGACGGTGTAGTCCATCGGCGCCGGCTTCACGAGCTTGGCGTGCTGCTGCGGGCGGAAATCACTGGCGTGGCAGGCGGCGCAGTCGGGCTTGTAGGCCGCGAACTTGAACACGACGGCTTGCGAATTGCCGCTGTGGCAGGCGGTGCAGCCAATGGCGGCGCTATGGTTCGGATAGCTTGCCGACATATGCCGGTAATTGACCGAGCTCCAGCTCACCGTCCGGTGGCAGCTCTCGCAGGGGACGTTGGTCACGAAGTGCTTCGGCGACTTGCCGGTGGCATTGGAGCCGTTGTGGCAGCTGGCGCACGGCGCAGTCAGGCTGGTGTGATCCATCCGCGCGCCCGAGAACGACACGGTGTTCTTGTGGCAGCTCTCGCATGGCGCGCTGGTGACCACGTGCTTCTGCGGCTTGCCGGTCGCGGCCATGCCGTTGTGACAGCTCGCGCAGGCCGCCATCGTGCCGGTGTGGCTGAACCGGGCACCGCTGAACGTCGTCGTGCTCTTGTGGCAGGTCTCGCACGGCGCATTCGTCGTGACGTGCTTCTGCGGCTTGCCCGTCGCGGCCATGCCGTTGTGGCAGCTCGCGCAGGCCGCCGTCGTGCCGGTGTGGCTGAACCGGGCGCCGCTGAACGTCGTCGTGCTCTTGTGGCAGGTCTCGCACGGCGCATTCGTCGTGACGTGCTTCTGCGGCTTGCCCGTCGCGGCCATGCCGTTGTGGCAGCTCGCGCAGGCCGCCGTCGTGCCGGTGTGGCTGAACCGGGCGCCGCTGAACGTCGTCGTGCTCTTGTGGCAGGTCTCGCACGGCGCGGTGGTTGCGACGTGCTTCGGCGGCTTGCCGGTCGCGGCCATGCCGGTGTGACAGCTCGCGCAGGCCGCTGTCGTTCCAGTATGGCTGAACCGGGCGCCGCTGAACGTCGTCGTGCTCTTGTGACAGGTCTCACATGGCGCAGCGGTTGCGACGTGCTTCGGCGGCTTGCCAGGCGCGGTCATTCCGTTATGGCAGGATGCGCATGGCCCTTGCGCCGTCATGTGATTGAATCTGGAGCCGGCCTCCGTGGTGCTCGATCCGGCAAGCCCTGCCCTTGGATTGAACGTCGGCAGCAGCGACGGAAGCCGACCGGCATTCTTCGCTTCCGGCGAGTCGCTACCAGTATCGGTCGGGGGCAAGAGCCTGCCGCGGGGATCGTTCGGCGAGAGTGGTGATGTCGCGGATGTCATTCGGGACGGCGTGCTCAACGGTTGCGGCACGGACGTCGTCGCGCCGCCAGCTTTGACCGAACTGTCGGGCTTGGAGGAACCGGACGAACTGGCGGAGGCCCCTGCTTCGGACCCCGCTGTCGGAGCCGTCGACGTCGCAGCCGTGTTCGCCAGCGGCTTGCTGCTGAACAGGAGCGTCGAACTGGATGGCGCAGCGGGCTTGGCGGCAGCGCCGGCCGCAGCAGCGGCCTGAGATGCAGCCGGTGCGGCGCTGGTACCGGGTGCTGCATCGGGATTCGTTGCTGCCGTCATCGTGCGGTTGGCGGTCGAGGCCGGCGTCACCGCCTTGACGGCCGGGGCCTGAGCCGGAACCACCGACCGCGCCGTCGTGGAGCAGCCTGCTGCCGGCTTCTGCGGGTCGTCGTCCCAGGTGGAGAAGTTGGCGGCGGCGCGCACGTGGCAGCATCCGCAATCCTGCGTCTTGGCGCTGTGATCCGGCCCCTGCGCACCTCTGCGGCCCTGGCTGCGATACGAGCCGTTGTGACAGCTGTCGCAGCGCGTGGCATGCACGGCAGCATGGCTCATCGTGTAGGTCGCGAAGCTCGCCGCCGTGTTGCTGTGGCAGTTCGAGCACTGCACGCCCGTCACCGGAATATGCGGCGGGGTGGTCAGGCCTTTCGCGCTCGAACCATTGTGGCAGGCGGAGCAATTGGTGTTGGCCGCGGAGTGGGTGAACGCCGCGCCGCCCCAGCTCACATATCCGCCGCTGGCCGCCTTGGCGTGACAGCTGACGCAGTCGGCGCCACCGGTGGCGACGTGGTTCGGATACGACGCGGTGCCCATGGCGCCCTTGGTGCCCTGGCCGGTGAAGGAGCCGTTGTGACAGCTGTCGCAGCGCGCCGTCGCCACCGC